>JBPBPZ010000186.1:0-22779 GCA_050954525.1 Janthinobacterium lividum
CTGCCAGCAAATCATAATCTGCCGTGACGCATGCCTTGAACCCGAGGTGTTCCGTGTTCGGGTTCGTCAGCCCCATGATGGTTTCGTATCCGCCAAACATCGTTTTCGAGACGGGATCCGCAAGGCCGTGTGGGTAGCTCTGGGCAAATCCGCCTGTCTTGTGTGTGTCGACACACAGCACCATGTGCTGCGGTGTGGCTCCGCGCAGCCAGTGGATCTCCTGTTTGACCACTCTGCCGTTGACCAGGTTCGACGTGACCTGCCGATTGCCAACGGGAATCAAACGCCAGGGTAGAGACGCGGAACCTTTGGGCGCTTTGGACACACCGATCTTGTGCCCGTACATGTCTGTGGCGGGTGTAATGACACCCTTCTGAGTTAACTCTTCCACCCGCTTCGGCGAGAGCACAATGGGCATCGCTCCGCCTTTCCAGGCTGCGTCGGTCACCTTTCCAAAGAACTTCTCGTTAATGGCGCCTGACAGCGCTTCATGCGTCCATTCCTTGTTTCTGCCCTCGTATACAGTGTCTTTGGTGAGCCTTGGGTCCATGCAGACGAAGCCGCTCATCGGTCCCCAGTTGCATGATTTCGTATCCACGCGGAAACCCTTCATCGCGTGGCCCTCTGCGATCAGCCCCTGCACGGCCGCGCCCGGTTCACGGAACAGGATGATGCAGTTCAGCCGCTCTGCTACAGAAAGCGCAGCATGGGCGTGCGTCGGCACAAAGCCCGTCACATCGCAGGCGAGGTGCAAGTTATTGATCATGATCCCCCACGGTAGCGGCAGCTGTATTTCGACAGGCCGCGATTCTGGATAACGTGCGACGCAGAGTCGCCAAGCGTCACCATTGTGCAATGGTGGGCACCCTGGCACAAGGAAGATTGTGTGAGGCCTATGTGAAGTTCTCCCGGTTAGGGACTATCTTGATCTCGTACCAACAGGCCTCGGTAAGAGAAAACAAAGGCACACGAAATGACCCGAAGAGATTTGCTACAGACCTCTGCCATGGCACTTGCCGGCAGCGCCATGACCACGCCAGCCTTTGCAAAGGAGCCCGCCCTGAACGACCACGCCGACGTCTCACGCACCAACTGGTCGAAGAATCTGCGGTACGGCACGGACCGGGTGTACGCGCCGCGTGATGCTGCGGAAGCGCGCAAGATCGTCATGACATCGGATCGTATCAAGCAGCTGGGATCGCAGCACTGTTTCAATAACATCGCCGACAGCCACGATGCCCAGATTTCACTACGCAGCCTCAAGGGGATCGATATCGATCCCGCCGCAAAGACGGCCACGGTGGGCGCGGGCGTGCGGTACGGCGAACTTGCGCCCGTTCTGGACAAGGCAGGCTTTGCCCTGCACAACCTGGCATCGTTGCCACACATCTCGGTTGGCGGAACCATCGCAACTGCCACCCACGGATCGGGCGTCGGCAACAAGAATCTGTCCACGGCGGTTCGCGCCATCGAGGTGTTGAAAGCCGATGGCGAAACCGTCGTTTTTTCGCGCGACACCAACCCGGAACAGTTCCGCCTGGCGGTCGTTCACCTGGGAGCGCTGGGTGTTCTGACCCGCGTAACGCTTGACCTGCTGCCCCGTTTCGACATGTCGCAGGTGGTCTACCAAAACCTCTCTTTCGACGAGCTGGAGCACCACCTCGACACTATTTTGAGCGCCGGTTACAGCGTCAGCCTGTTCACCAACTGGCAGAACAACACCGCCAGCGAAGTCTGGATCAAGGACAAAATCGTGCCCGGAAGCGCGCAAAGAGAGCTTCCAAAGCTGTTTTACGGTGCAACCTTGCAGACCGAGAAATTGCACCCGATTGTGGGCAACAACGCCGAAGCCTGCACCGAGCAGATGGGCAGCATCGGTCCCTGGTACCTGCGCATGCCGCACTTCAAAATGGAGTTCACACCGTCCAACGGCGAAGAACTTCAGACGGAATACTTCGTGGACCGCAAAGATGGCTACCGTGCCATGCGGGCCGTTGAGAAACTGCGCGACAGCATTACACCGCACCTGTTCATCACAGAGATTCGCACGGTAGCGGCGGACGACCTGCCCATGAGCATGGCCTACCGGCGCGACTCCATGGCGATCCATTTCACATGGAAGCCGGAGGAAGTGGTGGTGCGCAAGATGTTGCCGCAAATCGAAGCGGTCCTTATGCCATTTGGAGCTCGGCCGCACTGGGGCAAGATCTTCGAAATGCCCGGCAGCTATCTGCAGCAGCAGTATCCTGCCATGAAGCAGTTTCGCGAACTCGCCTCACATCTGGATCCCCGCGGGAAATTCCGCAACGACTACCTGAACCGGAATATCTTCACGGCCTAAAAGAGCAGCCCGGAAGCTATAGGCCTTCCGGGCTTGCAGGGTCAGCGCGCCGGCATCGCTGGTGGCGGCGCAGGCGGTCCGGCAAGTGCGTCGGGCGGCAGCGTTCCACCTTCTGCCAGCACCTTCATGTTGCCCAGCATCTTGGTAAACCGCGTACGGCGGCTGGCGATGTCCTTGTCGCGCGCCGCGTCATCTGCCAGCATGGAGTTGTCGAACAGCAGCGTGTACTTGATGCGCGTAGTGGTTGCCGTGATCGGCTCAGCCTCCAGCGTGCCGTGGTACATGTTGTACGGCGGTCCCACCCGCACAGGCTGCGTGTAGGTATAGGAATACTTCGACTTACCCACCAGGATTTCGCTGCCGATGGAACGCACTGTTCCGAAGTCGCCGTCGCCGGACAGGATGGTGCACCCCGCGATGCCCCACTCGCCGATGTCGCAGTACTTGCCAATGCGACCCCAAACCTTATCCACGGAAGCGTTGACCTCGATGCTCATGGGAACGGAGACGTAGTGCGGCGATGGAACCTGCAAAGGTGCAGGAGCCGGGCGTGGCGCAGGGGCCGGAGGCACCTGTTGAGCAACCACATACGGTGCAAGCGAGAGCGTGCCCGCCAGAAGGTAGTGAAGTTTCATGGTGTTTCTTCCTGACTGGAAAAATGAGCAAATAAGGTCACACGCATGGTACCTGTTCCACGACGTTACTTGTCCAGCACGCAACGGTGTAGCGCCCGCAACAGAAGGAATGCGTCACTTACTTTCGCCCGCAACCTGCAACTCATCATCACCTGACAAGGAGAGGTACTTCCTGCTGCCAACGCGTTGCGAATGGTAAATGCCGCCGTGACCTGAGAACAGGTAGCTGACAACACAGGCGATGCCCGCATAAGCACCCGCCTCGCCGCCGAACAGTTCGACTGCCATTAACGTGGAAGCCAGCGGTGTGTTTGCCGCCCCCGCGAACACGGCGACAAAGCCCATGCCGGCCAGCAGCGAAGAAGGCAGGGCAAGCACGTACGACAACGCGTTGCCAAGCGTCGCGCCGATGAAGAACAGCGGTGTCACCTCTCCGCCCTTGAAGCCCGCGCCTAGCGTGACGACCGTAAACAGGAACTTGTTCAGAAAGTCGTACGGCGGCAGTTGCCCATGGAAGGCCGCGACAATGGTCGGAATACCAAGGCCGATGTACCGCGTGGTCCCAAGCGCAAACACCGCCCCAGCTACAACGGTCCCTCCGAGAAAAGGTCGCAGCGGAGGCCATGCGACGTACCGCTTGAACAAGGCTCCAATAGCGTGCGTCGTCTTTGCAAAGGCACCTGCGACCAGGCCGAAACATGCTCCCGCGGCAGCGGCCAAGATCATACGCACGACGTTGAGCGGAGGCACCAGCGCAACCGTGTAGACGGTGTGGTGCGCTCCCCAGGCGTGCGTTGTGAACTCCCCGATGAAGGCTGCCAGAAAGCAGGGCGCAATGGCCTCGTAGCTGACCGCTCCAAGAGCCAGCACCTCCATGCCAAACACCGCCCCGGCCAGTGGTGTGCCGAACACGGAAGCGAAGCCCGCACTGATGCCGGCCATCAGCAGAACGCGGCGCTCACGGGCATCCATTCGGAAAGGCCGGGCAAGCTGATCGGCCAGCGACGCGCCCGTCTGGATGGCCGTGCCTTCCCTGCCCGCAGACCCGCCGAACAGGTGAGTGACAAACGTGCCCAGCAGAATGAGAGGCGTCATCCGGATGGGAATAGTGCGCTTCGGGTCGTGGATTTCATCCAGCACCAGGTTGTTGCCGGCCTCAACAGATGTGCCGAACTTCCAGTACACAAACCCGACGAACAGGCCTGCCAAAGGCAGCAGTGCGATCAGCCAGTGATGAGTTTCACGCAGGTTTGTGGCTGCTTCCAAAGACCACAGCAGAAGCGCGGAAGCGGTTCCGCCCAGGATTCCAACAAGGGTTGCAATGGGAATCCACCGTAGAAGATACCGGGGGAGCGATAAGGAATCTGATCGAAACAGGGCGGCAGGTTTCAGCAATGGATCTCCTATCTGGATGCAGGAGTCATCAGCAGCGGCAAGCGCGTGCGGTCACGGCGAACCCCATCGCCATAATTGTTGAGCTAACCCTAGCAGGGCAATAAGACCGGGTCAAAGTCTGGAGGTCAGACGCACCGGTGGCATAAACGTGCCGAGAGCAGTTGTTCAAGAACTTCACGGCTCTGGTACCCGCTATGCCGTTGCGTTCTCTGTCTGGCTGACGGGTTGGCCAAGCTGGGGCGTCATGCCGCCGACTTCTTCCCCAGGCACCGTCCGGTGCGGCAGGTGAATGCCGTCCTGCGCCAGCAGGGCTTCGTAGATGGAGACCTCGCGCCAGTGGCGGGCAAGCGCAAAGGAAATCATGTTGGCGATCATCAGCGGCAGCACCAGGCCGTAGCCGCCCGTCATCTCAAACACGATCAGCACCGAAGTGATGGGTGCACGGACAATGCCAGCAAACACTGCACCCATGCCCACTACGGCAAAGGCTCCGATGGCGTCAGCCGAATGGTGAAAGATGATCACGTCCAGGTACCCCACGGAACCACCCAGCATGGCCCCCATGAAAAGAGCAGGAGCGAAAATGCCGCCCGAACCTCCACTGGAGTAAGAACAAACCGTCGCAGCCAGCTTGAGCACGCAGTACACGATCATGAGCAGCAAAGGCATGGTGCCGGTCAGGGCAAGTTCAAGCGTTTTGTAAGGATCGCCGGCAATGCCGTTCAGGTGGAACAGGGCAAGTCCAACCACGGCCAGGGCACCTGTTGCCAAGCCTCCAAAAGCCGGGTGAGCCCATCTGGGCACATTCTGAAGCCTGCGGAACCAGGCCCGCAGCGCCAGGAGTGAATCTGTGAAGGTCACCGACACGACCGCCGCCGCAAGTCCAAGCAGCGCATACCAGATGAGGGAGGAAGCGTTTGCGAACACATAGGGCCGTGAGACGTGGAACACCGGGTTGCCGCCCAGGATGGAATGCTCCACAACGGCTGCCAGTGCTGCCGCCACAATCACGCCTGACAGCATGGTCTGATCAAGATCGCCGATCAGCTCTTCCAGGGTGAACGTAATCGCCGCAATGGGCGCGTTAAATGCAGCCGCAATGCCCGCCGCCATCCCCACAGAGGTCATGCGTCGCGCTGCCTGCGGGCTTAGCCGCGCAGCCCGTGCCAGCATGCTTGCAACCCCGGCGCAGATCTGCACGGTGGGCCCTTCCAGCCCCAGCGATGCTCCCGAGCCAATCTGCAGGGCGCAAAGCACGAACTTGGCGACAGTCTCCTTGGCTGAGATGGCACCGGAGCGGAGCGTGTAAGCCACCTTGACCTGGGGTATGCCGCTGCCTGCAGCTGCCGGTGCCCAGAACGTCAGACCGAGGCCAACAACAAGGCCGCCCACGACCGGCGTCAGGATGGTCCAGAAGATCCAGCTATGCCCCGCCGCCAGGTTGGCGCGGTCGATCAGCAGCTTTTCCAACAGACCGATGGTGAGGTGAAATGCGACTGCCGCCAGGCCGCACAGGCCACCGGCAAATACGGTCAAGGCCAGCAGTCGCTTCTGCTGGTTCGGGATCAGTCGCCGTAACCAGGCCCCTAACGAAGATGGGGCGAGTTCTACCGCCTGCGGAACTTCTTCCGGCGTTTCAAATGTGTTCACAAGGTAAGTCTAGCGTTGGGAACATTCGGGACGCACGCCATCCTCAGTCGACTTCCCAACTCCGTCTTTGTGCTAAAGTCTAAGACAGCGCTGCGCTCCGTTGGCAGCGCAGTTTGCTGTCTGGTACACGTGTGGGCCGGGTTCGTATCTGGTCAAGGCGGGCTGGCGTAGCTCAGCTGGTAGAGCATCTGATTTGTAATCAGAGGGTCGGGGGTTCAAGTCCCTTCGCCAGCTCCATACCGCTTGCAGGCAGTGAACGATGTGCACAGGTGGCCGAGTGGTTAATGGCAGCAGACTGTAAATCTGCCACGCAACGCGTTACGGAGGTTCGAATCCTCCCCTGTGCACCATGATTTTAAGTAGTAAGCAGTACACGTGGTGAGATGTAGCCGATGGATGGACCGGGATCGCAGCAGCGCATGATTGTCGCCCTGCTGGTGATCGCCGGTGCGGCTGTCGGGGTTGCATGTACGATGGAACCCGGCAGGTATCGGGCTCTGGCGTGGGTGCTGTTGGGGTTCTTCGCGTTTCGGGTGCTGATCGGTTGGTTGCAACGACAGCGTGCGGATCGCGAGTAAAGATGCTGATGTAGCTCAGTGGCAGAGCACTCCCTTGGTAAGGGAGAGGTCGAGGGTTCAAGCCCCTCCATCAGCTCCAGTTTTGTAGTAGCTTGTTTCCTTTTCGGAAGGTGTGGGTTTAAGGCCGTACACACACGAGTCAGGGAGCGAGCGGGCTTTAGCCCCTGAGGCTCTAGCCGCAAGTGCGGGAGTAACTCAGTGGTAGAGTCACAGCCTTCCAAGCTGTTGGTCGCGGGTTCGATCCCCGTCTCCCGCTCCAAAGAATTTCAAGTGGCAAGGGTTGCAAAGACGCAATGTACGAACAGGCAGTCATCGCGGTAGAGAATCATCCGGTCTTCCATGCGGTCAAAGGCGCTATTGATTCGGCGTTCTCTTCTGGCACTGTGGACAGCTTTCTTCGTTCGCTGGAACGGGGCAAGCTTCGTATTCGCAATTTTGAAGAGATTGCCGGTGCAGGCAAGTTGGGCCCCCAGACCTCAGAAGAATACAAACAGCTGGGCGACGGCGACCAGGGCATGATCCGCGAACACTACCTAAGCACACTTGAGAAGGTCGATCCGGAACTTCGGCAGAAGTACCTCAAGGTGTACGCCTACTACTGAGGCGTTCCACAAAGTTTTCCTGGGCTTGGAGCCGCACGGTGCGGCAGCCCGCACCTGTTCTAAACCATCTCTCAAGCCGCCTGGCAAACGGCTTATCAACTCAGGAGCAATACCATGGGCAAGGAAAAGTTTGACCGGTCGAAGCCGCACGTAAACGTCGGCACCATTGGCCACATCGATCACGGCAAGACCACTCTTACCGCAGCGATCACGAAGGTGCTGTCGAAGCACAATCCGAAGAACAGCTTCCGTTCGTTCGACACCATCGATAACGCACCGGAAGAGCGCGAGCGCGGTATCACGATCGCGACCTCGCACGTGGAATATGAGACGGCAAACCGTCACTACGCCCACGTCGACTGCCCGGGCCACGCCGATTACATCAAGAACATGATCACGGGCGCAGCGCAGATGGACGGCGCGATCCTGGTGGTTGCAGCAACCGACGGCCCGATGCCCCAGACCAAGGAGCACGTGCTTCTGGCTCGCCAGGTCGGCGTGCCGTACATCGTTGTGTTCCTGAACAAGTGCGATGCAGTGGAAGACGAAGAGCTGATCGACCTGGTCGAGATGGAAGTTCGCGAACTCCTCAGCAAGTATGACTTCCCTGGCGACGACGTTCCTGTGGTCCGTGGCTCTGCCCTCGGCGCCCTGAACGGTGAAGCACAGTGGGAAGCCAAGATCGACGAGCTGATGGATGCGGTGGACAAGAATGTTCCGCAGCCGGATCGCTTGGTCGACCTACCCTTCCTGATGCCGATCGAAGACATCTTCTCGATCTCGGGCCGTGGAACCGTTGTTACGGGCCGTATTGAGCGCGGCAAGATCAACGTGGGTGGACCTGCTGAGATCGTAGGTTTCCGCGAAACTCGCCAGACTGTCGTAACCGGCGTGGAAATGTTCAAGAAGCAGCTGGATGAAGGTCTTGCTGGCGACAACGCGGGTCTCTTGCTCCGCGGCATCGCCAAGGAAGACGTCGAGCGCGGCATGGTTCTTGCCAAGCCGGGTTCGATCACGCCGCACACCGTGTTCAAGGGCGAAATCTACGTCCTGAGCAAGGAAGAAGGCGGTCGTCACACACCGTTCTTCGACGGCTACCGTCCGCAGTTCTACTTCCGTACCACCGACGTGACCGGATCGGCGAAGCTGCCAGCCGGAACGGAGATGGTGATGCCAGGCGACAACATCGCTCTGGAGATCACCCTCCACACACCGGTTGCCATGGAAAAGGGTCTCCGCTTCGCCATCCGCGAAGGCGGACGCACCGTGGGCGCCGGTACCATCACGGAAATCATCAAGTAACTCGAACGCGAGTTCGAGTTACGGATAGGCCCGGGCCTCAGCCCGGACGCTTCCACCAAGATCCATCACAAAGGCCGCATCGAAAGATGCGGCCTTTGTGCGTTGCCGTATACTGGCCGCGCCTTTCCACACTCTCATTGCACGGAGTTCAAACAGATGTTCGCTCCTCTCGCTCGCCGTCTTGGAGCATGTATTGTTCTTGCTACCTGTTCCTTGCCAGCCTTCGCGGCGACTGAGATCGTCATCGGCGACGCCAAGTCGCAGCCAGAGAGCATGACTGCGGCACCGGGCGGTGTTCTGTTTGTAGGCAGTGCAAGCTCGCCCTTTGTGTATCGCGTGCAACCAGGTGCAACCACGGCGGAGAAGTTCATCGACGCTACAGCAGAGGGGCCGAAGACATTCTTCTTTGGCATGTTGGCGGATCCAGCCACCAACACCCTTTGGACCTGCCAGCTGACACCCAACCCAACCGCCGACCCGCCGCAGCGGCATACCGCCCTGCGCGGCTTCGACCTGAAGACCGGCGCGCCTAAGCTCCGCTGGAACCTGCCCGGTGACAACACCACCTGCAACGACATGGCGATTGGACCGGACAAGGCGCTCTACATCAGCGACACCGGGCCGGGTCGCATTTACCGGTTGGCCCCCGGGGCACAGACCGCAGAACTTTTCTCCGACAGTCGCCTGCTCAACGGGATTGATGGCATCACTTTTCTCGACGGCACGCTGTACGTGAATAGCGTTGTGTTCAACAAGCTTTACCGAATACCGGTGACAGCCGGCAAAGCCGGGGCGCCGGAAGACATCTGGATGGACGCACCGGTGAAGGGTCTGGACGGCATGCGCGCAGCGAACGGCAAAATCTTCGTCGCAGAAAATGGTAGCGGGAAGATTACTGCGCTGGAAGTGACGGGCGATCGCGCCCACGTCACCGTGCTGAAGGAAGGCCTCAAGACGCCAACCGGCGTTGAACCTGCAGGCGACACCCTCTGGTTTACGGAGCGCGGCACCGGCAAGGTAATGTCCATCCCCATGCCAAAGTAAACAGCAGCCCGACTCCGAAGGTTGATTGGCAGAGCAGGGCTGTTCACGTCAACAAGCCGATTCCGGGGACTATTTCTACGGGTCGAGGGTAGATCACAGCAGTGACATCATTGCCAAATGGCGATCTTTGGAATCACTAAAACGAAAAGAGCGGAACCCATCGGGCTCCGCTCTTTCTCCTTGAAACACTCGCAGCTACCAGCCGTACGAGCCGTCCTTGTGGAAGAAGCCCGCGGTTGGGCCATCTTCGCCAATCTGCGCATATTCTGCGATCGCTATGGCGCCATCGGCTGCCGTGCCTGGACCACTGTGGTTGTTCAGGTCCGTCGCAACGTAGCCAGGGCAAACCGAGTTGACCTTGGCTTTTGTATCCCGCAGCTCCCAGGCAAGATTTACGGTGAACATGTTCAGCGCTGCCTTTGAGGCGTTATAACCGAGCGGCTTCACACCATAAAACGGCGAATCCGGGTTCGTGTTGATCTCGAGAGAACCAAGACCGCTGGAGACGTTCACGATGCGTGCCGCGGGCGCTGCCTTCAAAAGCGGCAGCAGCGGTTGCGTGAACTCTACCGTGCCGAAAAAATTCGTGTTGAAGATGCGCTTGATGACGTCGATTGAAGCGGTACTGGCAGGCCCATCGGCCCCTGTCATGTCGGCAACGCCAGCATTGTTCACCAGCACATCTAGGTGGCCAAATTCCTTCGAAATCTTCTCCGCAAGCGCAGTCGCGGTCTCGTGCGCGCGCTCAAGATCGGCATGTACGAATCGGACGTCCAGTGCTTCGGCGCGCAGCTTTGCGGCTGCCTCTTCTCCACGGGCGGCATCGCGTGCGCCCAACAGGACTGCAAAGCCGGCTTTGCCAAGCGCCCTCGAAACCTCAAACCCAATGCCCTTGTTCGCGCCCGTTATCAGAACTACCTTCGCCATGCATCATCTCCCGTGCCACTCGGTTCTTAGATTCTGTGACGCGTGGAAGGTTTCGGCGACGATCAGCATCTGCGCAGCTTCTCAGAGATGTGGGTGGTAAACGACGTGAAAGCTTTTCGCGACAGCGATCAGCAAAACGCGATGTGAGGCACTGATGAAGCAGCATGGACTTGGCACGATCCTCATTGGGAAGCTTGCCCTGGGAGTCGACGTTTGGGGCAGGAACAGGACCGGCGCGGTAGGTAACGGAAAGACGGAGCCCCGACGAAGAACGCCAGGAGGAACTTCTCCTTGCAACAATGATCTTGTTGCAGGCGTCGCCTTATAGAGGATCTGGTTCATGTTGGATCTGACTCTGCGTGAACCGGCTTACCCGCACTGAGGAGATCGGACTGGACGCAAGACGCCAATGGGCGTCTTGTCAATCACGGTAAACGCGCTTGGCCAGCTTGAGCACCAAGGATTAGTGGCCGCGGTCAGAGTGTGTCTTCGTCGTTGGCGCGCACGGGAAAGACGCGGATGCCGTTCCGCCGCCATACTTGCTCGATCACGCTCAGCCGGTCGTCGATGGCAAACGCTATCCGCTCCTTCGGCACAACGCGCAGAATAGCATCCAGGATTTCCTGCTTGACCTCGGTATCCGGACGGCGGTCGCCTCCGCGACGCATGAACAGGTACTGGTACGGTACACGGTAGTAAGCCAACCAGCCCAGGGTCTTTGCGCCTGACTTGCTGATAGGCCTGCCCGAAACCAGGACCACGGTGTAGGTTTCGTCGAGGGCGCGGGTCCAGCGCGCACGACAGCCTCGACGGGTGCGTCGTCGCCACATGCGGCGAAGAAGCCGTCCCAATCCTTAGGGCGGCCCGGGCGCTGAATCAAATGCAGGCGGTGCGCCGGGTTTGAAAGCGTGCCGTCCATGTCGACGATCACAATCGAACGATCAGGAAACTGGATCTCGCTGGCATGCAGGCGTCGACGTGCATCCCACAGTTCTTCCGGCCCAGCATTTTCGGTGCGGCGATGCCTCATGCTCCCAGATTTGATGGTTTGAGCGAGAGTCACGGCGAAGCCACTACCTGCCAGTCAACAGTCGCGGTGTCGTCTCGCTTCATGCACGTCATACGCCGCTTCGTGCTCAGTTAAGCGTCGCGGTACTCCCTGCGTTTCAATTCGCGCAGGGCTTGTTCATGCCCCTGCTGGGCGGCCTGCCGGATCCAGTGCCGCGACTGCACATAGTCAGGCTCAACACCTTGCCCTGTGGCGTACAGGTGCCCAAGCTGAAACTGCGCTTCGGCGTTGCCATTATTTGCGGCCCGGCGGTACCAGGTGACAGCCTGTTCGTGGCTGAGCGGAACACCCTGGCCGCTGCCGTACAAATCCGCCAGCTTTTGCTGGGCTTCTGGAAAGTCCTGGGCGGCGGCCAGGCGGTACCAGTGAGCAGCTTCGGCATCGCTTTGCGCGGTGCCCTCGCCCTTGCGGTACATCAGGCCCAGGTGGTACTGAGCCCAAGCGAGATGGCTCCCTGCCGCCCGCTGGCACCAGGCGAACGCTTCGGCAAAGTTGCCGGCCACGTAGTAGCGGTAGCTGAGGTTTGCCTGCGCGTAGGCATGGCCCTGTTCCGCCGCCTTGCGCTCCCACCGTGCAGCCTCGGCGTCGTCGCGTGGCACGCCTTCGCCGGCGTCGTACATGGTGCTCAACAGGTATTGCGATTCCGCGTGGCCCTTTTCAGCGGCGCGCCGGAAACCCTCGGCAGCGTTCACGTAGTTGCGTTCGGCGTAATCCTTAACGGCTTGCTTATAGTGAGGCTCGGCCGAGGCACCAGCCGCGTCCCGCAGTCCACGGGCAATCAAGCCGGAACGCTTGCCCCCAAGGGCGAGCCCCGAAGCAGCCGGGACGTGCTGCAGTTTACTGCCGCCGTTATCTTCCATGGACATCGATCTGCAAATCGATCTGTTCGAGACGGTGACGCGCCTCGGCGATCTGCTCGCGGATACCCGCCGCCAGCTCCATCAGGAGGTCGCGATGCTGGCTGGCTGCTGCTTCCGCATCCAGATGCAGTTGCGCCACCTCGCTTGCAAGCAGCGAATGCTGCTCCACGTCCAGGCGGGCCATGTCGCGTTCGGCATGGCGGATCTGGCGGTTGATGCGCAGCAGCTCCCCTGCCTCAGTTTCTCCCTGGATGGAGGCGTTGATTTCGAGATGATCGTCCAGCAGGCGTTGCAGTACTTCGCTGTCGCCGCGGCTGTAGGCCTCGTTGGCTCGGGTCATCAACAGCGTGAAGTACGCGCTCTCCGCCTCATCGCGTGCGAAATCCGGGTGGATACGCCGGGCCACCTCGCGGAAGAGCTTTTTCAGGCTGGGCGGCGGGTCGAACTCCTCTGCCTCAGACGCCTCACCAAAGGCGGCATCGTGGGTTTCCTGCGCGCGGCTGCGAGCTTCATCCGCCCGGCTGCGCGCCGCCTCGGATTCGTACAGGTCTGCTTCGCGTTCCGCAATGCGCGCATGGAGGTCATCCAGTTCTGCATACAGCACGCCAACCTGCCGTAGGTAACGGCCTTCGAAAGCTTTCAACTGGGCACGGAGCTGTGCCACTTCCACTTCGCGCTCGGCCAGCGCTGTGCGCACGGCTGCAAGCTGCTCTCGCTTTTCGGCGACGGCAAGGCCATCCTGAGTTTTTTGCAGAACGAGGTCGGCTGGCATGGGCTCCGCGTATCGCGGACCTTCAGTTTATCGGAATCGTTACCGCTGCTCGTATGCGGTCCATCCGACTACGTCTGCAACTTGTAACCTGCTGAATAGGTCTGGTACTGGCGTAGGAACTGCCGTGCCGACTTCCACCGAGCTCAAAAATCAGCTATCATAAGTCGTTCGCCCGGCCTGCGGTATCGTTTGGCATGCGGCCTTCAGGGAAGGAACCCTGAGGATGCAGGGGAGTAAGCTCAACGGTTAAACTGTCGGTCTCCAAAACCGAACTTCTCGGTTCGAATCCGAGCTCCCCTGCCAGTCTTTTCAGAAGCAAAGTTTGTATATGAACTACGAGAGGCGCGTCGCGGCGTGCCTGCAGTAAGAAAAGGGTTTGAAGCGAAACATGGCCAAGGCAATCGCAGTAGCGGAAGACACCGGGATCGGAAAAGCCAAAGGGCAGGTTGAGCGGCTTTCCACCTTTCTGGGGGATGTGCGCAGCGAGCTTCGCAAAACATCGACGCCCAGCAAAACGGAAACCCGCACCACGACCACCGTGGTTATTTTCACCGTGTTTGCGTTCGCAGCGTACTTCTGGGCCGTGGATTATGGGATTAACCACACCCTAAACGCGTTGATCACAAAGCTTACGCAGCAGCACTAACGCACGGCACCGGCAAGGACAGGCAGAACAATGGCAGAAGAACTACTCCCGACAGCAGGGTACGCGGTAGACCAGGAAGAGATCCTCTCCCATCACGGCGAAGAGGCTGCGGAACATGGCGGCGAGATGCCCCCGGTCGAAGGTGATGAGTTGGCTGCGGCTGAGCCCGAGAACAAGCTGAAGTGGTACATCATTCACGCTTATTCCGGCTTCGAGCGCAAGGTTAAGGAATCCCTCGAGAGCCGCATCCGCGCGTTTGGCCTGGAACACAAGATTGGCCGCATTGAGATCCCAGTTGAGCCGGTTACTGAGCTGCGCAACGGCAAGAAGTACACCATTGACCGCGTGTTCCTGCCCGGCTACGTCTTTGTTGAAATGGACCTGGACAACGACCTTTGGCATCTGGTGAAGAACACGCCGCGCGTCACGGGCTTTCTGCAGACGGGTGACACGCCCAATGCGTTGAGCGAAGCTGAAGTCAACAGCATGTTAAATCGTGCAGACGTCCAGAAGGATAAGCCGAAGCTCAAGGTCAAGTTTGAGAAGGGCGAGCAGGTCCGCATTACCGAGGGACCATTCGCAAACTTCAACGGTGCGGTGGACGATGTAAACGAAGACAAGCAGACCCTGAAGGTCATGGTCAGCATCTTTGGACGTCCGACGCCAACCGAAGTCGAATTTTCACAGGTGGAGAAGCACGCAGAGTAGCGGAAACTACCTGTATCGCTCTACTTAGTCTTATCCCGTCGTGAAGGTGGCTTCTACCCTGTTCGCGACCAACCTACGAAGAGGCATGGAACAATGGCACCGAAGAAGATCACTGGATACGTCAAGCTACAGGTAATGGCCGCCAAGGCAACACCCGCGCCCCCGATTGGTCCCGCGTTGGGTCAAGCGCAGGTCAACATCATGGAGTTCTGCAAGCAGTTCAACGATCGCACGAAAGACCCGGCGATGGCTGGCCTGACGATCCCCGTCGTTATCACCGTATTTGCCGATCGTACCTTCACTTTTGTCACCAAGACGCCTCCCGCGCCGGTGCTGTTAAAGAAGGCCGCCAAGATCGAAAAGGGTTCGGGCACGCCAAACAAGACAAAGGTGGGCACCGTCACCGAAGCGCAGATCCGCGAGATTGCCACCCAGAAGATGCCTGACTTGAACGCAGCTTCCGTAGAAGCCGCCATCAAGAGCATCAAGGGCACGGCCCGCTCCATGGGCTTGGACGTAGTCGCGTAACCCAGCAAAGCTTCCGCACTATCGAGGAGGGCGTATGGACTGGTCGCTGACGGGATTGCCGTTACCGATTGTTCTGCGCCCTCCTTCGCCTTTGACGGACGATGAATTGATCTCCTTCTCAAGGAAGAACAAGCCTTATCGCATCGAGAAAAACAAGGATGGGGACATCACCGTCATGACACCTGTTGGTACCGAAGGCGGCAAGCGCGAGTTGCGCGTGGGTATGCAATTGATGGCTTGGGCGGATGAAGATGGCACTGGTGAAGCTAACGGTCCAAATGCTGGCTGGAATCTTCCAGATGGATCCACGTTTAGCCCTGATGCATGTTGGACGAGGCTTGACCGTGTCGAACGGTTCAGCAACTTCGAACGTGAGCGTTACTTACCTCTTTGTCCAGACTTTGTGATCGAGGTACGTTCGCAGAGCGACAGCCTGAAAGTACTGCAAGCCAAGATGGAGACCTGGATCGCAAATGGAGCGGGGCTAGCCTGGATGCTGGATCCTTATGCTGCAACTCTCACGGTTTACCGGCCAGACCGTGCCCCAGAGGTTCTGCAGCGCCCGGAGGTGGTTGAGGCAGAGGAACCGGTGGCCGGCTTTCGCCTGACCACCTCACAGCTTTGGGCGCAATAGCAACGATCAGGCGTTCAACGCTGTGGTCTTTTGCGAGAAGGCCTGCTGTACCTCAGAGGTTAATGCGCCAAAGGGATTACGCAAGGTCTTGGTCAGTACCTCGGTGACCGGCGCGCCCCGCTTCACCATCAGGTAAGCTGCGACCACACCAGCTGCCATTGTTCCCCAGAAAATCGCTCGCTTCATCACTTCCTCCATTAAGACCACGTAAGTGGCTGTGTCACTTACGATGCACGTACTGGAAGATGTGTCGATGGAGCTCGCCAGATAACTCGCGAGCAGGGTCGAGCACCCTTTGCCACTCGTTGGTTCAGGCAAGCACGGGCAGGTTTACACGCAAGCTGCTGGGTGAGGACGCCACGTACACGCCGTCCAGCGACTGCGCAATCCACGTGGCAGCCCCTAGCTCATCCGCAGGTGTGGAGCTAAGAACCGCAAGAACCCTGCAGCCTGCACCCGCGCCTGCTGCAACTCCAGAAGCGGCATCTTCCACCACGATGCAGTCCGCTGGGGCGAAGCCCAGCAGTTCTGCACCTCGCCGGTAGGGTTCGGGGTCAGGCTTACCTCGTGTCACCATATCCGCAGTAATAACAGCCGACGGTTCCGGCAAGCCGGCTGCGCGCATGCGCGCGTCGAGCAGGCGCCGTGTGCAACTAGTGACAATGGTCCATCGCTCCCGCGGCAGACTCTGCAGTAACGCCTCGACGCCGGGCAGGACTTGAAGGTCGCTGACATCATCGATTTCGAGGTCTTCGATTACACGCAGGGCCTCTGCCTGGTCAACATCCGGGCGCAGCATGCGAATGATGTCGCGCGCAGGCACACCGTGGGGAAGTTCAAAATTCTCTGCATCCGGGATGCCGTAGATGGCCGCCCATCGCCTCCAGCAGCGCACTGCCGACCCGAGCGAACTGATCAGAACGCCGTCCAGATCGAACAGAAATCCCTGGGTCTCGACTTCTACCCTTGTGGTCTGGGTCACGACTTAGCCCTCCAGCACAAACTGTTCGGCGGCTTTCAGGATGCGGTTCACCGCCGCCTGCGAAGTCGATTCACAGTACACGCGCAGCAGCGGCTCAGTGCCTGAAGCGCGCAGCAACAGCCAGGTTTCCGCGGCATTTTGCAAGCCTTCGGCCTCTGGATTCTGCAGGTAGAACTTGATGCCGTCCATGTTCTCGGAGCGCAGCACCTTGTACCCGGCAATCTCGGGCAAACCACTGCTCGCACGCTTGATAGCAGATTGCTTCAGCCGGTCGTCGATGTGCATGTCGATGCGGCCATACTGGTGTTCGCCGAACTCGGCCTGCAGCATGGCAACCAGTTCGCCGAGTGTCTTGCCTGCTTCAGCCATGACGTTGGCAATCAGGAGCGCGTTCAGGATGCCGTCGCGCTCCGGCAGGTGCTTGCTGATGCCGACGCCACCGGATTCTTCCCCGCCGATCAGGATGTCTTCGGTCAGCATCAGGTCGCAGACGTACTTGAAGCCGATGCCGTGTTCGTACAGCTTGCGGCCATACTTTGCGGCAATGCGGTCAAGCATCTTGGTGGTGTTGAAGGCGCGCGTCACGCCGCCCGGCCAGCCCTTGAACTCCAGCAGCCACCACAGCAGGATGCTGTAAATCTTGTGCGCGTCCACCACATTGCCGTGTTCGTCAACGGAACCGATGCGGTCGGCATCGCCATCGGTGATCAGGCCCGCATTGCATTCTTCTTCCACAACACGCTTCTGCGTGGCGGCAATGTGCGGCAGAATCGGCTCCGGGTTGATGCCCGGAAACAGCGGGTTATGTTCCGCCCGCATTTCGACGCACGGAATGCCCGCACGATCGAAGATCCCCTTCAGCACGCCAGCGCCAGCGCCGTACATGCTGTCGACTAGAAAGCGGTAAGGAGACTTTGCGATCAACGGCAGATCGGCAAATGCTTCGATGGCGGCGATGTAGTCCGGCAGGAAGTCGGTCTCCGTAATGGGAGCAGGCTGCGCCGCAGTAGGCAGCGGCTCACCGAGGTACTTCTCAATCTGGCCCATGATGCCGGGTGAGCCCGATCCACCGTAGCTGGCCTTGTACTTCACGCCGTTCCATTGCGCGGGATTGTGCGAGCTGGTGATCATGACGCCGCCCGCCGCACCCCTTTGACGCACGCCGTAAGACAGGGCTGGTGTCGGCGTAATGCCGCTGGCAAGCTGCACGGGAATGCCCGCGCCCGCGAGTACTTCAGCCGCCAGCCGCGCGAACTGTGGCGAACCAAAACGCGTGTCATACCCGATGCAAACGCCCTTGCTGGCATCCTCATGTTTCAGGACGTAGTGGGCTATGGCGCTTACCGCTACACGCACATTTGCAAAGGTGAAATCGTCGGCAATGATGCCGCGCCAACCATCCGTGCCGAACTTGACTGGGGATACCGTGCTTTCGCTCATGTCGATGTGCTTCCAGACTTTCCGCACGTGTGCCCGGAGGCACTTCGCGCTTGGGGCAATGTCCGCGGATCAGCCCGTGGACAGCCGAAACTTAGACAAACTCGGGCCGAGACAGCTTGACCAGTTCGCTGACGATGCGGCCTACTTCCTGGGAATGCGCACGCGTGGTTACCAGCAGGGCGTCCTCCGTCTGCACGACCACCAGATCGCTTACACCCAGCAGCGCAACCACCTTGCCCGGCGCATAAGCGTAGTTGCCAAACGCATCCAGATGCAGCGACAGGCCGGCTTCCATGACGTTGCCGTGACCGATGCTTTTGCCCTGCGACATAGCGTGCTCGTGCAGCGCGGCCCAACTGCCCAGATCGTTCCAGCCGAAGTCCGCGGGCAGGCAGTAGATGTGGCTGTCTGCGCCCCTGGCTGACCGGGGTTCCAGCACGGCGTAGTCGATGCTGATGTTTTCAACCTTTGGGTACTCTTCTGCGAACACCTGGTCGAACTCTGGCGTGCCATGCGCCTCGGCAATGCGCTGCAACGGAGCAGCCATGGCAGGGCGGTATTCGCGGATGGCATTCGAAAGGGTTCGAGCCGACCAGAGAAAGATCCCCGCATTCCAGGCATAATTGCCGTCGGCCAGAAACTCCAGCGCGCGATCGATGTTGGGCTTCTCCGTGAAGCGCTGCACGCAACGCGTCTCGACACTTCCCTGCCCGAGTTGCGGTGCCGCATCTCCCATGCGGATGTAGCCATACCCTGTTTCAGGACGGGTGGGCGGCGCGCCCAGCACAACAATGTTTTCGCCCGCGGAAGCGATTTGAACACCCGCACGGATGATCTCGGCGAACCGGGCCTGATCGACCACGACGTGATCTGAAGGAAATACGCCCAGAACCGTATCCGGCGACATCTGCTCCACAATCATGGCGGCAAGGGCGCAGGCAGGCGCGGTGTTGCGCGCACACGGCTCGCGGAGAATGCGGTCTTCCGGTACGGTGGGCAGTTGCTCCCGAATGGTGTCGGTCAGCAGTTGGTTAGTGATCACCAGGAAGTCGTCAATGCTGGCCAAGGGCCGCAGACGATCGACTGTCTGCTGGATCATCGTCTCTTCGCCAGACAGTGCGAGTACCTGCTTGGCACGTGCGCGCCGCGAGCGCGGCCAGAAGCGTGTGCCACTGCCGCCTGCCAAAACTACAGGCACAAGTTCCGATTGTGGTGCGGTTGCCGTTGCTGGATCGATCCTGTTCATGCCGACAGCCCCTGAAAGAACGTGCGCATGCGCTCGATGCCCTTGTCGATGACCGCAGCCGATGTCGCGTAGGAGAAGCGCAGGTGATCGTCCGTGCCGAAGGCCTCACCTGGAACGCACACCACGTGCGCTTCGCTTAACAGGCGCGCTGCAATTCGCGAGGCTGTACCGGCGTCGTCCCTGGTAAAGAACGCGCTGACATTTGGGTAGACATAAAACGCGCCCTGCGGCACCGTGCACGTGATGCCAGGGATGGTCGCCAGGCCAGCCAGCATGCGGTCGCGCAGTTCGATGTAGCTTGCACGCATCTCCGCAACACAGTCCTGTGACCCACTTACGGCGGCGATGGATGCGTGCTGCACGAAGCTGGTGGTGTTGCTGGTGCTTTGCGACTGCAACTTACCCATGGCCGCGATAATTGCCTTCGGCCCCAGGGCGTACCCGGCGCGCCAGCCTGTCATGGCGTAGGTCTTTGACAGCGATCCCAGAACGACGATGTGATCCTTGCAGTCCTGAAACGATGCACCCGAGACGGACTTCCCGTCGAAGTTCAGGTAGATGTAGCACTCGTCCAGCAGCAGGTAAATACCGCGGCGATGCGCCAGGCGGACGATGCTCTCCAGGTCCTCTGCGGATACCACCGCGCCCGATGGGTTCGATGGCGTGTTCAGAATAATTGCCTTGGTGCGGTCGGTGATGGCCGCCTCGATCATACCCGCGGTGATGCGAAAATTCTCTTCTTCTTTCGCATGCACCAGGACCGGTGTGCCGCCCGCGAACTGGATGATGTCCTTGAAAGAAACCCAGTACGGGACCGGCAGGATGACCTCATCGCCATGGTCCACCAGCACCTCGATTGCGTTGAACAGCGCGAGCTTGCCGCCTGCCGTGAACACGCACTCGTCGGTCGCGTAATTCGATCCAAAGTCTGCCGCGTGCCGTTCAGCAATGGCTTTACGCACCTGCGGGATTCCAGCAACGGCGGTGTAGCGCGTGTGGTTTTGTTCCACCGCGTCGATCAGGGCCTGCTTGATGTGGGCCGGAGTGTCGAAGTGCGGCTCGCCTGCGCCGAAGTCGGCAAGGTCTACACCCGTCTGCTTCAGGCGAAGCGCCTCGGCGGTAATGGCCATGGTGGCCGAAACTTCAATACGGTTGATGCGGTCGGAGAAGACCCCTCTCGCCACGAAAACAGGGGCTGCGGCTGCGCTCATGCGACTGATTCTACCCGACCGCTCCCCCGGCGACGATGACAACGGTGCACATCGAGGCAAAGCGTTCGCCTCCTGTTCCCTTCAGGAACCAGCCTTGACGAATCGCAGAAATCCCCACCGATCCGGTACGTGCATGTTGACCACACCTTGCGGCGACCAGACCCAGTTATCTTCTTTCGGCTGCCCGGCCTTCCATTCCACGCGGCTGAAATTGATGCGCCACACCGTTCCACTTGCAGGCTGCGGAATGTCCTGCCGTGATTGGAATGCCTTGAGCGGGTAGGCAATCTCCAGCGTCCAGCCACGGTCTTTGTCGCCAGGCTGGTTCAGCGTGCCCTGCACGGCGACCGCAGTTTTCAGTCCGTCGATGTTCCAGCTATCGTCTGCCTTGCCGCCCATGGTGTAGGGCTTCGACAGGAACAGGTCCCAGCCCGTGTTCAAGGCGTTCATCTCGAACTCGTAGTAGCTCAGTGTGTCCGGCAGCGGCTTCACGAACACTTCGAAATCGTTGTCGTGGAAGATGACCGAATCGTGCTCCGTCAGGGTGCCGTGGACGTCGGGCTCCTCCAGCTCCGCGGCGATGTAGAGGTAGTTTGCGTCCCACAGCATTTTGGCGCGGGTCCGGAAGCGCGGCTTCGGCTTGGCATCGCCCTCAATGTCTACAAAGTCCGACGTCCACGGTGCCGCCTTCCACGCCGCATCGTCGATCCTGCCGTCGATGTGGATGGGAGTCGGCGTGTACGCGCAGTCATAGTTGAGCGGTTTCTGCGCGGTGAGACCTCCCGCGCAGGCAAGCAGGCCCATGACGGCAAAAAGAGAGTTAACGCGCATCGCTCTTCTTCCTTGCGGCTTCAAATTCATCACCCGCCACCCACTCCACACGCTGCGGCTGGGCCATGACCAGCCATCCCAGCTCGAACCCGAAGCGTGCAATGTGTGCGTTGCCGGTGAAGTCCATGCTGTCGCTGTAGGCGTCCGCAGGCGTGTGGTACTTGTTGGCGCCAAAGTCTTTTTGCTGTGCACGGGCCCAGGCCTCGTCATGTCCGACGAACAGCGAGCCCTCGCCCACTGAGAACGCAGGCACACCCACCCGCGCGAGACTGAAGTGGTCTGACCGGAAGTAGCCACCACCGGCATCCACACCACCGCGCTGCAGCGTCAGACCGTCCTGTTTCGCCAGCGCGTCCATCAGGGGAAACACGGTGGTGCGTTCCGCTCCACCTGCGCGCACGCTGGCGACGTCGCCGAGCGGCAGAAGTTCGTCGTAATTCAGGTCCAGCGAAAGGTCGCGCGCCGGAACCGGCGGATGCATGCCGAGATACTGCGATCCAAGCAGGCCCTGCTCTTCCGCCGTCACTGCCGCAAAGATCACGGTCGATGGCGGCTGCGCCTTCTTCATGGCAAAGGCACGCGCCATCTCGATGATGATGGAAGTCCCGGTTGCATTGTCAGCGGCACCATGGAAGACCGGGTCACCCTTGCGCGTGCGATCCACACCGAAGTGATCGTAGTGTGCGGTGTACATCACGTCGTGCCCGGGTTTTGCGCCCGTAACCTTCCCGATCACATTGGCCGAGTCGTACATGTGCACGTTGCTGACGATGTGCGCCTTCAGACGCACCGGTAATTCCACCGCTTTGAAGCCGCGCTGGTCGCTTGCCGTAATCGCCTGGTCTGCGGTCATGTTCACGCTGCTCAGCAGCTTGTCTGCAACGTCATGCTGAATCCAGCTTGCCGCGGTCAGGCGCGCATCCGGATCATTGCGCAGGTAGCTATGTTCGCCCGACCACGAGTTCTGCACCACCTGCCAGGGGTAGCTGGCCAGGTCGGTGCGATGGATGATCAGCACGCCGACTGCGCCGTGCCGACCGGCTTCCTCGTACTTGTAGGTCCAGCGACCGAAGTAGGTCATGCTTTTGCCGTTGAAGAATTTTGGGTCGTCGCTGGCGGGTTCATTCACAACCACCAGGGCGACCTTGCCTTTCACATCGACGCCCTTGTAGTCGTCCCAACCGTACTCCGGCGCAACGATGCCGTGACCGACAAACACGATGGGAGCATCCACGTCCGCGGCTTGCGTGTGAAGCTGGTTGTTCACGACATAATCCGTGCCGAACGAAAGATCCATTGCCGCACCGGTCTTCGGTACCAGCGCGAACTTTGTCGCGGCAGCGTCGGTCTTGACGCCGACCATGGGTACCTGCTGAAA
>JBPBPZ010000170.1:0-22694 GCA_050954525.1 Janthinobacterium lividum
CCACGTTGGCCAGCATGGCCAGGCCGTCCGGGTTATTGGGCTGGGCCTTTAGGATGGCGTTCGCCTGGTCCGCGGCGCGGTCCGGAAGGCGGCCCTGCAGCAGCAGGTTTCCCAATTCCACACGTGCAGGAATATTGCCTGGAGTCAGGTTTACGGCCGTCTGCAGCTCAGGGTATGCCTGTCCGACCATGCCCATCTTCAGAAAGGCGCGGCCCAGTTCATAGTGCGCCGGGCTAAAGGCCTTGTCGGTCTTCAGAGCGTTGTAGTACTGCAGGGTCGCTTCCTTGTACTTGCCTTCGTTGTAGTAGCGCTGGCCGCTCTCAAGGTACTTTTGCTTGCGCACGTTGGGGTCGCGATTGCAGCCAGAGGTCGCCGCAAGCACGGTGAGCAGGGTGGCAGTAGCGGAAATGCGAAGCACTGGCGTGGATCGAAGCTTGAACATGCGAAGTCCTCAAGAAGTCTGCACCGCGCCAGGGAAGGCGAACGTTTGCAGGAATGGGTAGATCAGTCGGGTATGTAAGCAGGCAGCATTGACGCCACCTGCCCGGCAAAGTTTGCCGCACGCACATGTGCTGCCTTATCGGCTTCGCCGGGCAACATGGGAGTGATCACACGAATCAGCGCCCCGTCGGTGCGATTGTAGCGAATGGCATCCAGCAGCATGTACAGCTTGGCGCGGTAGTCGCTGGCAATGCTGCGGCCGTGCGCACGGTACCAATACAGCACTTCCTGCTTCTGCGTGCCGTCGGTGATGACGTACTCGCCCACCTGGTAGGGCTTGCCGTCTGCAGAAGAGAGAGTTGTTACGCGCGACGATTCAAACGTCCAACCTGCGCCCGGTAGGCAGTTCTGCGGCGAGTGGATCGCCTGCCCCGTGCGCTGTGTTGGGAAATAACCAATGAACAGGCTTATTGGGATCATGGCATCGCGAAAGCCCGTGCTGACCGGTTTTGGGGTACTTACGGGAACCGATGCAGCGGAAGCTTCGGTGCCTTCCGAGTACACGCGGTTCAAAAACCGGCCGTGACCAAGCACTTCCAGCGTTGCGGCAGCGATGGGGATGTCTGTCGCATGGCGATCCTGGATCTGGAGCGGTAGCAGTTCCAAGGGAATACTGTCCGGCACCTGATCAGTGGCGCTTCGCAGAAACAGCATGCCCGCAGTGCCGACCATCATGGCCGAAACCAGTAAAAACCGTGACCAGTTCAAGCCGGCACTCCTTTTGAACGCGTAGAAAAGGCCATCAACTTCTGCAGGGTGTACACCAGCAGCAACGAGAACAGGAACATCAGCCAGCCAGAAAACTCGTGGAAGAAGCCCATGGCTTTTTCCGGATCCCAGTACTGCACACACAACCCCGTTCCCACAATGCGTAAGACGTTGGCCGCTACCGCAATAGGGATGCTGGCCAGTGCCAACAGCGTGCGGCGCAGCGTAGATGGCTCCAGCAGGTAGCCGTAAATGACTGCAACGGTAAACAGGCTCATCAGCGAACGTATGCCACTGCACGCCTCCGCCACTTCCAGGCGCATCATGGGCAGCTCAATCACGTTGCCTTCACGCAGCACGGGGACATTGAATACGGGAAGAATGGCACCGGCCAGGCGCGACGCAAACAGCTGCAGCGGGAAGGTGATCTGGTTGAAGATCACCGCGGGAAAAGGAATCGCCAGCAGCAGTGTCAAAAGGGGAAACTTTAACACACGCAACATCGGCAGACCGGCAAACGTCCAGATCAGGCCTGCCAGCAACATCAAGCCGGAGATGCGCGCCAGAAACAGCTCCGCACCATAGACACCTGTAATCAGCGTAAACAGGCCAAGCAGAACCAGTCCGGTGCCCGCCCAGGACGGTGCCATGGGCGTATTTCGGATGATTTCCCGTTTTTCCCAGACCACGTACATACAGAAGAATGGAACCAGAAATCCATGGGCATAGTCAGGAAAGATGTACCAGTCATAAGCCAGCTTGATGCCGACCTGCAGATAGAGCGTTACGGTCAGGAGGGCCACAACGGCCCAGGCCCAGATGGGCAGGCCTGCCGTAACCACTGATGCATTGCTCCGCAAGGTGCCAGCCGCTGCTGGAGCGGTTACCGTCTGAATCGGCATGATACGTTTATCTCCGCAGGCTGCCGCCGCTACTACTTCTATCGGCGTTGCCGATAATAGATCTACGTCAGACAGAATGAAATAGCTTTCATTTTCACATCCGCAATGCAACACTGAGGAAAGTGCTTTGAACTCTGCTATAGCCTTACACCAAAGTACAGGTACCGGGGCAAAACAAGCCTTTCTTCACGCAGGCCCCCACATGAAGAAGACCCTTTCCGTACTTTCACTTGCGTGTTTGTTCCTGTCGGGTACTGCAGGTGCGCAGGCAGGTTCGCGTCCCGTGTTAACCGCGGCACCGCAGGCACCCGCACAGACAAGCGCACCTGCGGCTTCGCCCGGCAAGAACGGTGCTTCCATGGCGCTTTCGCCGGAGTACCGCATCGGCGCCTACGACCTTCTGCAGGTCACAGTCTGGAAGGAGCTGCAGCTTTCCGGATCGTTCCCCGTACGGCCTGACGGCATGATCTCCCTGGTCCTGCTGGGCGACGTTCCTGCTGCTGGCGTTACCCCCATGCAGCTTGGCCAAAATATCACCGAAGCCCTGAAAAAGTACATCCAGGACCCGCTGGTGACCGTAACGGTTGCAGCGGTCAACAGCCAGAAGGTGTACGTGGTGGGCCAGGTAGGGCATGTTGGTCCCATTGATCTGTCGCCCGGCATGACTCCGCTGGAAGCCATTGCCGCCGCGGGTGGGCTCACGACGTATGCCAATGGAAAGAACTGCTACATTCTGCGCGGACCTGCCGGTCAGCAGAAGAAGCTGCCGTTTGATTACAAAAAGGCTCTGAAAGGCAAACCGGACCAGGCGATTACCCTGCAAACGGGCGACACGGTTGTCATACCTTGAAAAAACGCACAGCCATCATCGGGCTCCTATCGAGCTTGTCCTTCCTGCCGCCGCTGCTTCCAGGCCAAAGTACACCTTCGGTCGGCGGCGGAGGCAATGCAGGTAATGGAACCGCGTCGCCTGACCTGCTGACCTACAGCCTTACCGTTTCCAACTCCACGATCTTTGGCTACAACGGCGTCAGCGGCGCGTCTGACAGCGTCAACATATCCGGCAATGCCGGATACGTGTCCGGCAGCGACCGTCATCCCACCAGCTTCATTTATTCGGGTGGTTACCTTTTTGGGAACAATGGGCAACCCTCCACCGGCTTCCAAAACTTTGGCGTGTCGCAGGTGTTGAATACTCGCAAGTGGAGCTTTGTGGTGAGCGACGTCATCAGCTATCTTCCGGCAACTCCCCGCTACGGCCTGGCCGGCATTCCCGGCGTGGGCGACGTCGGAACGCTGCCCATTGCAACCGGGCCGCAGACGGGCGATGCCCTGCTGACCAACTACGGCCAACGTGTGACCAACAGTGCAAGCGGATCTGCGGACTACCATCTGTCCGGGCGAACCAACATCAATGGGTTTACCAGCTACACCAATCAGCATTTTTTTGGGAGTCAGCCCCAGGCCGTCAGCAACGTCCTTCTGAATGCGTTTGGGCAGGGCATCAATAACAACCAGTTCACCGCAGGCGCACAACTCCAGCACAACCTGTCTGCGGCCACCCTGGTGGGCGGCGGCTACACCTACACCCGGTCTAGTTATCCCTCGCTGAACGGTTTCAACTTCACGTCCAGCAGCGTGGTGGGCATCTATCAGCACACCTTTAGCCCACGCCTGTCGTTCCAGGCGTCAGCGGGTCCGCAATGGACGCACGGGTCCAACGCGGATATATTTCCCAGCAAGCTCGGCCTTACCGCCAATATTGGTGCCTCCTATGTTGCAGGCCGAACCAACTACTCGCTGAACTACAGCCGCGGAACCGGGACAGGGTCGGGTGTTCTGCTGGGATCGACGTCCGACTACTTCAGTTTCACGGGGCAGCGCACCTTCAGCGATCGCTGGAGCGCCGGCATTTTTGCCGGATACGGACACTCCCAGAGCCTGTCCAACGATCCCACCCTGTACACCTCGACCAATTCATTCACCGCAGGCTTGCAGGGCACGCGCAGGTTGAGCGAGCACTTCTCCGCCTTTGCCAGCTACTCATTGCAGTACCAGGATGTGGGCCAGCTGCTGGCAACCAACAATGCTTTTAACGGCACGGCACATGTGATCAGCTTTGGCGTCACCTATGCACCGCGGCCCATTCATCTTGGGCGAAGGTAGGTTCACGTGTTAGGTCATCGTCCCCTCAAAGCCAGCGACTACACCGGCATTCTCAAACGTCGCGCCTTGTACCTTATCCTTCCGGCAATCCTCTGCTCGGTGGCTGCCCTCGGCATTAGCTTCTTCATCGCTCCGCGCTACATTTCACAGACGCTTGTGCTGATCGAGCAGCAAAAGATTTCTGAAGATTACGTGAAGCCCGTCATTGCGGCTGACCTGGACGCGCGCCTGGCCTCCATGAAGGAGCAGATCTTAAGCCGTTCGCGCATTCAGCCCATCATCGAGCGCTTCAACCTCTACCCCGGCGAAAAGATGGATTCGCGCGTGGAAGACACGCGCAAGAACATCGACATCAAACCGATCCGCTCTGAAATCAGCCGGGCCAATGGCCTGCCTGGCTTCTTTATCCTGTTCACCGCAGGCGATCCGCGCACAGCCCAGCAGGTGTGCAGCGAAATCACCTCGTTGTTTGTCGGCGAAGACCTCCGTGCACGCGAGCAGTCCGCGCAGGGCACGACCGACTTTCTTGAATCGCAGCTGACCGAGGCCAAGAGCAACCTGGACACTCAGGATGCCAAGATGGCCGACTTTCAGCGCAAGTATGTCGGCAAACTGCCAGGGCAGCAGGAACCCAACATGGGCATGCTGACCAGCCTGAACACTCAACTGCAGGCCTCTACCCAGCAGCTGGCCCGCATGGAACAGGACCGCGCTTACCAGCAGTCGCTGCTTTCACAAATGCAGACCGCGCGTGACTCTGCCGGTGCGCCCGTGATGGCCGCTGCACCGGATGAGAGGCAGGCCCAGTTGGCCCAGCTGCAGGCAGACGAAGCCGACCTGACTGCACGCTACACCGCGGACTATCCGGACGTGATCGCAACCCGCCGCAAGATCGCAGACCTGAAGCGCGCCATGCAGCAGCCACAGACCCGGTCCAACACTCCGGGTGCGCCCAAGTCACAGGAGTCCCTCGGCGTGCAGCAGCTTCGGGCTGCCCTGCAGGCATCAGACGCGGGCATCAACGCAAAGCGAGCCGAAGTATCGCAGATCCAGGGCAACGTAAAGCTGTACCAGGACCGCATCTCGTCCTCGCCTCTGGTGGAAGAAGAGTACAAGGCGCTTACCCGCGACTACCAGACCGCGCAGAAGTTCTATGACGACCTCCTCGCCAAGATGAACCAGTCCAAGATGGCGACCAGCCTGCAGCGCCGCCAGCAAGGCGAGCAGTTCAGCCTGATGGACGCGGCTAACCTGCCGGATTCGCCGTCCTACCCGAAGCGCAGTCTGTTTGGCGTCGGTGGCTTTGTGCTCGGTCTTCTGCTGGGCGCATCGGTCAGCGCGCTTCTGGAATATCGCAATACCGCGATCCGCAGCGAAGACGATATCTATGCGTTCCTGCAACTGAATACGCTGGCCGCCATCGAGCGCGTGAAAAGCGAACCGCTGCCACCGTCATCGGATCGCGCGGAAAACAAACCTGGCAAGAGTCGCGCCTTGTTCAAGAAGCGAGACATTGCCACAGCATCGGGTAACGCAAACAATCTCACTGTATGACTTTCTTCCCGCCTGGCTCTCTGCGATGCAGTACGGCAACGGGAGCCAGCCAGGGGATAGCTGATCTACTAAAGTGTGGCGTGACATTCCCGATGGGGATGGTCAGAACCTAAATCACGTCAGACAGATCTGGAACAGGAAGCTGCTATGAACAGGACACACCAGGAACTGCTGCGATCGACCCTTGAAGGCAGCGAAGGGGAACCCTCCGTTCAGGCTTCCCAGGCAACGGCCTCATCTACGCTGAACACGATGCCCGTGACGGGTACCGGCAAGGATGTAGACGGCGTCGGCGCCACCTCAACACCCGGGCGGGCAGGCGCATCCCCGGCGTCTGCAGGGCAGGTAAACGCCGCTTTTGTTCCGGCAGCCGGACCACTTGGCAAACCCATGCGCTGGCAGCCCGTCGTGGCCGATCTCCCATCGCTCCAGCCACGTACATCGGCGGCAGAGCAGTTTCGACGTCTGCGGTCGCGCCTGCTGGAATACCGCGGCGCGGGTACCTTGAAGACCGTTCTGCTAAGCAGTGCGCTGCCGCAGGAGGGTAAGAGCTTTGTCGCAGCGAACCTGGCTGTGGGTTTGAGTCAGCACCGCGGAACCCGCGTTCTGCTGATTGACGGCGACATGCGCCGCTATAGCCTGCAGCGGTATTTCGGCAGCACCCATCAACCAGGCCTCGCCGATTACCTCGCAGGCACGGCAGAGGCGGACGACGTCATGCAGCGGGCAGACGAGGCAACGCTTGCTGCGTTTCCAGGTCTGACCCATCTGACCCTGATCCCGGGTGGCGGCATGGTGGAACACGTCACCGATCTTTCCGAAGATTCGCGCTTCGGTGCCCTGATCAAGCAGGTAGAGCCCTTCTTTGACTGGATCATTGTGGATTCGTCCCCGGTCACGCTGGTCTCTGACGCGATAAACCTGGCACGGCATTGCGACGGCGTTCTGCTGGTGGTGCGTTCCGGTGTCACGGAATACCAGCAGGCGCAAAAGGCGCAAAGCGAGTTGCAGGCTTCCAACCTGATCGGTGTTGTGCTGAACGCCGTGGAAGACCGTCCGGCACCCTCGTACTACGGCTACGGACCGGCTGGTGCCGGGGCATGATCCGTTTACTGAACGTTTACTATCCCACCCGCACGGTGTTTCTGTTGCTGTCGGAGTCGCTGATCATAGGCAGCTGCCTATGCACAGCCGTGTGGATGGTGCTGGGCCGCGATGCGTACCTGGTCCTGAACTACGAATACGGTGCAGCCAAAATCGTTGGGCTGACACTGGCCACCATGATGGTGGCGTACTACTTCGACCTGTACGAGCCCGACCTCCTGTTTGACCGGCGCGAGATTTACTTTCGCATCGTCCTGGCCCTGGGCTGCGTGTGCCTGCTGGTTGCATTCGTGGTCTACCTCTACCCAGAGTTCAGCATCACGCGTGAGGTTTTTCCCGTTGCCCTGCTTCTGCTGGGCATGGTGCTATGCGCGTGGCGCCGGTTCTACACCTGGGTGGCGGCGCGCAGTATTTTCCGTGAGCGTGTGTGTGTCCTGGGCAATGGCGGCCGGGCGCAGTTCATTTCCGACACCATTACGCGCCGCAAAGATCTGGGCATGGACGTGGTGTCCTGCAACTACATGCTGGACGGCGTCCAGATGGCGGATGCCGCAGCCATTGTGCGGGGCCTTTCCGAGCTTCGCCAGCCGGTCAATCACATTGTCATCGCCGTGGAAGATCGTCGCGGCGGTCTACCCATGACCGACCTGCTGACGTTAAAGCTGCGCGGCGTTGTTGTGGAAGAAGACACCCAGCTGATGGAGCGCCTGAACGGCAAAATCCAGCTGGACGGCTTGCGCCCAAGCACGTTCCTGTATGGCGAAGGCTTTCGCGTAAAAAGCTCGCAGCAATTTACGCGGCGCGTGCTTTCCATGTGTGCCGCAGGCGTAGGTTTGCTGCTGTTTGCGCCCTTTGCGCCGCTGGTCATGCTTTTGGTGCGTTTGACCTCGCCTGGACCCATCTTCTTCTGCCAGGTCCGCGTGGGCGAGGGCGGCAAGAACTTCAACGTGTACAAGTTCCGCACCATGCGGCAGGATGCCGAGGCCAGCGGTGCGAAGTGGGCCTCAAAGAACGACCCGCGCGTGACCCGCATTGGCCTGTTCATGCGCAAAACCCGTATCGACGAGATTCCGCAGCTTTGGAACGTGCTGCGTGGCGACATGGCATTTGTGGGTCCCCGGCCAGAGCGTCCAGAGTTTGTGCCGTGGCTTAGCGAGCAGCTACCCTTCTACGATCTGCGCCACATCATTCGTCCGGGCCTGACAGGTTGGGCGCAGGTGCGGTACGGCTACGGCGCCACCCTGGAAGAGGCCCGCGAAAAGCTGGCGTATGACCTGTACTACGTGAAGCACGCTTCGCTTGGGCTGGATCTGCTGATCATGTTTGAAACGGTCAAGATCATCCTCCGGCGAAGAGGGGCCCAGTGATCTCACAGCCCTACTCTCTGCTGGAAGAGCTTGGCGTCGTTCTGTTCGCCGGATCCCTTGGAACCATCCTGTACACCTACATCGGCTACCCCTTGATCGCCGCAGCCATGGCGAAATGGAAACCATGCCCCTGGCGTCAAGGCAATGAGGCGTTTGGCGTCAGCATCATCATGCCGGTACACAACGGTGCGGACATCATCCAGGCAAAGATGCGGCACCTGCTGCGGCTTGATCCAGGCATTGTGCGGCAAATCATTGTGGTGTCCGATGGCTCCACGGACAATACTGCCGACCTGCTCGATGACTTTCAGGACAGCCGATTACGTGTTCTTCGGCTGACGGAACAGGTAGGCAAGGCCGAAGCCTTGAACCAGGGCATGCTCAAGGCAGATGCCGAGCTGCTGCTGTTTATCGACATCCGTCCGCGCCTGGAAGAAGACGCCCTGCGCCGCCTGATCAGCAACTTTGCCGACCGTTCTGTCGGTTGCGTCGCCGGGGAACTGCTGGTGCAAAGCAGCGAACAGCATGACGCCACCAGTTCAGCGGTGGGCGGTGCCTACTGGCGCTACGAGCAGTGGATCCGCACCTCAGAAGCCACGTGGTTCTCACCGGTTGGGGTTTACGGCGGCTTCTATGCGGTGCGCCGCCGGCTTTCCAAAGCTTTCCCGTCAGGCCTGATTCTGGACGACATGTTTCAGCCCCTCAGCATTATTCGCCAGGGGTATCGCAACGTGCTGGACCGTTCGGCCACGGTGGTGGACACCTGGCCCGCCAGCAAACGGGGCGAGTTCCAGCGCAAGGTGCGGACCCTGGCCGGCAACTTCCAACTGGTGCGCACGTGCCCCTGGCTGCTGACCCGCGAAAACCGGGTGTGGTTCCAGTTTGTGTCACACAAGCTGCTTCGGCTGGTGGTGCCTTACGCCCTGCTCATGCTTGTGTTGTCAGCCTGGGCATTGTCTCCCGCGCACCCTGGCTGGCGCGCGATTGCCATGCTTCAAACAGTGTTCTGGCTGCTGGCCGCGGTCGCGCTGCGGTTCCGCGTTCCCGGCCTGCAACGCCTGCTTGGCCCTGCAAGTGCGCTTCTGCTGCTGAATGCTGCCGCAGTGGCAGGGCTGCATCGCTTCCTATTTACCAGGGGTCCGCTTTGGAGAACCTGGTCGCCGACTTCCACGTCCCTGGCCGAAAATCAGGCTGCGCTCTGGGGAGGCACGGAACTCTCTTGACCCGGCTGAAGCCACGTCTCGAACCCCGGCAGCCTGTCCCGTCCCGTGTGGTCGAACCAGGTGAAATGCCTGCCGGGTCCTTACCTCTTTGCGTAAAGCTGAAGGTAGGCGGCATTCATCTGCTGCAGCGTGAAATGTTCGGAGTACGCCCGTTGAGCCTGACGCCCGCACGTCCTTCGAAGCTCATCCTCCGTTGCCATCCGCACCATAGCAGCTGCCATGCCTTCACAGTCCCCTACCGGCGTGCGCAGGCCGCCATTGGACAGTTGCAGCACCTCGCGCATGCCGCCCACGTCGGTTACCAGGGCGGGCAGGCCGACCGACATGGCTTGCAACAGCGACATAGGCAAACCCTCCGAGACGGACGACATGGCAAAGGCATCTGCCGCACGGAAGAACCCGGCAGTATCCAGGCGCTGCCCAAAGAACTGGACACGGTCCGCAATCTCCAGTTCCCCGGCCAGCCGTTCCAGTTCGCTGCGAATGGAACCATCGCCCACAATCCAAAGCCGCAGGGCGGGAACTCGCTCCACCGCCAGGGCGAAGGCGCGCAGCATGGTGGGCAGGTCCTTGATCGCGGCCACGCGGCCCACGAACAGCAGCACAAACGTGCCATCTTCACGGTTGGCGGCCGGTGCATCCTCCACGGGATCCGCGCCGTTGTACACGCGCACAATCTGCTTTCTGGCAGCCAGGGGGGCGCCGCGCAGGTTTTCGCAAGTGATCTCGCAAATGCCTGCCACACGATGCACAAAGGCGCGGGCAATCAGGCTGAACTTGATCTCCGCAGACCTGTCATAGGGCGGCGAAACCAGGCTATGCCGCGTGCTGATGACACGCGCCCCGGCCAGTCGAGCGCCGAAGGCAGCCTGCAGCGTGGGTGCGGGATTGTGGCAGTGCACCACATCTGGCCGCATCGCCAGAAGCAGCTTCACGTAGCGCAGCATGGTCGTCGCAACGGGCGCTTCGCCCATCACGTGGACACGCAGACCTTCGTCGCGCAGCAGTTCGCCCAGCGGACCCAGCTTGCTGTAAGCGCACACGGTCACGTCGTGCCCGACGGCGCGCTGCATGCGGCCCAGCTGCGCCACCAGCATCTCCGCACCGCCCAGTTCCATGCTGTAGACCACATGCACGATCTTCATGGCTGCAACCAACATACCGGACCGCGTCGCCCTGCCGATGTATCCCGTACTGGGGTAAGCGCGTGAACCTTCCCAAACATGCAGACCTATGGGTGCCCGGCTACCTACGCAGCCGCGTGGAACGGCTTCGCACCGGCACCCGGCCAAAGCGGCTCTGGGTCGCGATTACAGACCATTACGAACCCATGGGCGGCAGGGTTTCGCTGACGCAGGGCATGGCACGCGTGGCACACTGGCAGCGCCGCTGGCCCGAGATCGCGGCGTCCGCTCCACGCGACAGCGCCGGCCAGCCGCCGAAGTTCACCTTCTTCTACCCGCAGGAGGAGTACCAGCAGCCGGTCGTCGCCGCGCTGGAACCCATGGTCCGCGCGGGCATTGCGGACGTGGACGTCCACATCCATCACGATCACGACACGAACGCGGGCTTTCGCTACAAGATATCGGAGTTCCTGCAGCGCCTGCATGGCGACCATGGATTCTTGCGGCACCATAATGGGCGGCTGGTGTTCGGCTTTATTCATGGCAACTGGGCTTTGGACAACTCGCGCCCGGATGGCCTGTGGTGCGGCGTCCAGGGCGAACTGCAGGCCCTGCGCGACCTGGGCTGCTATGCCGACTTCACCATGCCGTCGCTGCCTTCAGCCACCCAGGGACGCGTGGTGAACCGTATCTACTGGACGGCCGGGGACCCCTCGAAGCCACGCGGCTTCGACGTGGGGATCGACGCGGTACCCGGCGGCGGTGTGAGCGGCAACGGCATCCTGATGGTGCCTGGTCCACTCGGCTTGCGCTTTCGCGAACGGCTGGTGCCGCGCATCGAGGCAGGGGAACTCGCCGTGTACGACGCACCCACCCCCTACCGCGTGCAGCGCTGGATTGACCTGGCTCCCCGTCTGGGCGAAGACATCTTCGTGAAGCTATACGGCCACACAGCACGCGAAGACAATGCAGGAGCGTTGCTCGGCACGGCACCGGGGACAGGCTCGTTGGAAACCATGTTCCACGACGTCCACCAGGTGGCTGCGGAACAAAACCTGGAACTGCACTGGGCCACGGCCTACGAAATGTTCTGCGCCATCGAACGGATCGCGGCGGTACCAGGGGTTCCGCTCACCGCCCCGGCTGAAGCGGCTGTGCCGGCATGAACGTCCTTCTGATTACGTTTTCGTTTCCGCCCGCGGGTGGCGTCGGCGTTCTGCGAGCGCTTAGCCTGGCGAAGTACCTGCCAGAAAGCGGCGTCCGCGTCGACGTGCTCACGGCCCGCAATGCGCCCGCCGTGGTGCGAGACGAAGGTCTGCTGCGCCAGGTGCCGTCCTCCGTTACCGTGTATCGCACGTGGACGCTGGACCTGCCGTTTGCCCTGCGTAAAGGCATTCGGAAGCTGCTGGCGCGCGAGACAAGCAAAAAGCCAGCAAGTGCAGCGACCACGAATACCGCGCCTGCCAGGCCGAACCCGCTCAAGACGTTTGTCGCCAACCTCTTGTTGCCTGATCCGCAAATCGGCTGGCTGCCGTTCGCCGGTCGTGCTGCCGCCCGCATTGTGCGGACCCGGCAGATCGACGCGGTCATCATTACGGTTCCGCCGTTTTCCAGCATCATGCTGGCCAGGCAGTTGCGGCGACAATTTCCGGGTCTGACGGTTGTTCTCGACTTTCGCGATGAGTGGCTCAGCACGACGCTCCACCTGGTCAGCCTGAACAGCAATCCAAAGGCACGCCTGGTTGCCGAACGCACCGAACGGGAGGCCGTGGAAGCCGCAACTGCCGTGGTTGCTGTCACGGAGGCGGCGCGTGATCTGATCCGTGCGCGCTATCCCAAGCAGCCCGTGGAGAAGTTCGTCAGCATCTCAAACGGCTACGACGGCGATCCGGCGGTCCCACAGCTTTCGCCGGGAGCACCGAACGGCACAGTGACGATGACCTACCTAGGCACGGTTTACGGCTCCACCGAACCCACCTCCTTTGTCGAAGCCGTCCTTGGCCTGCCACTCGACCTGCGTGCGCGCCTGCGGGTCCACTTTGTGGGCCACTTTGAAAAGCCCGCGTACCGCGACACACTTCTGCGGCTGGGCGATACCGTCCAGATCAGCGGATTTATGCCGCAAGCCGAGGCTTTGCGCCTGCTGGACGTGACGGACTACGTCCTTCTGCTGTCGCATGACCCGGTGAACGTGTCCGCCAAGTTTTACGACTACCTGCGCTCGGGCAAGCCGATCCTTGCGGCAGTCCACCCGGCGGGCGACGTGCGGCGACGGCTGGAAGAAACGCATGGCGGACAATGGGCCGACATCGGCGACGTGGACGCGATCCACAGGATGCTGGTCGCAGCCATTGAGCAGCCACCCGCCACCCACTTTCAGCCGGATGCGGCGGCCATTGCCCGCTACCATCGCCGCCCACTGGCCGCTCAGTACGCTGCCCTGCTCCAGACGCTCGGTGCCCCAGTGCCAGGGGCGCGGCGGTGAGGGTCGCCGTAGTGACGCAGTACTTCCCCACGTCTGCGCAGCCGTGGGCTGGCCACTCTGCGTACCAGACGGTCAAGCGGCTGGCACAAAGCTGCGAACTGCAAGCCTTTTATCCGGAGGCGGTCTACCCTGCGATGCTGCGTCCCAGGACGGGTGGTTCCGCAATCGACCCGGCATGGCAGCCTGCAGGCGTGGCTGTTCAATACATCCCCTACCCTGTGTTGCCGGTCATTTCGCGCCCCGTGAACGGCTGGACGATCGCGCACAAACTGCTGCCCCACGTACGTGCGTGGCGGCCAGACGTGATCCTGAATTACGTTGTTTACCCGGACGGCTATGCCGCAGTGCGCATGGGCGAATCGCTTGGCGTTCCCGTGGTGCTAACCGCCATTGGGTCTGACCTGAACCGCATTCCTGGCCGGCTGGTCGGCAGCCTGACGCGCTCCACGTTGCGGCGTGCGGCTTTTACCACCACCGTAAGCGGCGACCTGCTTCGTACGGCACGCGCCCTGGGCGCTGCTCCCGCACACAGCCAGGCCATTCTGAACGGCTGCGATACCGCCGTCTTCCATCCGCGCGACCAGGCGGCTGCACGGGCGGCACTGGGCGTCCCCACTGACGCAAAGGTGATCCTGTACGCGGGCCGCCTGGACGTTCGAAAGGGCCTGCGCGAACTGGTGGAGGCCGTGGCCGGTCTGCGGACGCGCCAGGGAAACCTGCGCTGCTACCTGTTGGGAGATGGCCCCGACAAATCCGTCCTGCAGCAGGCGATCACACGGCACGGCCTGCAGGAGACAGTCGTCTTTGTACCGGCAGGGCAGACTGAAACCGTCGCGCAGTGGATGGCCGCAGCCGACGTATTCACGCTGCCCAGCTACAACGAAGGTTGCCCCAACGTGGTGATCGAAGCGCTTGCCTCAGGCAGGCCCGTGGTGGCGACGGACGTGGGCGGCATCCCCGAACTGATGGACGCGGAGAGCGGCTACCTGGTGCCCGCGAGGGACGCGGCGGCGCTGGAACGTGCGCTGGACGACACGCTGCGCCGGCCATGGTCCGCGCCGGACATTGCCACACGACACCATCGCAGCTGGCAGGATGTCAGCGACGATCTGCTGGCTGTGTTGCAGATGACACAACGGGACCGCTCATAACGAACCCCACATCTCAGAAGCAAGATGTGGGGCACCTATCGTCGATGACGCGCTGATCTAACGTGCCAGCAATGCGGCTGGCTGCTCCTGCTGTACCGACTCGGACTTGTACCAGTCGATGGTTTTCTCCAGGCCGTAGTGCAGGTCAGCCACCACCTCGTAGTTCAGCATGCGACGGCTCAGAGAAATGTCGGCCAGAGAATGCTTCACGTCACCGTTGCGTTCCGGCTGAAAGTTCAAGTCGCCATCGTAGCCGGTGATGCTCTTGATGGCTTCAAACGCATCCAGCAGCGTAACTCGTTTGCCGGTGGCCACGTTAAAGATCTTGCCGCTGACCGCGGCCGGAGCCTTTGCCGCCAGCAGGTTGGCACTGACCACGTTGTCAATGTAGGTAAAGTCGCGGCTGGTCAGGCCATCGCCAAAGATGGTCGGTGCCTCGCCGCGCATCATCAGCGAGATGAACCGCGCCAGCACACCCGAGTACTGCGACGACGGATCCTGACGCGGCCCAAAGATGTTGAAGTAACGCAGCGACACCGTTTCCAGGCCATACACGCGCGCATAGCTTGAGAGATACATCTCGCCCGCGACCTTCTGCACGGCGTACGGCGAGACAGGATCGGGCAGCATGCTCTCGGTTTTGGGCTGCTCCGGCGCGTTGCCGTACGCAGCAGACGATGCGGCGTACATCAGGCGCTTCACACCCGCGATACGCGAGGCTTCCAGCACCTGCAGCGTGCCGTTCAGGTTGATGTCATTGGTTTCCAGCGGAGCGTCCACGGATTTTGGAACCGATGCAACGGCTGCCTCGTGAAAGACGTAGTCCACACCGCGGCAGGCATCGCGCAATGCGCTCGGATCCAGAATGCTCGCCGCACGGAAATCGATGCGGCTGCGGATCTCTTCCAGATTCTCGAGCTTGCCTGCGCTCAGGTCATCCAGGCCGACAACTTCCGCACCCTGTTCCAGGGCAGTCCGTGCAAGGCTTGAGCCGATAAACCCGGCAATGCCCGTGATCAGTATCTTTGCCATAAATCTTTCCGGTCTGACAGACGAGTCCAGTCAGCCGATCATTGGGATGATGGTACTTGGATGATTACCTGCTCCGACGCCGGGGCTGAAGCAGGAATGCGCCCTTTTCAAGCTTTTCCGATGGAAAAGCAGCGCAGCGGCAACGCCTCTGCAAGGTGTAACGGTTATCGACTGGTACCCACCCAAAATGAGCCCGTTCCATTGAAAGATTGTCCCGCTCTCCGTCTTGAGATGCATGGCTTCCCTGCAGCCGCAAGGGTGAATCACGGTTTTTGTCTACGCTACGGCTACGGGGTGGCTTCCAAACTGCCCTGAAGCACTGCCTTCAACAGGTGGCCGCCATGCCCGAGGCATCGAAGATCATCCGATCGGTCAGGGAAGTACCGCGCATTGATCGCATCCCGGTCAAGGTCTTCGCTGACCAGCCAACCGCACTCCGCCAGCAGGTCGCGGATCTGTTCCGGCAGGAAAACTCCCTGGAAGGGTTCACCTGCGGCTGCCACGCGCGCGGCCAGCGAGTCGAACGCCAGCTGCTCAAAGTGGGGCAAGGCAGATCGCGGAAGGCTGTAGTCCAGCACCAGCACACTGCCTGGCTGGCAGGTGGAAAGGTGGCGCAGGGTGGCTGCGATGCTTTCCCGTGAAAGGTATGGGGTCACGCCAAGCCACGCGAACACGGTCGGCAGGCACGGGTCCAAGCCGGCCTGCACCAAGGCCGGTCCAAGCGTCTGGTTCTGGAAGTCGACCGGAACATGCGTCATGCCGGCGGGAATCTCGATGGCTGCATCGCGCAACAGGGAAAGCTTCCACTGCTGCGTATCCGGGTGATCCACCTCGAAGACCCGCAGACCGGGGTAAGGATTGCGGTAGGCAAACGTGTCCAGGCCCGCACCGAGCAGAACGTACTGCTTTGCATGTACTTCCTCAGCTCCCACTGAGGCCTGCAAAACGTCTTCTGCAAAGCGGGAACGTGCCACCAGGTAGGCGCGCAACGCGACGGAGTGAGGCCGCCTGGGTGCGCGCAGATCAGTCACGGCAGTTGTTCCGCCATACCCAAGAATGCGGAGCGCCAGCGGGTCCGGGAACACCAGCGGCCTGTCGACTAACTGGTGCGCGGCACGGCGCAGGGCTACGCGATACGCCGTCCGAGATGGTGTGCCGGTCTGCAGACGTTCAACACTCCTGAAGCTGGTGGGCGGGTACTACTGCACCACCAGCGTAAAGGTTGTGTTTGCCGTAATCGCAGTGTTTGCGGAAGAGACTGCGGTAATCCGCAGGTTGTAGGTACCGGTGGTCGGTGTGGTGGTGACGGGTGGGGTCGTTATAGTGACGGGGCTCGTCGTTGTGCCAGAGGAAGTGGAGCCACCGCTGCCGCAGCCCGCAAGTCCAAAGCCAAGTACCGACAGCACCACCACGCCCAGCAGGGAACCCGGTATCCGGCGGCGCATGGCGAAGCAACCCAGCAACGTGGCTGAGAGCACAATCAGCGCCGTACGCGATGCCGTTTGCGTACCATTGCCAGGCATCGGCGTCGAACTGGAAACTACCAGGCCGCCCGTCTTGCTGGAGCAGGTGGAAGCCGTGTTGATGGTCAGCGTCGCGGTCAACGTTGCGTTGGTCGCCAGGGACAGCGTGGCTGGGTTAATGCTGAGGCAGTACGGAAACGTGGACGAGGTGGAGCTGAGCAGGGTTCCACGGAAGCTCAACGCTCCGGAGAAGCCGGTTGACGTAACGGTGATTGCTTCCGTTCCGCTGCCGCCTGCCGCAATGGTCACGGTTGCAGGCGAACTGCTCATGGTGATGCTGCCCGTGCCGCTGGAAGCAGTCACGCTGAGCGACGCCGAACCAGCGCCATAGGTGCCACTGCCAGAGTAGGTTGCAAGCACTGTGTGAGTGCCTGCCGTAGCAAAGCCACCTGCCAACGTATACGTTGCAGAGCCAGAGGTAAGTGCCGTGGCGGTGCCTGCAACCGTGCCGTCGATGGTGAACGTCACCGTTCCCGTGGGTACGCCGTTTGTACCTGAAACGGCAACGGAGAAAGTGACCGAAGCATTTGTCAGGGGCGTGGTTGAGGACGCAGCCAGCGAAACGGTCGCCGTGTTGCTGCTGGTGGTTGTGGCGGTCTGCAGGCCGGTACGCAGCGCCGGGATCGCAATGGAACCCAGGCCAGTCACTAGGTCATAGCCCGTGGTCGCGCTGTAGCCCAGGGTTCCGGTGGTGCAATCCACGGTGCCCACGGTGCAGGTGACGGTGTTGTTGCCGCTGATGATGTCGTGGAAGACGCTGCCCGCAGAGGAACCCGAGGCAAACGAGTACAGGCTTGGATTGATGTTGCCCAGGGCCTTGCCCCCGTTCGCCTGCTCAATGATCGCCATCATGCCGGCAAAGGTAGGTGCCGCCGCAGAGGTGCCGCCAACGCCGCCGCCGTCGCGCGTGGTGCCGGTCAACGTAAAGCTCTTGGTGCCGCTGGTGCACGGTCCGTCTGCGTCGCAGGTCAGGTACGCGTGTTCCACCACGTTTGCGGGAAATGAAACGTCGGGAACGTCACGGTGGCTGTCTGCTGGTACGCCAGGGCCCGCCTGCCATGACGGCTTGCCGAACACCTTGCTAACGCCACCTCCACTGGAAGCGATTCCGTTTGGGTAGCTGGCCGTGTCGTTCCACGCCGTTTCCGGCATATAACCCAGGGCCGATCCCAGGTAGGTATTGCTGGTGCTGCTCCAATAGGCACTGATGTCGTCTGACGTAGGCAGTGTGGTGCCGCCCACACCCGTAACGTAAGGCGAAGACGCCGGGTACGACACAGCCAGCCCACCGCTTGCGATCCTGGATGACGAACTGTTTTCGCAGCTTGCCGCGCCGGAGTCGCCAGAAGACACCATGATGGTCTGGCCCTGGGCATTTGCCTGCCGCAGTACCGGTTCCAGGGTGCTGGTGGCGTAGGCGGCATCCTCTGCCTCGCAGCCGCCATAGCTCAGCGACAGGATGGGCGCCAGGTTGTTCGTAACCGCATAGGTCAGGGCGTCGAATACACCATTGTTGTTGCAGTTGGTGCTGCTGCTTAGAATGCTGCTGCTGGCAGTGTTGGTGCAGCCCGTATAGATAAATTGAACGGAGGATCCGGGCGCATTTCCGCTGGAATACTCCAGGTCCAGTTCCGACTCGCCCTCGTCGCCGTTCACGCGGTTCGACACACCCGTGTTGGGCACTAGAACCATGGTGGGAAGACTTACGGTCTGACCTGTTTTCTGCTGGAAGTAGGTTAATTGGGTCGTATCAACCGCAGACTGGCCGATAATGCCAATCTTGACGCCGGTACCGTCATAGCCAGCGGCGATCAGCGTGTTGGAGCCGTAAATCTGCCGCAGATCCCACGGCACAAGATAGTGGCTGCCCGTGCTGGTGGTGTACTGCGGCGAAACACTTACCTCGGGCGCCGTGTACCGCTTGATTTGTGGGGCAGGCAAACGGTAACTACTCAGGCCGCTGACACCGCTGACCACTGCGGCCATGGATGCGGGCAGTTGAACGGCACCGCTATTTTCGAAGAACTCCCGGCCATCGCGGCGGTACCGTCCCATGCTGACTCGAAACGCGTTTTCTACCGCAGACGCCGTGCCTGAGAAGACGATCTCGTTGCGGCTCGGCGCAACCGATTGCACCAGGAAGCCGCGTGCCTGCAGCCAGCTTTGCAGCAGAAAAATGTCCGCGTCTGCCAGGCCGAACCGTTCGCCAAACTGTTCCGGCGTCAGCCACTGGTGGTAGCTGGCGGACGACGGGTTTGCCTGGTCGGCCAGCAACTGCGTCAGTGCGGCCTCCTGCGCGTCGGTCCCCTTCAGAATTAGCGACATGCTGGTCAGGGCTGTTTCACCCGGCAGTTGGCCCGCGGCCTCTGCGCGTGCGTGATGGCTGTTAGCCGTGTCGGGCAGGGCGATGCGCGCTTCCGTTGCAGACGGTACCGCGGCCAGCCGGCGCACCGGCTGTTGCGCTGGGGATACACCTGTAAGCAGAACACCTGCGACGGCATAGGCGAAGGGACGAAGAACGCGCAAATCCATAGATAAGTCCAAACCTTTGTGAAAACGGGTGCCCAAAACGGCGAACGGGGAAAGTGCCGCTGTGGCAGACTGCACGCGCAGTGCCGCTCATCTCTCTGACGGATGTTGGCCTTCTCAGAGAACAACCAGGCCTATGCTTTATTCCTTAAATCGGCCTAATTTGGTCCTGCGCTACTGTGTGCACTTTTTCTGCACCATGTGCACTGCATGGCAGACACCAGGCACAGCTGAGAACACAACTAGGGACACATCCAGGCAAACGCCCGCTCAAGATAGGCCTTTGTAGCCTTGCGTGAGACCACGGCGTCCAGAAAACCATGCTGCAGCAAAAACTCTGACCGTTGAAAGCCCTCTGGCAGCTTTTGCCGAATGGTCTGCTCAATGACACGGGGACCGGCAAAGCCGATCAGAGCACCCGGTTCGGCAATATTAAAGTCGCCTAACATGGCAAAGCTTGCGGTTACGCCGCCCGTCGTGGGGTCGGTCATCAGGCTGATGTACGGCACCTTTGCGTCGGCCAAACGGCCCAGCGCGGCAGAGATTTTGGCCAGTTGCATCAAGCTGGCAATGCCTTCCATCATGCGGGCGCCGCCGCTCGCAGAGATGATCAGCAGCGGGTGCCGCGTCTCCAGCGACCGGTCCACTGCGCGGGCGATCGTCTCGCCCACCACGGCGCCCATCGACCCGCCGATGAAGCTGTACTCCATGGCCGAGATGACGATGTCGCGGTCGCCCAGCTTGCCAACAGCATTCACAATGGCATCGTTCAGGCCGGTCTTTGCCTGCGCCTCAGCCAAGCGCTTCTTGTAGGGCTTAAGATCGCAGAACTCCAGCGGATCGGTCGACCGCAGCTCCAGGTCGACCAGCTGGTAACCGGGCTCGAGCAGGTTTGCAATGCGAGTGCGTGCGTCCATTTTGAAGTGGTAGCTGCAGTGCGGGCATACCTGCAGGTTTGCCTGCAGCTCTGCCCGAAAGATGGCCTTACCGCAATCGGGGCACTTAGCCCACAGTCCCTCGGTTCGAACCGTCCGCTCTGCATCGCTGACGATTGCATTGTCCTGCCGCTTAAACCAGGTCATTTGGTCCTAGTGTAGCCGTTTGGGAGCGGTGCCACCCACCACGATTCGCGACGGTTCCACGGCAGTGACGCATGCTTATCCCCGACGCGAGTCGCAGCCCGCCTGCGGCAGCAGGTCAACACCGGATTGTGCTAGGTTGGCAGCCATGAAGAAAGCTGGTGCAAAGCCGCATAGCAGCCGCCTGGTTGCGGGTCTCGCCTTGATCGTTGTCTCTACCGGGGCGCAGACGACGCCCCCACCCGTCGTGCCGGACTGGGCCCTGCCCGGCTCTGCAACGCACAGGCAGGTGCCTCCGCCAGCAGACTTCCACCGGCCCACGCGAACCGAACTGACACCCATCGGCATCTTCTCCGGACAGTCCGAGATCGGTGGCCCCCTGATTACAGGCTCCTCCAGCTTCGACTCGGCAACGGGGCGCTACACCGTGCGTTCCGCCGGGTACAACATCTGGTACAACCGCGATGAGTTCCGATTTCTTTGGAAGAAGATGTCCGGCGACGTTTCCCTGGCAGCGGACGTGGCGTTTCCTGAGGCTGGTCCACCCAGCGATCGCAAGGTTGTACTCGTCATCCGGCAAAGCCTGGACGACGACGCGAAGGAAGCCATGGTGGCAGAGCACGGCACAGGCATGGTCCACCTGGCGCAGCGCCAGGCAGCCAACACCAACATGACTGACATGGAGTTTTCGTTCGGCGGATCGCTGCGCCAGGTCATGGCGCAACGCATCGGCATCGAAAAGCGCGGCAACAACCTTACGCTGTACGCCAGCCTGACCGGCGAACCCATGCACCCCATGGGACCGCCCATTCAACTGGGCTTTGATGGTCCGTTTTATGTAGGCATCGGCTTCTGCCCACACCTGGCGGCCACGCTGGACACCGGCGCCTTCTCAAACGTGGTGCTGCGAAACTCCGCGGGTGCTATCAAATAGTCCTCAATAGATAGCAAAGCCCGGCGCGAGGCCGGGCTTCTTATGAAGATTGCAGTTGCAAGCACACGCCGAAGGCGTCGAGAACGCCACGAAGTGGTCAGATACGCATGGGCATCAGGATGTAGCGGTACTTCTGGTCTTCGTTGGCGTCTTCCGGGCGCATCTGGCCGGCTGACTGGGCGTCCTTGAACTCCAGCCGCACTTCGCCTGCCGTGCCAATCGCCTTCAGGAAGTCGATCAGGTACTGTGAGTTGAAGCCGACCACCAGCGGATCGTAGTTGTAGGGCGTCTCAATGATGTCTTCTGACTCACCCGCATCAGTCGAGGACGACGAGATGCGGAGTTCGTTCTGTTCCAGCCGAATCTTGATCGCACCCGAACGCTCGTCGGCAAACTGCGCCACGCGCTGCAGCGCACCCATCAGGTCTTCGCTGCGCACGATGACGAACTTGTTGTTGTCACGCGGCAGAACCGCCTCGTAGTTCGGGAACTGGCCGGTCAGCTTGCGGCTGGTCAGAACGCGGCCACCCATGCGGAAGAACAGGGTCGTTTCGTCATCGGCAAACTCGACGAAGTCGTCGTCTTCGCCACTGCCGCTTGCCAGCAGGCTCTGCAACTCACCCAGCGCTTTGCGAGGGATCAGCGTCTTCTTTTCGCCGGAAATGCCTTCCAGCGTCTCGCCCAGGCGCTCCACGTGCGCTAGGCGATGGCCGTCCGTCGCCACCATGGCCATGCTTTCAGCCTTTAGGACCAGCAGAGCACCGTTCAGCGTGTAGCGTGACTCCTCGCTGCTGATGGCGAAGATGGTCTTGCTCACCATGCTGCGCAACGCAGGCGCGGCGATCTTGATGGCCGACACTGCGGGAAACTCCGGCACCTGAGGGAAGTTCGCGCGCGCCATGCCCACCATCTTGGTGTTCGAGCGGCCGGCGCGGATACCCACCCAGTGGTTGTCCTGCAGCTTAATGCTGATTTCACCCTCGGGCAGCAGGCGAATGTAGTCGTACAGCTTGCGGGCGGGCACCGTGCAGGCGCCGGGCTTCTTTACCTTGGCCGGGCAGCTGGTGCGCAGGCTCTGGTCCAGATCGGTCGCCGTAATGGTCAGGCGGTCGCCCTGTGCCTCAAATAGAAAGTTCGACAGGATCGGGATGGTCGTCTTGCGCTCCACCACGGATTGCGCCGCAGTCAGCTCGCGCAGCAGTTCCGCACGGGAAACAGTGATTTCCAGGTTGCCGATGGGTGCGGCTCCAGTGGTTTCAAGCGCAAGGGGCGATGCGGTGGTGGACACGGCGGAGACCTCCAGAAACTGTGA
>JBPBPZ010000098.1:0-22286 GCA_050954525.1 Janthinobacterium lividum
TGGACGTCTCCAAACTCCACGGACTCGGCTGGCAACACACCACACCCCTCGAAGACGGCATCCGCAAAACCTGGCAACACGTCAAGGACTCACTGCTGCAGGGCGGAGCTTGAAACCTTGATCACGCAGATGAAATCCATCTTCCTTATCTTTCGTCTGCAGCCTTTCGAAGGGACAACAGAGGAGGGACGCTCCAAAGAGCGTCTTCGTCGTGCTGCACTCACAACGGTATCTGCGGGTGCGGCACGCGCCATCGGCATAGCGGTCTCGATGGTCTCTGTGCCGCTGACAGTTCGATACTTGGGACCGGAACGCTACGGTCTTTGGGTTGTGCTTCTCTCCATTATTGCCGCCATGGGCATTGCCGATCTCGGTATCGGCAACGGCCTTATGAACACGATTTCAGACGCCTACGGCAGGGACGACCGCCGTATGGCCAGGGAATGTGTCACAAGCGCATTTGTGATGATGCTGGGCATTGCTGTCGTCCTCGCGCTTGGGGGTGCCGCTGCGTATCCCTTTGTGCCGTGGATGCGGGTTTTTAACGTAAAGTCAGCCGCCATCGCCGTGGAAGGTTCGCACGCCTTTGCGGTACTGTTTATCTGGTTTCTCATTAACATTCCGCTGGGCGTGGTGTACCGGGCACAAGCCGGGCTGCAAAAGGGGTATCTGCCTCAGCTCGTCGGGGCATTAGGCAACGTTCTGACACTGCTTGCCTTGCTTGTCATCATCAAGCTGCATGGAAACTTGGCCTGGCTGGTGTTTGGGTCCACCATCGGTGGTGTGGTTGGCATTGTAATGAACGCTACCATCCTGTTTCGCGAACACCCTTGGCTCATCCCGGCGCGGCACGCATACAGCTCCACTACAGCTAAAACGATTCTTCGGCTCGGCTTGATGTTCTTCGTTCTGCAATGTGCTGTGGCGATTGGTTACACGTCGGACAACATTGTGATTACCCAGATCCTGGGTGCCGCTGCGGTCGCTGCCTACGCCGTTCCACAAAAGCTGTTCAGCGCTGTCTCCATGGTCATCAACATGGCGCTCAGCCCACTTTGGCCGGCGTATGGCGAAGCCATTGCGCGCGGCGATGTTGCCTGGGTACGCAGAATCTTCTTCGCATCGTTTCGCACAGCGCTTCTCGTCTCGACAGCCCTATGTACCACCCTTATCTTTGCCGGACCGTGGATACTGAGAGTGGCGGTCGGCAAAACCCTGAATGTTCCCCGATCGTTGCTGGTGGCAATGGCGATCTGGGGCGTCGTAGAGTCGCTGTCTGTCGCAATGGCGATGCTGCTCAACGGTGCCGGCGTCCTCAAGGAACAGACGGTTGTTGCAATTGTGGTGAGCCTTACAAATCTTGCTCTTTCCATTGTGCTCACCCGGCGATTCGGTCTTCTAGGAGTTTGTGTGGGTTCGATTCTGACTCAACTGCTACTCGCCTTTCCTCCCTACCTGCTTCTTGTTCGAAATTTGTTTAGGAAGTTGGCGACGAAAACAGCAGAAACCCATCTTGTGGAGATTCAAGCTTCATAGGCTAACGTCAGCATCAGCAGCCAAGTTGATGCGCGGAAATGTAGGGGAAGCCAGATGTTGGGAGTTCTTAAGAAGATAAAGCGTCGGTATTTTTACGATCCTTACCGAGAGGTTGTAAAGAACCCCCATGTGCGTATCGGAAACTCGCAAATAGGTCCATCCTTCCATGTGCGTTTTGAGCGTGTAAGAAACGATGTGGCACTGACGATTGGAGACCGTTGCCAACTTCACAATCAATTCGTTTTCGAGAGTGAGGCTGGCAGGATCAACGTCGGTAACAATGTTTTCATCAACGGTGGGACGCAGGTCATCTCGCGTTGCTCAATCGACATAGAAGACAACGTGATGATCGCCTGGGGATGCATGATCTACGACCATGATTCACATTCGGTTTTCTACAAGGACCGAGTTGCTGACCACGATCAGCAACTCGCGGATTTTCCAACCGGCAACTTCATCCGAAACAAGGATTGGTCAGGTGTTCGCTCTGCGCCGATACGCATCTGTCAACACGCGTGGCTAGGGTTTGATGTTGTGGTGCTCAAAGGAGTGACCATCGGAGAGGGCGCGATCATCGGCGCGAAAGCGGTCGTCACCAAAGATGTTCCGCCCTGGACCATTGCAGCCGGTAACCCCGCGCGTGTCGTAAAGGAGATCCCTGCTGAACTCCGTAAGCAATAGCAGCAACGAAAGCGAGCACAGGACTGCACATAACGTTCTGGTGACGGGCGGTGGCGGCTTTATTGGCAGCCATCTGGTACGCCGTCTGGTTTCCCTCGGACACAACGTCACTTCCCTTGGCAGCAATCGCGAAGGGGCGGAGTCGATCCCGGGGGCGCGTTACATTTACGGGGATGTTTCGCGTGACACGCTGGAAACGATCGATTTCATTCCCGACACCATTTACCACCTGGCTGGCGGGTCGTCGGTTGCAGCCTCATTTGGGAACCTTCCGCAGGATTTCCAAAAGACCGTACTCTCTTCCGTTTTGTTGCTGGACTTTATACGACGCTACTGGCCGCAGGCATCCCTGGTGTACGTGTCCAGCGCGGCAATTTACGGGCAGGCCGCGCACACCAAGGCCAGCCACGACCTGGCATGTCTTCCCATTTCTCCTTATGGGGTGCACAAGCGGCAGGTTGAGTCACTGCTTCTGGATCACGCGCGGATGTTTCAAACTCGCTCGGTGATTGTTCGGCCGTTCTCGGTGTATGGCCCAGGGCTCAGGAAGCAGTTGCTGTGGGATGCCATGGAAAAGGCTCGGCGAGGGGTCTTTGAGTTTTTCGGTTCGGGGGCTGAGTTGCGCGATTGGGTGTACGTTTCCGATCTGGTGGAGTGTTTGACCGGAGCGAGCAAAGACGCCGGTACGGCTGTACCCGTGTTCAACGCCGGCACCTGTCGTGCGGTCTCCGTCCGAGAGGTGCTTCAGGAACTGTTCTCAGCGGCGGGATACGAACGGCAGCCAGTGTTCCTGGGAAAGCCGAAGGAGGGTGATCCGGACAGCCTGGTGGCAGAAGACTCAGCCGAGTCCTCGCTCGGTTCCCTGTTCAACACGCCTTTGCGAGCAGGCCTGGAAGCTTATGTGCGCTGGTATCGGGAGCAACAGCAATGATTAGAGTTGGTCTAATCGCTTCATTTCGTGGGGAGTGGCAAGGTGGCGTGAATTACCTCCGCAACCTGCTGAGTTGCTATCAGCAATATCCAGATCCGGATATTCAGTTGCACCTGTTTATCGACTATCCGGAAGATGCGATGGAGTACCAGGGCGACGCCATTGTCATTCACCGGATGGAGATCGCTATACCTGCGGGGTTGCAGCACTACCCTCGGCGCATCATGAAGCGTCTGCTGGGCTACGACCCGCAAGCGTTGAATGTATTGAAGCAAGCAAAGATCGACCTGCTGACTCACAACCCTTTGGGAAAGCAGGACACGATTGACACGCTGTATTGGCAGCCAGACTTTCAGCACCGCCTGCTTCCTGACCTTTTCAGCCCGGAGGAACGCGCCGGTCGCGACGCCATCGTGGAAACTACCCGGCGCTGGGGCAAGATCCTGCTGAGCAGTCATGCGGCAGCGAAAGACTTCCGCGACTGTTACCCCGACCTTGCGGCAGTGCAGACCCATGTGCTGCACTTCTCCAGTACGGGCATTCTTGGTGTTGTACCCATGGAACGCACAGAACTGGCCAAGCAGTACCCCGTTAGCGAACCGTATTTCTTCTTGCCAAACCAGTTCTGGAAGCACAAGAATCACCAGCTTGTGGTGGACGCTTTGCGCCAGGCAAACAGCGACATCCGCGTGATCTGTACCGGCCGGATGGAGGATTATCGAGATCCTGCTTACGTTCCTAATCTGCTGGAGCAGGTGAAGCGGGCTGGCCTGGAAGATCAGTTTATCACGCTCGGGTCCGTTCCCTACCCGGTGCTGGCCAGTCTTATGCACCATTCGGTAGCTGTTCTGCAGCCATCGTTGTTTGAAGGTTGGAGTACTTCGGTGGAGGAGTCGAAGGCGATGCGCAAGAGCATCGTCCTGTCGAACCTGGCGGTGCATTTGGAGCAGGCGCCGGAGAGGGGCACCTTCTTTTCGCCGAACTCGCCCGACGACCTTGCGGCCAAGCTGGAACAGGTCTATTCCGAGTTCGACCCGGTCATCGAAGAGACCTATGCGGCCAAGCGTCTGCTTAACAGATCGAATCTGGAACATGCCTGGGCCACAAACTTCTCAAACATCATTAAGACAGTTCGGAAAGCCGGTCACGAGCAAAGAAGCTCTTAACCTGCCTCCTCCATGCGGCCTGCCTGGCCAGAACCAGACTCGCCGATGGCGGGCTAGCGTTTCCCACGCGAGGTACTCGCCAAGGCTGATCCTTGTTGCGTGAACAGGGAGGAGAGCATAAGGCCGGACTCGCCTGGAAGCTCCAACGCAGGTCGAGACGGGTTGAGAACCCTGCTCATAACGGATATGACGGTATGGCAGCTGTGGCTACGGTCGATGGTCGCAGCCAACTTGCAGCTGCAATCACAACGCAGACAAAGCACTTTACCCAAGGCAGAACCTGGCTCCGGCCAACCTTCGCCGGTTGCACTACCGGTGAAACTGCTTCATGCACTGCGGGCAGCACTTCAGCCGCGGCTTCTTCTGCAGAAAGCTTTACCAAGAGCTGTTCTCTGAAGACGGGCACGTATCCACCCCTTGGGATTTCAATGCGGCTTACTTCTCCGGCGCTTTCGCCGCTGAAGTATAAACAGAGCCGCTGACGGAGCCGGCTTGCTTGCGTCCGTACAATTCCATCGTTGGAGGAAACGGAATCAAGGTTCTGGCCGACAAAGCATGACCAATCCGCTGCTCGTTCAGTTCCTCGCCTCTTCCTTTCAGAGTCATTTCGCAGACATAAGTGAGCAGTGAAGAGAGCTGTTCACTCCGCGCAAAAACTGTGGATTGCACAACGCTGCTAACCAGCTTTCTCCTAGCAGATCTGGTCCACTCCGCTGCGGATGATGTATCGCTGGGCTGCGCTTCGATGGCCTCGGTGGCGGTTCTGGCCATGTCCGTGGCTCCATTGCAGCAGGTTTGTATGAAGGTGGGGTGAATACACGAGTCACCGCCCTGTGTATTGGGACATATCAGTGGGCGGTGGGTATGGCATTTGCTATGCGTACCTATTCCGCTTCGGTCGAAGGGGGTTACTTGCTTACAACGGGCCCGATAACTATGCGGCGACACTAACGTCGAAGCAGCGGTCGAGCCAAGGCCTGTGTACCTCGCGGACGCAGGATCCGGCCACCCTGCGTCCGCTGCACTCAATACAACTACCAAACGAATTTCGCCGGGCCGACGAACTTCTCGACGACCAAGGCGCAGACGCGCTACTAGCCGAAGCACTTAAGACTGCGTATGTGCAGGCCTTTCATGTTTCCGTGCAGGATGAGCTGCCGCTGCATTTAACTCTCTAAGTCGCCTACGTGGACAATCACGCCATTCATGTCGCGACGCTGTACGACACCAACCAGGCGCGTACCTGCCTAGCTCAGCGAGATCCCCACTGCAGCTCCAGGGCAGTGCAATGCCACACTGCTGAGCGCCGGCCCATCGCAAACTTCACGGACATTCTCACGCAAAGCGATCGCGGCAGGTGCAGGTGGCTCTCCGGTTGGAGTTCTAAGCCGCCCATGCGGAGCCGCTGTCAGGGACCAAGTTCCAAGCAAGAATCCTCTGCAGTTCGAGTAAGAAAGTGGAAGTGATCGATGCACGTTACTAGAAGAACATTCCTCGCCCAGGGAGCGGCACACGAGGTCGCTGCACAAGCCCGCCTTTCTGCGCGTGAATCATGGTTCATGAAGAAGAGGTAACTGGAAGAGATCACGGACATTTTGCAGTGGGTGTAAGCAGGCGCACCGTATGCTGGCCGCGGTAGCCGTCGTTTGCGCCTCCTTCATGAGCATCGAGTGTCTGAAGCCGTTGTAGCGGTACCAGTCAGACAGTCGCAACACGTCCGTGCGTGTCACTCGCAGCTGTGCGACATCAAACGCCATCGCTACAGAGGTGTAAGTCACAGAAAGCGATTGCTTCCGGACGGTCGCTTCTATAAGCTTCCCTCGACATGAAAAACTCATTGTTTTGCTCGCGGGGCGTCGGCCTCGTATTTTCTGCATGCTTGCCTTTGCTCGCCGGTTGCGCCGGTAGCGGTGGAAGTTCCCCCACGACGACTACTACCGGAAGCGGATCCAATCCGCCTGCGCAGTCTGTTCCGGTTACGATTGCGACCGTTTCACCAACGAACATTCCGGTCGGCTCCGGTGATCTCTCGCTCACTGTGACAGGCACCGGCTTCACTAGCGGCTCCGTGGTTTCGGTGAACAACGCCGTCGAAACCACGGCTTACGTGAGCGCGACCCAGCTCAAGGCGACCGTGCCAGCCGCGCAGCTCTCTGTCGGCGCGGTGCTCTCTGTTGGTGTAAAGAGCGAAACAGCCTCCGTCACGGCTGACCCTGCCGCCACAGCGCTATCGGTTGACAACCCCGTGCCGTCGCTCGCCTTCATTTCGCCCAAGGCGGCAACCATCGGCATGGCCGACACCACGGTCACCGTTACCGGTACGAATTTCGTTCCGGGCGTGGCGCTTGCGGTGAACGGAACTCCGCGTAGCTCGACCTATGTCAGTGCGACCCAGATGACAGCGCAGCTCTCGGCTGCCGATTTTACCGCGGCAGGAACGCTTCCCCTGAACGTGATCAATCCCAAGCCGGGTGGCGGAACCTCAGGCACAAGCTCGCTTGCAGTGAACAATCCCCTGCCGGTCATTGCGTCTGTGTCGCCTTCCACTATCGCGACTGGCGCAGGCGATACCAACGTCACGATCTCCGGACAGGGCTTGCTGCCGTCCACAACCGTGCTGGTCAACGGCGCTACCCGTCCTGCAACTCTGGCCGATGGCAAGATCACCTTTACTCTTTCCAGCAAAGAGCTGACAGCCGTGTCGACGTTCAACGTCACAGTGTCGAACCCGCTTCCGGGTGGTGGCGCGTCCAATGCCTTCACATTGCAAGTCGGTGCTCCCTCTCCCACCATCACGGCATTGTCGCCTGCAGCCGTTCCGGTCAACTCCGCCGCAACCACCGTCAGCATTACGGGCACGGGCTTCGTCTCCGGCTCTACGGTGCAATTCAACGGCACCACGCGTGCCGGTGCCGCGTATGTCAGCAGCACACAGATGACGCTGCCCCTCGCCGCCTCAGACTTCACCTACAGCGGCACCTACTCCGTCGTGGTGACCAACCCCGCGGCCTCCGGTGGCCCATCCAGGTCGTCGACCTTTACCGTCCAGGCGCTCACACCGGTGCTGGCCACAATTACTCCCAACGCCCTCGCGACAAACAGCGGCACCTACTCCATCACTGCAACAGGCACCAACTTTACCGCTTCATCCAAGCTGAACTGGAACGGCACGCAGATTCCAACAACCTACAGCGCCCTCTATAACTACGATCCAGCCGGCAATTCCACGTACACCTACACGCTCATCGGCACGGTTTCCGCCGACCTGCTCGGCAGCGCAGGCACGGCCAGCGTCACCGTTTCCACGCCAACAGCGGCAGCGATTTCGAACGCGCTTACGGTGAGCATCAGCAACCCACCGGTCCCGACTGTTACCTCTCTTTCGCCAAATGCGGTGCCGGTTAACGCAGACGCCAAGCTCTCCATCAGCGGCACCGGCTTTGCGAAGTCTTCAGTAGCGGCCTACAAGGGTCAGCCGCTGGCGACCACCTTCAACAGCAACACAAGTCTCTCCGTGACCATACCCGCCACATCCCTGGCACTGCCTGGCAACGGTGCCGTAACGGTCACTACGCCCGCTCCCGGCGGTGGCATTTCCACTGCGGTGCCACTCACGGTATATGTCCCCCTGGTCAGCAACAACATGGTCTTTAATCCTGTGAACGGGCTGGCTTACCTGTCCATACCCAGCACCGGCAGCACCGTTGCTGGTAACAGCATCGTCTCCTTTGATCCGGCCACCGGTGCGTTGGGCACGCCCATATTCGTGGGCAGCGAGCCGGGCGTTATGGCTATCAGTGACGACGGCACCACGCTTTGGGTGGCTCTGAACGGCACGACCGCAATCCGGCAGGTGGATTTGGTGCATGCCATCGCCGGCCCGCAGTACTCGATTTCAGCTATAGCGGACTATTCCGGTTTCTTAGCTGCAATTGTGGTATTGCCGGGCACCACCAACTCCGTCGCCGTTGCCAGCGGCTACACACTCGGCATCTACGACTCCGGCGTTCTACGCGGCAGTACGGTGAGCGTCAACTCAGTGTATGCACTGCAGGCCGACGGTACACGGAGTGAGCTCTATACCGGCGGCTACAACACCGTGCAAGCGTACACCTACGACGGTGCTGGTCTCAGGCTGAAGTCGTCGGGCACCAACAATTACAGCAACAACGTGGCAAGTAGTTCGTTTGATGAAATGCAGCTTGCTGGAGGCAAGCTCTATACCGACTACGGCCGTGTATTCGATCCAGAGTCGGGAGGGCAGCTTGGCACCTTCATGCTGGGAACCACAATCATTTCCGGCCCGACCCTCTATGACTCCGCATTGTCACAGGTGTATGTGCTCACGTCCTCCTCGGGAAATGGCTCCTACAACAACTTCTCGCAGGTGCTGCTGCTCAACCCCGCAGACTACTCCAACACCGGCAAGAGCTTTGCCTGGAATATCCCTTACTCCATCACAACGGGATCCGGCACAAACACTACGACGGGCTATCTCAATCCGCACCGGCTCGCGCGCTGGGGCGCGAACGGCTTGATCGTCCATACGAAGTACGCAATCTTTACGGCACAGTCGAACGTCGTAAAAGATCAGTCGTCTGTTTCAGCAGACCTCTCGATTGCGCTTACCGCGACGGGCGGCACCACCACCGGCAGCACCGCTACTTACACTGCGATGGTGAAGAATGCGGGGCCACAAGCAGCAACGGATGTTGCCGTCTCGCTTCAGGCTCCATCCACGGGCACCATCACCAGTGCAATTAGTTCTGTGGGTGCCTGCCCATCGAGCAACGGCTGCACCCTGGGCACACTGGCCTCCGGTGCAAGCGCCACCATCACCGTGCAGGTACTGCAGACCACAGCCGGTACCGGCACTCTCAACGCACAGGTGCAAGGCTCGTCCAACGACGCATCCGGCAGCAACAACGTGGCCACCAGCAGCGTCTCGGTTACGGGTGCCACCTACAACCTAGTCCCAACAATCGTTTCTCTCACCCCTAATGCGGTAAAGGCTGGCAGCAGCGATACCACCCTCACCGTTTCTGGAACGAATTTTGCCCCCGGCTCCCAGGTAATGCTGGGTACGACAGCACTCACCACAACTGTTGTGAGCAGCACTCAACTTACGGCTACGGCACCCACAGCAAGCCTTACCGCCATGACCTGGTCGCCGGTGTCGGTCCGCACGCCGACTCCTGGAGGCGGCAGCAGCAACACGCTGCCCTTCACGGTCTTCAACGTCACTACGGTCGGCCTCAACCACATCGTCTACGAGCCATACTCGCGCAAGCTCTACGCCAGCGTATCCAGCGGGTCGAGTACGATCACCGGCAATTCAGTCGTGAGCATCGATCCAGCAACAGGCACGTTTGGAACACCCGTCACCTTTGCGACCGCACCTGACCTGCTCACGCTGTCATCGTCCGGGAATTCGATTTTCACCACCCTGGCCGTTCCAGACAACACAACGGTGCAATCCGTTCCCATGGGCAAGCTGGATACGGTACAGGGCACCGCGAAAAGCTTTTCGATTGCTGCTCCGAACGGCTATTACACCGGCTTTCCGGTCCAGGCCATCGCAGTACAGCCGGGAACAGAGAACACCCTCGCGGTCTCACGCACCAACGTGTTGCCGACAATCTACGACTACAACCCGCTTAGCAATACGATTGCGGCGAGGGCTACCACAGGAAACTATTACTACGGCACGTGTATTGCATTTCTGGATGCAACGCACCTGCTCTCAACTTACGGGTCGACCGTCGACTACCTGGTGACTGCCGCCGGACTTACCAACGTAGGAAGCTTCACTTCTCCCTCTGAGTGTTTCCAGCTTTCTGGTAGCACGGCCGTCAGTGCTACCGGTAGGGTCTACACCATCACAAATAGCGGTGGAACGCTCGCGGGCACCGTCGTTCTGGGTTCGACGTACAACAATGCGTTACCTGCGCTGGACACGTCAATGGGCACCGCCTTCTTCGCCGGTAACACTTCCTCGTCTTCCTACGGCAATACGGATGGGTTGCTCTCATATGCCCTTAGCTCAGACCTTCGGAGCGACATGGTGAACCTAAGCATTCCGACCATCGAAGGAAGTAGCTCCTTCGTGGTGAAGGACATTGTGCGCTGGGGTCAGGACGGTCTAGCGATGGTTACCTCGACCGGGCACCTATACCTGCTGCGCGGACCGTTCGTCGTCCCGCAGGAACTGGGCACAAACACTGCGGCAACGCTCACTGCGTCCTCCGCAACCGCCCTCACTGCAGGCAGCGGCAACACGCTGCTCACACTCTCCGGCACCAACTTCCAGCCAGGCGTCGCAGTCACGTGGAACGGCGCCTATCGGACCACAACCGTCGTGGATGGGTCTCATATCACCGTCGCAATTCCGACGTCGGACCTGAGCACCGCGGGTTCGGGAAAACTTGTCGCAACCAACCCAGGCGCAACGAGTTCCAACGCACTTACTGTCACGGTTCAATAAACAAACGTTAAAGGCCACCCGAACGGGTGGCCTTTAACGTCAGGTCATAGCTCGCCGGAAGAAGCACAGTCTACCAACTTTGTTAGTACAAGCTCCTCACGTTGCGTAGAGGGTTAAAGCCGAGAGGGCACGTACGTAAAATGCTGTTTCAACTTGGGGAATGGCACTTCGCACACGGCGACCGACGGGATATGCCGCCGAAACCGCGAGACCAACAGAGGCCAGAGTAAATAGAATTGCTCTTCAACGGAGATCGACCCGAGTGGCTGCGACACTCGGCGGAAAGCCTCGATAGTAGCAGTACCAATTGCCTACCAAGAATGGAAATGCCAGACCTACGCCCGCGGAAAAACGCTCCCAAGGTATGTAGTGGGAGGCGAATGGCCTCACAAGGAACAAGAAGAAGAAGTACAGAGGCCAGATACGAATAACCTGGCGTGTATAGAAGTCAGAAAGATGGATGCTGCCCGTTGTGTCTTGCTCTTTAAGCAGCGGTTCCGTAACAAGATATGAAGACAGCGTGAAGAAAAGCGCGAGCTCCGAGACACCGGCACCTTCAAGTACTGATGCGAGAGTTGCGGTGTTTCCAGGTGAAAACCGCGAGACTCATTTCAATGACGAATGTGCGAGAAACACCATCATGAACGCGCAAAGGCGCAGCACATCTCATTCCGGACGGTAGAAGGCGCGGCGCTTCTGCCCTTGTGATGCCGTTTGCAGGTTCTCTAACACTGGCGTCTTGCACCGGACATAGATGTTCTCGCGCTAACTATGCGAGTGAAACGCGAACGCTATTTCACCGAGGACGTCCGTGAGCTCCTTGACTTGTACTTGATAAGGCTAATGGCCCACATTACGCAAAGCGGCATGACCAAGATCCAGAGTGCAGTAATTCCCGATATAGATAGGTGCATCAAGACATAACGCAGCAGATATTACTTTCACTGAGCACAGACCCGGCTGTGCCATCAACTTATTCAAGTCAGAAGCCAAGACCCCCGAAAGACCTTCGTCGTTGCCGATGTAGTTTTGGAGACTTCCTCTTTCGCATGCTGATACGCCACGCCGACGCCATCCAAGCTTCCGTGCCTAATTGTGCTGTCAAACCGAGTCGCTTTGCACGTATGACAACCTGCAGGTGCTAAACGGCAGCAAACAGAGGGTCGTAAGGTCGGTCTTTAACGGGAGGGAGGCGGTACTCAGAGGCAAGGTCATGTGCACCCAACGTCTCGCTGGGTTGCGTTCCGTACTGGGATGCTGATAGGTCTGCGACCTCTAGATGAGAGAAAGAATCGCCGGAAGCATCGCTGCGTCTCCTTGCCGAAGATACCATCTTGAGGTTTGTCGTGCACTCACGAGAGCAAGCGTTTCGGAGACTAGCTTTGGCTATGAGCAGGTCGTCAGTTACCGATGTTCAACGGAGGAAGGGTTGTTGGCGGATTGTAATTCAGGCGTCGGACCATTGTTCTAACCTGAATCCGACTGCTTCTGACTAAGTTCGCGTGATGTACTCTGGAGTACCTCTACAGTCCAATTCAGAATATCAGGCGAGCTTTGAGATCGTCGACTTCCGCGCTCGCAATCCCTGGTGGTTCGGACTATTTGGCTTCGGAGAAGCTGTGGAGCTGTGGGCCTACGGTGTTGGAGTAGTTGTACTCGCCGCGCCGGTCAGCGTCGATCGTCCAGAACATGGCACCACGCATCTCCGGGTAGCCGGTGGGTTTAAGCAGCTTGTACTTGGTTCCAAGGGGCGCCTTACCGGTAATGATGTAGTTCATTGCGTCCACAACAACCTGCGGTTTCGTGTCTGAATTGAGGAAGCCTACTGCGATCTTGTTGGCTGGCACCGGTGGGAACATGTAGCTGGAATTGCGACCAACGGGGAAACCGCGAAGCATCAGCTCCGTCATGGCAGCGTGGTAATCCACAGTGCCAGCTTGGTAGATGTTCCCGTCCAGCCCCTGTAGTGGCGGCGTGTTGTAGTCCTGCGTATCGGAGAAGGTGAGGATGTCGCGCAAACCGTAGATGAGCGGCAGGTATGAGCCGAACTGGCCACCATAACTGGGATAACCACCGGGCGTCTGCGTGCCCTCCGGGACCAGCGAGATCATGAAGTTGGAGCCAAGGTGATTGTGCAGCGTATGAAGCGCCGCGATCAGGTTGACGGTACCGGCAGAGGTAGGGTGCCGGAAGTCCAGATCGCCAGGTTCTGTGACGATGGAGGGTGCTTCGAAGTCAATATCGATGCCGTCGAAGCCGTATTGTTCAACGATCCTGGTGACTGAATCGATGAACTGCTGCCGGGCCTCTGGTGTGCGGATCTGAAAGTTCTGACCGCCGCCACCTAGCGAAATGATGACCTTCTTGCCACGGCCGTGCAGTTCATCAATCTCGGCCTTGAACTCCTCCGGTCGGTACTGAAAAGGCGTGCGAAATACCATCCCGGCTTCACCACTTTTCACCGGCACGGCGAAGGCAACGATGATGACGTCCCACTGCGGCGACACGTCACGCAGACGGAAGCGATTGACTCCCTTGCCGCCGCCATTCCAGTAGCCAATCAACTGGTGGCCGTGGGTACCGTGGAAGGCTGCAGGTGGGGTCCTCGGAGGGGGTGTTCCGGAACGTCCAAAGTCGTTGTCACCCCGCGCGGTGCATGGCTTCATGGGCACCGTAAGCGCAGTTGAATCAGGAAACGAAAGCTTGCCCTGCCAGCTTTCCGTGGCGGTGGTGCCGGTGTACCAGGGAAAGACGGGCGCGTTCTGCAGATGGTAAGTTCCAGCAACAAACGCGGGCGATGCCGGGAAGTTGTTCTTTGCGTTGATGTCGGTCGGCAACAGCATGAAATACTGCGATCCCGAACCTGTGCCGGCGCAGCGGAAGTCAGAGGCAGGCGCGCTGACTGGGCGCATCCAGCCCGTGCCGAAGGTGTTGCCCGGCAACTTGGCGTCGTGACCTTTCGCCAGTGGATCGTGGCCGGGGTTCATCACAAACTCTGCAAGCTGTTCCGTCAACGGCTGGATGTCTTTGTCCACGGCAACCGTGGAGAGATCCAGGTACGAAGCCAGGATGAAAGGCTGTTTCGTAACCCGGTCTGTGCCGTTCGTGCCCCAGGAACAGCACACCGTGGCATCGCCCTCGGCGTAATAGGTGGTGTTGTGTGTGACAAACATGACGAGGCGGTCCGGCGAGATCGTTCCAGGTGGAACGGCTTCAAAGATCTTCTTCTGCAGCCACTCGATGTCGACAACAGCCATGGTGCGCACGGCACGTTTATCGCTGAGCGTGTAGCCATAACCGGCTGGGATCTGGACCTGCAGCACGGGCGCAACGGTAGGCTTTGCGAGAATGGTATGCCAGTTCGAGAGCGTGTTCGCTGACTGCGCCGCCTTGTAAAACGAAGCGCGGAGGAGGGCGTCCGCATACTGCGTGCTGCTAGTTTCAAACTTGTAGCTGGCAAATACGGGAGAACGCGTGATCTTCGCGATGTCCAGCGCAGGGCTAAGGACAACACCTTTGCTGCTCTCGAAAGTCAGCGAGACCGGAATAATGGTGACCGGGATGTTTGCAGTGCCACCCTTTGCTGGATCGTTGCCAATCACTGTGTAAGCGACGTCACCGATCGTGTGCGTGAAGATGGGCAGTGATCCCTGTGCGAGCAACGCAGCCGGTGAAAGGCTGAAAACTACGGAAAACAACATACGGAAAAGCGAGTTCAACATGCGGCCTCTTAACCGTTCTTAATGCCTTGGTCTCACGAAGCGTTGTATCGAGTGCGTTTCCGCTAGGTGACGATAAGACCGTTTTTCCATAGCGCCAGCACGACATCCATTTGGCTCTTGTGCACCTGCTCCGGGCTCGCAACCGCTCGCCATAAATCAGTTACGGTCGGTCGCTGCAATCCCTGCTTAAGCAGTGCCGCAGCATCCACTGCATAGGCCTTATTGTCCTTCGACGCGTTGTACCGGCCCGCTGGAATGTCCTTCACAAGTCCCTCTTCGCAAAGGCCCAGGAACGCCCCGCGAGGACTGCTCTTCTTCCGCGACGTCTCGCTCGTGGGATAGAAGCGATCCATCGCGCTTTTCCAACGAGCTTCGGGATCCGCGTTCGCCGCGAACCCGTGTCCAGCGGCTAACAGTGCGGCTGCTCCATACTTATTGGCCAAATCGCCCCTCTTTCACAAGGTGATCTTACAAGAACGCGATGGCGAAAGTTGCCTTGCAGCGCATCGGGTTTCCCCTTCCAAGTGTGCAACAACACCGCAGAGTGCAACTTCGATGCCTGCCCCATCGATTACAAAAGACGACTTACAAAAGTTCAACGAAGTGCTGATATGCCTTCGGGGAGAGTCGCTCGCTCGCGAGCTCCAGGTTGGTGCAGGTCGGCGGGAGGCGCTGTCTCCATGGCCATTGCACCTGTCTGCAAAAGCGGCGGCGATCAAAGTGCGTAAAGGTGGCTTCAGGGAAGTAACGGGAGTGGGTTTGTCATTTAATGACGACACGCGCACAACATGCACCGCATCGCTCGGCTACGTTGGGGCGCTCACGGAGTCTTTCGAAAGATGTTCCCACGACCACGGTGCAGTTAATTTGGGAGTTGTGGTGTTGTCTCAGGAGCTTCGTGTCGGATTGGTTTAACTTACACATCCGGACGACTCCGCTGGAGCCGTCCGGATGCTCGTTAAGTGCGCCTAAACGACAGATGCGGTCAGGTCGTAGCGGTCCAGGTTCATCACTTTGTTCCAGGCAGCGATGAAGTCCTGAACGAATTTCCCGTGAGAGTCAGAGCAGGCGTAGACCTCAGACGTGGCGCGCAATTGAGCGTTCGAGCCGAAGATGAGATCGGCGCGAGTGGCTTTCCACTTCACCTGACCCGTCGTCCGGTCTTTGCCCTCGAACGTGTCTTTCGCGTCGGAAGTAGCTTTCCACGTGTACTTCATATCAAGCAGGTTCACGAAGAAATCGTTCGTCAGCTGTTCGGGCCGCTCCGTGAGGACGCCGAGCGTTGACCCGCCGAAATTGGTGTGCAGCATGCGCAAACCACCAATCAGCACGGTCAGTTCGGGCGCAGTCAGGCGTAACAACTGAGCCTTGTCCAGCAGGGCGACCTCAGCTGGTTCTTCCTTCCGGTAGCCGTACGAGCGGAAGCTATCGACCAGCGGCTCCAGATAACCGAATGACTCGATGTCCGTCTGCTCCTGCGTTGCATCCGTGCGACCAGCGAGGAACGGCACGGTCGTTTCGATGCCCGCATCCTTGGCCGCCTTTTCCACGCCTGCTGCACCCGCAAGCACAATCAGGTCGGCAAGCGAAACCTTCTTGCCACCTGTGGCCGAGGCATTGAAGTCAGCCTGGATCTTCTCCAACGCCTTCAACACCCGCGCCAACTGAGCCGGCTGGTTCACTTCCCAATCCTTCTGGGGTGCAAGCCGAATGCGCGCGCCATTAGCGCCACCACGCTTGTCCGAACCGCGGAAGGACGAAGCCGAAGCCCATGCAGTTGAAACCAGCTCAGAAACTGAAAGGCCCGTCTCCAAAACCTTTGCCTTGAGCGCCGCAACATCCTGATCGTCGACGAGCGGGTGGTCGACTGCGGGAACGGGGTCCTGCCAAAGAAGCACTTCGCTTGGGACTTCCGGACCCAAATAGCGGGAACGTGGCCCCATGTCTCGGTGTGTCAGCTTGAACCACGCACGGGCATAGGCGTCGGCGAACTTGTCTGGGTTCTCCAGGAAGCTGCGCGAGATCTTGTCGTAGACCGGATCGACACGCAGGGCAATGTCCGTCGTCAACATAGCTGGCTGCTTCTTCACGTTTGGGTCGTGGGCGTCCGGTACGGTGTTTGCGCCCGCATCACCCTTCGGCTTCCACTGGTGCGCGCCGCCCGGGCTCTTGGTCAGTTCCCATTCGTACTTGTACAGGTGCTCAAAGTATTCATTGGTCCACTGCGTAGGCTTGGTGGTCCATGTCACTTCAAGACCACTGGTAATGGCATCCCCTGCAATGCCGGTCTTGTAGGCACTGCTCCAGCCAAGGCCCTGGTTTTCGATTGGCGCGCCTTCCGGTTCCTTGTCCAGATGGTGGCCTGGACCGGCACCGTGAGTCTTACCAAAGGTATGGCCGCCCGCGATTAGGGCAACTGTTTCCTCGTCGTTCATCGCCATACGACCGAACGTTACGCGAATGTCGTGCGCGGACTTCAGTGGGTCGGGCACACCCTCTGGGCCTTCCGGGTTCACATAGATCAGACCCATGGTCGTTGCTGCCAGATGTGTTGCAAGCTCGCGCTCACCGGTGTAGCGCTTATCTGTTCCCATCCACGTGACTTCGGCGCCGAAGTCGACGTCGTGATCCGGCTCCCACGTATCCGGTCTGCCACCGGCAAAGCCAAACGTCTTAAAGCCCATCGTCTCCATGGCCACATTGCCGGTCAGGATCAGGAGGTCGGCCCATGAAATCTGCTTGCCGTACTTCTGCTTGATGGGCCACAACAGCCGGCGCGCGCGGTCGAGATTCGCATTGTCGGGCCAGCTGTTCAGGGGAGCAAAACGCTGCTGTCCACGGCCACCACCACCTCGGCCGTCAGAGGTACGATACGTTCCCGCTGCGTGCCACGCCATGCGAACAAAAAGAGGCCCGTAGTGACCAAAGTCAGCTGGCCACCAATCCTGTGAGTTAGTCATGACGGCAGCAAGGTCCTTCTTTAGGCCCTCGTAGTCGAGCTTCTTGAACTCCGTGGCATAGTCAAATTCCTTGCCCATGGGGTCTGAAAGCTCCGAATGAGCGTGCAACAGATCCAGCTTGAGATGATTCGGCCACCAGTCGCGAGCGGTCTGGTGCCCACGATGCCCACTGCCCCCGCTGACCATGCTTGCCGGCGCTGCACCAGGATTGAAGGGGCATTTGGCGTCCTCCAGCGGCGCGCCTGGAACCATCGCGTTCTCTTCCGTTTTCGCCTGAGCGGTATATTCAGTGTCTTCGATCGCCATTTTTGTCTCTCCAATGCGGGTGTTGCGGTTGATCAAGGTGTTGGTTACGGAGCTGCCTTACAGTTGGCGGCTACCGGTTCGCCAGCTTTGACAGTAGCACTTGGCGGCCATAGATTCCAATACGACGAGCATCCTAGAGGTATAGGCTCTCTCTATGGAAGTACAACAGCTTCGTTACGCCTGTGCCGTGGCAGACACAGGCAACTTTAGCCGTGCGGCGGAACGTTGTCAGATCGCACAGCCATCCCTTTCCCAGCAGATCCTCAAGCTGGAGGAAGAACTGGGTGCAAAGCTGTTCGATCGCCTGGGTCGCAGCATTCGTCTGACCGAAGCCGGACGTGCGTTTTTACCCCATGCGCGTTTGGTGCTGCAGAACCTGGACGCTGCACGGCTTAGCGTTGCGGCACAGCAGGCGGACGTTCGCGGCAGCGTGGCTGTCGGCGTAATCCCCACTATCGCGCCTTACCTGATGCCAGCCTATGCGGCGAGCTTTGCGGAAAAGTTCCCGGAGGCGCGCATGCGAATCATCGAGGAGATCACTCCCGTACTTATCGATGGATTACGCGATCACTCCATAGATCTTGCAATCCTGGCGCTGCCTTTGCGGCATAAGGACATAGAGGTGCTCCCATTGCGCACAGAGCCAGTATTCGCGGCTCTGCCAAAGCATCATCCGCGCGCCGGATCGAAGTCATTGTCACTGAAGGAGCTTCGCGGAGAACCTTTTGTGATGTTGCGAGATGGCCACTGCTTCCGTGACCTGAGCATTGCTGCTTGCAGCAGTGCCAACATTACGCCAAACATCGCTTTCGAAAGCGGCCAGTTTAGCAGCGTCCTTGCAATGGTTGGGGCTGGGGTTGGCATCTCGATCATTCCGGGGATGGCAGTAGATGAACGTGCTGATTGCTGTTACGTGCGGCTTACGGATGAACGCGCGCACCGCACCGTCGTTCTTGCAACCCTGCGAGGTCGCAGTCTTAATTATGTACAACAAGGATTGGAGAGCTTGATTGCCTCCGACACCGTAACCGTACCAGCTGGAAGTGGTCGCCCAACGTGAGCCCGGTGGTCGCTTGCGCTTGCCTGACCTGCTTCGTGAGGCACTGCGGAACCGCTACTCAGGAGGGCGGGGATGGCTCTCCACCATTCGCCCGCTTACCGTAGGTTTGGCTTTGCCGCACTTACGCGCCAGCCAAGAGGTCCCCAAAGCAAAATTGGTCCTGCAACAGTCGTGTCAACGGCGCCAAGATGGCTTAGGTGCTGAAGGTAAATCTTCGCGTGTCGGATGTCGAAGATGAGGATCTGACCGCCGGGCCGGAGTACGCGCCAAAGCTCGGAAACAGCCTGACGCCTGCCGTCCGCAGTTGGGATGTTGTGCAAGGCGGTCATGGAGGTCACGACATCGAAAACGTCATTCTGATAAGGCAGGGAGCGGGCATCGCCCGTGTCAATGGTAAGACGGTTCCCCACGCCAGCTATGGCCGCATTCTTATGGATCGCGGCTGGCGAGTTGCCGCTCAAATCTTGTGCTTGCCAGATGTCGACCCCATGCACTCGGCCATGTGGAACACGTCGAGCTGCTTCGACAGCCACTAGACCGCGGCCACAGCCAACGTCGAGAACTGCCTCATCGCCACGCCAACTTCGTTGATTCAGGAGGGAACGCATGACCCTTTTCTTCAGCCAAAGGCTGGAGAAAAGCATCCATGCGCAGCCCGTTAGCAAGCTGATGCTGGTAGGCCACAGGGCATGGACGATGGCTGCCCCAGGCAACCTGTTCGGAACGAAAAAACCGATTAGAAAAACGATCCCGAACGCACCCAGAAGCCCGACGGCGTTGGGTGCATCCACTCCGTAGCTTTCACGATGCGCCATAGTCTGCATTATGGCGCCTGCGAGCGCTTTGCTCTACCGCCGAGATTGCTCCATACCGGCAGGTGAACGCCGTCCCGCTGCCTGGTCTGCGTGGGTAAGACCTCAAATCACGCCGCTGATAGGAATGCGACTTCCAGTTACTCATTGCTCGGATGAGTGCATGGCATTTCAATGATTTTGTTCGATGAGAAAGAACGCCTTTGATAAGGCAATTCTCCGGCTGCTTCACTCATCAGTAGGACGGAGTCCGTCACGATCCGAATCGAGTAGCGAACGTGGAACGGCAACGCCAGACACCGTGCAAGCTTAGCCACAATCCATGGGCCGGTTCTTAAGCTTCTACGGCTTTGAAGCCGTAGGGCGAGTAACGTTGCTCCACGCCCGCGTCTCGCGTGACTGTCATTACGGAGTAGCCTTCTGCACTTCCCGCTCGGACGCCCCGCCACCAGTTTCCGCTGACTGCTCCGCTGGTAACGAAACGCAAACCACGAAAGCGGATGTCTTCATTCACATGGGTGTGGCCCTGCAGCACCACCCGCACGTTGTAAGGCAGCAGCACATCGATGACCTCGGCCGCGTCTGTCACCATCAGCGTATCGACCAGTGCGCCAACATTGGCGGTCTTCTCTTTCCATTCAGCACGACTTACGTAATTCACCGCAGCCGTGATCAGCGGTATGTGGGTGACCACGATCACCGGCTGATGCAGCGGCAGCTTCGCCAGATCTGCCTTGAGCCATTCGATCTGCTCCGTTCCCACCTGCCCGATGTACGTGCGACTGTCCTGCAGACCGATGGAGTCCAGTACGACGAAGTGCCAGCCCTTGTGATCAAAGGAGTAGTGGGTGCTGCCGAAGCGGTCCTGGAAGGCTTTGCGGCCATACTCTGGATCGTTGGTCGCGATGCCACTCTTGGGCGACAGCCCGAAGATGTCGTGATTGCCGATGGTGTAGTGCACAGGCACGTGCAGCGCCGCGCTGGTCTGGTGGTACAGGTCCCATTGCAGATTCGCACGCTCATGTCCCACGGCAAGCCCGTCGAAGATCAGGTCGCCACCACAGATGGCAAAGTCCACATGTTCCTGTGCCATGCGGGCGAAGGCCATGCGGCAGCCTTCCGCCGCATTCAACTCCGGCTGAATGTGCGTGTCGGTAAAGAAGAGGAAGCGGAAGCTCTCAGCACGCGCCGGCTGCGGCGCAGCTACCATCTGCTTTATTGCAAGCGGGCCGCACGTACCGGCCAGGGCGAGCGAACGAAGAACATCGCGACGGTTCATCTCGGATCCACTCCTAAAACTGTAGTTTTAGCGAAAGCTGCAGTTGCCGCGACGATCCGGAGTCGCCTGTCGGAAAGCGCGTTGCCGTGATCTGCCCGAAGGTGCCCGCCGTAACCATGGTGCCGCTGGTGACCACCTGCGCAGAGGGCTGCCCCAGATTCGGGTGGTTCAGCAGGTTGAAAGCGTCTGCGCGGAACTGCAGACGCGCTTCACGGTAGACCGGGAAGAACTTCGACAACGATACATCCGTATTCTCGAACCCCGGTCCGAAAAACATGCCGCGACCCTGCGTGGAGGCGAGACCGCTGGGGATGGGGAAGTTGCAACCGGCAGTCGCTGCAAAGCAGAGGCTCTGCGGGAGATACTGCACCGACCCATTCGGCAGGAATGTCCGTTGCGTCGCCACCTGCCCGGAAAGGTTTGCGCGCAGCGTGCCTGCGGTGCCGTTAATCGTTTGGTTCGTCGTCACTGAGAAAGGATTGCCGGTCTGCAACTGCACAATGCCTGCAAGCTGCCAACCCGTCAGCAGAAAGTTCCCGCGAATTGGTAGCGTGTACACGCCGCTGAACACGAAACGATGGCGCACATCAAAGTCGGACGGACCGTAATTGGAAGCTGGATTATAGCTGTCCGGCAGAACCACGCCCTGCGTGCTTAGCGAGTTCAGGTCAAGCGACTTGCCGTACACGTACGACGTATTGAACTGCAGATTATGCCGCATCTGCTTGGCCAGGATCAGCCACAGTGAGTTGTAGTTCGATACACCGTCGCTGTCGTAGTTGGTGATGTTGCCGAGCGCCCGGCCCGGCGCGATGCTGCTGCTTGCAGCGACCGTGGCAAAGGGTCTGACGGTGCCATTCGGCTGGTTGATGTTCCGCGTCAGCCGCAGGTGCCGCGCCACCAGGCCGTAGTAACCCACCTGCGCCGTGATCGAGGGCGTCACGGCTACTTGCAGGTTCAGGTTGTAGTTTTCGGTATACGCGTCCTTGAATGACTTCGGCGTGGTGGAGGGTGCAAGCGTCGACGTGCCCGCAACGTTCACGGCGTTTCGAAAGCTGACGAAGGGTGTCGCTACCGTGGAAGTAAAGCTCAGCGGCGTGGCGTTGGGCGGGTTTGCCGCAAGTGTGATCAGCGGATTCGTGATGGGCTGTTCCGCCTGGATGGCGAAGCCGCCGCGCAGCACAGCCTTGCTGTTGCCGAACACATCGTCGATAAAGCCGATGCGAGGTTCTACGTGGAACTGCTGGTTGTACAGACCGCCGTACCCGCTGTTGCCACCAACCGGCACCAACCGGCCTGTTGCCGGATCAAAAGCAACGAAGCGGTTGGCGCCCTCGGTCGGCGCGCCG
>JBPBPZ010000121.1:0-22245 GCA_050954525.1 Janthinobacterium lividum
ACACGGTCTAGGAACTGCGCGAGAGCAGCGAACGCTGCCCTCGCGCAGTTCAGAGATGTCCTCGACGCGAAGACTGAAGCTGACCGCATTCTGTCAGAAGCACGCTTGCAGTCCGACGAGACTATCACTGCGACCACCGTCGCCCTTTCTGAAGCACAAGAAAGGGCCACTCGCCTGACACAAGAGACCCAGCAGACCAGCGCCGAGGAACTTGCACAGGCCCGACTTGAAGCACGGACGATCCGCTCGCGAGCTCAAACAGCGTTCGCTGAAGCCCAGAACACCGTGGAGTCGGTCCTGCGCTCCGCGCAGCAAGAGGCGAGGAACGTTATAGAGGCGGCCAGGAAGCGGGGTGAAGAGATCGCCGGTAAGGCTTTCGAAGCTGTCGATAACGCTGAGCGCTTCCAACACATCGCAGAGGTGGGTCCCGTCCTGTTCCGTAGCTAAAGAGGGATGTTTGCCGAAGGTTAGCAGGTGACGTCCCCACTCTTTTCTTCGTACTCGGTCGGGAACTCCGCGGTAGGAGTGCCAGCGTCGATCATGGAGTTCACGAAGGCGCATTTCCCAAGGGCCTACGTCACTCATTCGGACGCACGAAATACTCCCTTTCTGGTCGCTTCCGGCTATCTGCAATTGAATCCGGTAGGTATGCAGACTGCGCTTTAAGTGCGAAGTCGACTAGGAAGACCTTCCATCGGCTGAAGTCCTCGGCGGTGAAATGGGCAAAGGATTGCATGAACTGAACTTGGGCGATTCCAGCCCAACTCCAAATGATGCCTGGCCCGATGACGTTGTATTCCATGTAATTAGCGTGATCGACTTTAAGTATGTTGGCATTCGTTGTGCTGACCGATTGCGATAGGAAAGAACTCAGATCGGCAAAATATTTGTCCAGGCCCAACTGTTGCAGAGCGCGTGAGGTTGGCGGTTTTTTTGGTACCGTAATCAGTGGAAGGTAGCGATCTACAGGATCAAGAATCCTATAGTAGGCGAACTTTAGGTGCATCATAGCGTGATCTTTTTGCCCTGAAGAGAAGGACTCTTCAGCTTTCTTAATCAAAGCCGCGACCTCTAGGTCACCGATTAGATCCAGCAACGAAATAGATGCGTATTGCAGGTTGCAGTATCCGCTCAGGACGTTCTCGAAGAAGCCTTTACACCTGGGCAATAAAGCTTTAACAGTTTGCTGATGCGGCTGATTGCCATTGTGTTTAAGGCCTACACGCAGCTTGTTCAATGACTCGAGGGGGATACGGTCCCCAGGCTCCCGGTCAGTCGCCCGCTTCATGTCTGCCCAAAAGTCCATAAAGTTTCGCTTGGAACTAGGCTTTGCTCCGACGTGGTCCAAAGCGGCGAGCATGAGCATCTCCACGGCGTCGTGCGCTAGCAGCAACGCGATAGAACTGCCCGCTTCAGACTCCTCGTCTTGGATCAAGAACGCGCGCTCAAGTATGTATTTCGCGTTTACCACTCTCTGAAGAATGTCCGGAAGCATGCTGACCCTTAGGCAGTCAGAAGACTGCGCAATCTTAACCTCGACCGATCCTACTCGTCTTACCGCGCGCAGCAGAAGCCTCAAGAATCCGCACGGCACGGGTGACGGTACGGAAATCGAGCAAACCATGTTTCCGCCTCAATTTAGGTGTGGTGACCGCCCAGATGCTCCGCATTTTGCGCGCTGGTCTGCAGGTAACGGACCACATCCTTGTTTGCGTCGATGATGTCTGATTGGACGGTGTGTACTTTTTTCAGTAAGTCCAAGAGGGAGAGTACGAGAAAAAGCACTAAACCGAGCAGAACAGATGAGACATCCCAAGCAGCCGCGACTACGAAGGCGGGCGTGACAGGCTTTGTTAGGTGATAGTCGCGCCAGATGCTATGGAGTCCCAGCGCAACCTGCATGCCTGGGATGAACCAAGGCAGGAGCAGAAGACGCACCACGACCTTCTTAAGGGTTAGATGGTGGTCGAGTTTGCTCTCAACCCATTTCGTGTAAAACGGCGCAAGGATCACGCACAGAAAAGGTGATGCCAGTTCCGCTATCTGGAAGATAGTCATTGGGCATCTAGTTCACACTATTAAGAGTAAAAAGGGAACTTCCCACAGCCGTTTCATGTCTGGGTTTCCTCCCTGTAGACTGAGCTTCCATGAGTTGGGAAGCGGAAGACACCACTTGGCAAAACATATGTGCCGGAAAACTGTGCAGCCTGTGTGAAGTCGCCATGCCCGCGGCTACCCAGACAGGTTCCGCTACTGTGTTCGCTGTGTGCCTACGCCGGCGCTGACTCCCACAGGATCCACGTCGCCATCGACCACCACAACGACGGCTGGGGTGTCAGCTACTCGTCCAACGCAGAGCCCGGGTTTACCTACTGGCAGGTTGCTGTCACGGACGAGCAACTGGCCCGGATAGTGGAGCAAGCTCGCATCAGCCCCTCTGCACGAAGCATGTACCCGGGCCATGAGCGCTTGGGGACGATACAGCTTCTATGCCCACATGACGGCCGGGCAGCACCGCAACCTGTTCCGAGCTTGGCAGACCGACCGCGCAATGGCTACGAGAAACGGAACAAGCTGCCCCTTGGATTGTCTCGCCGGTCCTGTGGCCAGTGATCCACGCATAGCAATAGTGAAGCGGCGTCGGATTGCCTGCGGTGCTTGCCACTAGGCTGTCGTCGGTCGTGATCGCTGTCGGCACACTCGGCAGCGCGGTCTCTGCCCAGTAGTAAAGTTCGCCCTCCACCGTCTGGATGTCGAAGAGGTGTGCGCGACGTGCGCTGCCGATCGAGACTAGGTGCATGGAGGTGACTCGTCAGGTGCTAGGCTTTGCGAATGGTGGATTCTTCGGCAGCAGAGTGGTGGCAAGTAGGCATTGCTTCGATCGGCCTTGCGATGCTGTGCTTTTACTCCTTGGAAACTCGGCGTATCCGCCAGGCGACGCTCGCTCAAAGTGATGCGTCGCGTAGGCCCTTCATCACTATTCACGCAACCGAGCCCCATCTTATCTTCAAGAACTCTGGGGCTGGACCTGCGCTTGACGTGAAAGCTATCTTTTCCAACGGCGACGATTACCAGCCAGATCCAATCGGTGCGGTCGGAGTGACCGACCTTTTCCACGTCGACTATCTTTTGGCTCCTGTAACTTACGAGATGATTCTGCAGACGATACTAAAATTTGGATACACGGACACGGCGGGAAAGCCGTACTGGACCACATTCAGAAACGTTAAAACAGGTTGGGTGACAGACACCGGGACGGTCGAGGTCTCGCTGACTATTGCGGGACGACTTAAGACTTGGAAAGGGCGACTGGGTGGTAAAAATCTTCAGCACTAACTTGATCAAGCGAGTGCTGCTTTCTTGCTTCATCGCATCACCTGAAATTTCACCCAGCTAACCGGACCGGCCTTGGCGAAGATTCACCACCGCCCGCAACGTCGCCAGGCTCACGGTTGTTGCAAACTCACACGAGTGCTAGCCGCCGCTTGCGTCACATAGGGATACACTGCTGCCTATGTGTGGACGCTACTACCGGCGAGGCCAGAAGCAGGAGATTGCGGGGCGTATGAAGGCCGGCAAGATCTAGCCGGGCATGCCCGATCTGCTCACCAGCTACAACGTCGCTCCCACCACGCACCAACCCGTCCTCCGCCACACTCGCGACGGCGCCGTGCGCGAAATGATGCTGATGCGCTGGGGTCTCGTGCCGTTCTTTGCCAAAAGCCTGACCGACTTCAAGGACTTTAGCACCTTCAACGCCAAGGCTGAGACGCTGGCGAAGTCCGCCACATGGCGAGCCTTTCACCAGGGGACGCCGCTGCCTCGTACCGGCAGACGGCTTCTACGAGTGGAAGGTGCTGGATTCCGAAGCCAAGAAGCCGGAGAAGCAGCCCTACATTTACCGTAAACGGCCAGCCCACCTTTGCCTTCGCAGGCCTGTGGGATGCGTGGCACGACAAGAAGCCGTACTGCGTGGCTGGGCCCTCGCCGAGCCACTTCTGCATGTGAACGCTCTCCATAAGCACACCTCGCCGCACAGCGGCACGAAAGAGTCATGCGACCAAGTGCTGATCTTGTTGTCGTACGATCATTGTGCTCCAGATCCATGTGCCCGTCACCGCAAGACAGTTGCTCTCTGCCACGCGTCTTTTGCATACCGAACTACAGCCTGCCGGATGCTTTCTGTCGCTCTCCGATATGTCGAAGGCTAGCAAGACCGCAAACTAAGTCGTAAGCTGGTCTGCCTATGGCTGACGAGAAGAAACCCGTTCAGTGGACACACACTATCCAGGGCGGCGAGTGGAATGTCATCAAATACGGTATCGTGGAATACCTACGCGAAAATCCAAGGATGCGCGCCGCCACGGCCATTCTAGGACTGGTATGGATACTCGGCTGGCTCCTCTCGCTCGGCGGATTCAATGGAGCTCCCACTTTTTGCCTGCGGCATCAGCTTTCTTCGTAAGCCCCGTGTTGCTATGGATGGCAGTTGTATCAGGACCGAATCATAGCCTGACGTTCGCTCCGCCAGAGCCTGAGACCCCTGTCGCTGACACGTTGCCAGCAGCCAAGGGTGGATTGCTGAATCCAGAGAACTTCGGAGTAGAGGCCTTGAACGCAACATGTATTGCGGCGAGAGACCAAGCAAGGGGTGCATACCGCGGCTTTCTCTTTTGCTTGGTGATGGCTTTGGGCCTGAGCATAACCAACCTCATCTTCTTGAGGCTCCACTTTGCTTTCATCTACTACGGTAAAGCTTGGCTCTATGTCTGGGGAACCGCCGGCGCGTTCTTCCTCTTGTGTGTCATCCAGCTCGTACGATCAACTCTTCTGGGAAGGCGAACAACCCAACTGGAAGACAAACTGATTGAACTCCAAGGAACGATGACGGCGTTGAAGTTCCTAGAGAGGAACACCGGATCGACCGCAGCGACGATCAATTCGACAGCGCTGATCACGAAGCTTCTTGTTCACCCGGACTAGTCCGTGCACGGACTGCAACCAAGGCCACTTCACCGATCCCCACGACCACTGATGCTAGGGGAAAGACTCCGGAAATAACTTTTAACTCCATTAGGTGCGAAATCCGAATCAAGCAAACCCTGCCGCATCCGGGCCAGCAGCTGGTCGCTCGCTCGCGCTTGAGGTCGGGCTTCTCCTCGAGCGATTGCACTCACAATGGCACTACATGTCCGCACCTTCGAGAAGTTATAGGCGACGTATGACTCGTGCCGGATGAATGGGTGATCACCAACGTTCAGGAGAGTCAACGTTTCGGACCGCCTTGTGCGTGAGCAAATGCACGTCGTGACCACCTCCTCTGTCTCTGACGGAGACGTCAGCAAAACATGGAGGTGCTCTTTGCCGCCGCCTTCATCCAAGATCATGAATGCGTCGCCAGCCTGCACTACGCGGCCGCAGACAACACACGCTCTGCTCGCTCAGCACTTACCAGATCCGCCACAATCTCTTCGATTTCTTCCTCAGGCACATTTTGCGCCCGGAGGATGTCACTCACGCTGATCGGAATGGACGACCCTTTTGGGTCGTGCCACTCGGGCAGCGTGTGAGTGTATTCGACCAGCTGCCAACGAGTTAGGTGACCGAATCGTTCGAATATCTCTGACAGTAAACCTTCTTCTGCCCTCGAGAGCTGATCTGTTCCACAAGTCTCGGCTGTCAGCTGCAACTCATACCGACCCATCGGAGCCGATATAAAGCGAGACCAGTACCCGCCGCACTCCTCAATCATCAGGTTGTACGTGTTGCTTACAACAGGCCCATGCGGCATGGAGACATGGCGGTCACCTGTCAGAGTGGTTCCCCACCGGATCAACGCCTCACGGTCTGCTAGGTAAAGCAGCTTGATGAGTTTCAGGTACGACATCGGCGCACCACGCCTACGCAAAAGGAACGCCGCCGCTTCTGTGGCTTTCTGCTCTTGGAATGGCATATTGGTGATGCTCCCGTTACCGTGTCGGGGCTTACCCCCAGTGACCTAAATACATCCGTCTCATAATGCTCGTAAGCGGACGCTTCGAGGTGTTTGCCCACTATTCGCTTCTACAGTATATCGGCAAACGGGTACACTCCTCAGCGCTAACTGGCACTTGGCGTCAGCCAGTTGATCTGGCTTCAGCGAACCCGCGAGTCAGAGACTGACAATAGTAGCAAACCAGCGGCAAGGCGGGGCGGCGCTGATGTGAAATCTGATCCTTTATTGGATGCCAAGCTGCCGGTCTGGATCCAAACCAAGTGCGGGTGGAGGCCTCCCCTGCCCTGCAGCTGCGCTAGGGCCAATCTGAGCTCATTCTGTCAGCAGACGGATTACCTCCGACAAGGGGACAATGTCGTGACACGAGGAGCAGATCAGCCAACGTGCCTCCTGCTTTGTCAAGGCTACGGGTACACCGCGGAAGGTTCTATCCAGGAGAAGTGCTGACCCGCCACCTCAAGGGAGTCGCCGCTATCCAGACGAACAGCAAATCTTGTGAAGTTGACGATTTCTTCTTTGTTGTCGGCGGGATGTGCGAAGTTCACGCCTTCAGTAACGCCATCCTGCTCACCAGAACCAGTGAACTTCACTTTAACCCGTTTGCCCACCAAATCAACTACATCGAAGGTTCCATAGACCAAGTCTAAGCCGTTCTATCGATCCAGCCGATCAGCAAGTCGCTTACAGCCGCAGTTCCCCAGTCTCGCTCAGCGTGTCTCTTGATAGAGCCCGATCTTGCGTCCGTCGTGACTAGCGCATTCCCCGGATCAGATTCCCTGCTGTGTTCGCGACATTGTGGGCAAGGATAGGCCCCAGTAGACTCCCGGTTCGTAGGCGGCTCCAGGCGAACCAAAGACCAAGAGGCAGTGAGAATACAAGGCCACCCCACTCAAGGTGTGAGAGTCCGTTCTTCGGCGAGTAGATATGCAGGAGACCGAAGATGATGGAGCGGCAAGCATTTCATTGATGTCAGCTTTACCTGGAATCCAGAGCTATCTGCTCATGGCCTTCTGGATGCTGCTCACGCCATAACTCGAGCAGAAGCGGCGGCATGGCTCGCAGCGCAGCTTTCGTTCGGCTAACCTTTGCGTGACAGGCTGGGCAGAGCGAGATCATCAGGTTGAGGACGGACTTGCCTGGCACACGATGGTGAACCACGATGGAGCGCTTTCGGCGACCGGGAGCACCGCACACGCGGCAGGCGTAACCATCCCGCTCCAGAACTTGTTCCCGTAGGCCGCCGAAATAATCCGCATCCTGCCGCTTCAACGTGTAGTAAGTCGGGCAGAGACCATGTGCCAGGCTCTGTTGCATTAACTCCCGGGACGCGCAGTTTGGCTCGGGATTGACATACTGACGTTAAGCGGCGATGCCAAACAGGGAGTTTACGAAGCGCACTTCGTTCTTAGCGCCGCGTTTGCAGGTGAGGCAGTGGCCCGTCGGATCATGCGCATGACCTCGATGCCCTTGATGGTTGCGGCGGCAGACTTCATGGTCTGGAACCCTCGGGTGGGACGGATTACTTGCTTCAGAGCTCCGTGGTCCGCTTCAATGATGTTGTTCAGGTACTTCGACGTCCGATGTCTTGTGCTGCTGGAGAGCTTGCCTTCACGTTTGAGTCGATCGATCGCCTCTGGGTAGGATCGAAGCTTGTCGGTGGTGATGGAGGAAGGAGGCCAATTCCTCATCGTTGCCAGTGCTTTGCTGAGGAAACGATGTGCCGCTCGCGTGGTTCTGCGCTCCAGGAGCATGAAGTCGATCAGCGCGCCATGCTTGTCGACAGCGCGGAATAGATACTTCCACCGATCACCAACCTTGATATACGTCTCGTCCACTCGCCAGGACGTTGAACCGTAACCTTGAAACGCCCGCACCCCCTTCTCCAGCTCGGGAGCGTAGCGATGGATCCAGCGCATGATCGTGGTCGGATCCACTTCCACACCACGCTCCTGCATCATCTCGGCCAGGTCCCGGTAGCTGATCCCGTACTTGCAAGACCAAACGAACGCAAAGAAAGATGATCTCAACCGGGAAACGACGACGCTTGAACAGGAAGAAATCCTAGCCTCAGACCTGCGCAGGCCCGGTTAATGCAACAGAGCCATAAAACGCTATCACTTTTATTAAGCAACTCTGGCTAGTCGGTGCCGACATTGTCTCCTTGCTGACTGGAGCCATGACCATATGCTTCAGCAGGGGAGGCGAAGCGGACCTTCGCGCAGCAGCCATTCGTCATAGTCCTTCGGCTGCAGATCGACCGGCAAGTGAATCTAATGCTGGGGGACGAGAGACCGTTCTCCAAGCCGGGGAACTTGAAGCCATCCGGAAGAGCTTGCGGATGGAAGCGGCAGTGGCTGCGCGAACGCGAGGAAATCTTGGTTTGTGGAGATGAACGAGGCGGCGGAGGTGTGAGCTTGAGTCAATAACAGGTTGCCCACTAGCAACGACAACCTGGCCGCCGTAGACCTGAAAGTTACCGGGGATGATCTCAAGCAACTTGACGATGCCAGCAAACTTCCACTGGGATGCTGACTGTTGCTTAGCCGTGATCTCAGGATCAGTTGCATACGGTGGGCCTTCAGGAGGTTGCCGCAGTTGTGAGCGCATTGATCGACTCCAGGAGGACAGCTGCACTTAGAGAATGAGGGCGACTGTCCTTTGTTGAACCGATGGCGGAAGTGTAGCTAGGCAGACAATCTTGACCAGAAAGCTGCTACCTCACTCGCCAACGCCCTTCCTTGGACCCGCCCGGCTTCCGCAGTAGGGGTGCGTCGCTCAATATCGAACGGATCTGTTCCGATGGCTTCGTGCACTGCCTGATCGGGTTCAATCACAAAGGTACGCAGTCCAGCTTGATCGCGTTGGCATACCTGCGCAGGAAGACCACCCCCGGGCAAATGACCCGTCTTTTCCCCGAGTGGAGAGATCACAACCAGCGAGGAACAATCGAGAGCGAGGTCAGTGTTATCTGAAGATCGGATGCTTCCATCCATGTACCTGTGTTCGCTCACGGTTACAGCGGGCCACAATCCGGGGACTGCACAACTTGCCGCAACAGCATCGACCAGATCGACACCAGCGTTACAAGTGAAGATCTGTACCTCGCCGCTCCGGACATCCACTGCCACCACCTCAAGTGGGCGTTCCGGCCATTTATGGCTCGGCAAACGCTCGGCAATGGACGATCGGCGTACTTGCTCCTCAATGGTATCCGCATTCATCGCCAGCATGCCTATCGCATGCAGGCGCTCGGCCTCGTTCTCGATGTGCATCAGGGAGGGAAGCGTGTGGGAAACCGTGTTGAACTGTTCAGCCGTTGGCTCCAGCTCCGGCACTTGCAAGGCCGGGTCTGTTTGGTAGCGGAACAGCTCGGCGAGTGGAACTCCACTCGTGATCTGCGCTCCGACTGCCGCACCTGCCGAGGTCCCCAGGATTCGATCAGCGGTCAGCAGATCCGCACCTCGTTCCTGAAGACCAAAGAGTAGTCCCGTCATCCATGCGATGCCCGTGACTCCACCGCTACCCAAAACCAAAGCACGATTTCCCAACGGATCACCATTGCGGCTAAGTCGCAAACCGCCTGCGAGTGAGATGACGAAGTGCAACACCAGGAAGCAGCAACACATCCCACCAAATGCGAGTATGCTCCGGCAAACTACGCAAGCGTCCCGTAGACGTTTTGCCCACAGCATTTCTCTCCTCCCTTTGGTACGTTTCTCATTCGCTTTTCTCACATCAGGAGATCCACTTATGTCTTCCTCCGTCTCGCTTGTGGAGCCACAAGATCCTCGTGAACGCTTTTCAAAACCACCGTTTCCGCAAGGAAAGCAAGCCGGTTCGGGTAGTTCAGAAAAGCTTGATCCACCAGCTGACTATGGTGAATCCACCTACAAGGGCTATGGACGGCTCACGGGTCGGTCCGCCCTCATTACTGGCGCCGACAGCGGCATCGGCCGAGCGGTCGCCCTTTGCTTCGCCAAGGAAGGTGCAGATATTCTGTTCACCTATCTTGAGGGTGATCAGGACGAGCAACGCGACGCCGAGGAGACAGTTCGTCTCGTCAAGGCGACGGGTCGTAAAGCCATTGCCGTTCCGGGAGACATCCGTGAGAAGGACTTCTGCAAACAACTGGTAAACCGAACCACGCAGGAATTCGGTCGACTCGACATTCTCGTGAACAATGCAGCCTTCCAACGCACCTATGCGGAGCTGGCCGACATTCCCGAAGAGGAGTTCGATCGGACGTACCGCACCAATGTATATGGAACCTTCTTTCTCACTCAGGCTGCTGCGTCCGAGATGAAACCGGGCGGTGTTGTCATCAACACCTGCTCCATTGAAGCCTTCGAGCCGAAAGATGAGTTAGCCCCCTACGCTTCGACGAAAGCCGCCTTGGTCAGCCTCACAAAGAGCTTTTCCAAGCTCCTCATGAAACATGGTATCCGGGTCAATGGCGTGGCTCCTGGGCCTGTATGGACGCCGTTGATTCCTGCGACTATGCCAGAAGAAGAAGTGAAGTCCTTCGGGGAAAGCACATCCTTCCAGCGTCCAGCGCAACCTGTGGAACAAGCTGCTCTCTTTGTGTTTCTGGCCTCAGACGATGCCAGCTATGTGACGGGTGAGATCTACGGGGCAACCGGCGGAAAGATGCCGATTTAGCCGACGCGGAGTGGAACGTACGAAGTTGTTTATCAACAAGAGCCAGAAGGTAGAAGGCGCGTTCAGCGCGGCTTAGGAGAACTAAATGCCCGACGTTTTGCTTACCGATTTGGATGGAACCCTCGTGGACAGTAACGCTCCATGCCGAGGCTTGGCGGCGCACCTTTGAGCACTTCGGTATCCAGATCGGAATGGACGAGGCCTGGCGGCAAATTGGAAAGGGAGGCGATCAAGTCATTCCGGTCTTTGTGCCGGAAGGGGATCGCGAGCGCTTGGAGAAACCCTTGAAGGAGTTCCGCAAGGATCTTTTCCATCGCGACTATATGTCACGCATGGTGGCCTTTTCACAAGCGAGAGATCTACTGATCCGGGTACTCGAATCCGGGATGAAAATCGTTATCGCGACCTCTTCTGAGCAGGAGGACCTGGCTACCTATGGAAAGTTAGTTGGGATGGATGATCTTGTCGATGAAGCTTCTTCCAGTGCCGATGCGAAAGCTTCCAAGCCCGATGCGGATATTTTTGCCGCCGCCTTGAAGAAGGTCAACATGCGTCCTGAACAGGCAGTCGCTCTTGGTGACACTCCGTGGGATGCCGAAGCAGCAGGCAAACTTGGGATCCCGGTGATCGGTCTCACTTCAGGAGGTTGGAAAGCCGATGACTTGCGTGCTGCAGGCTGCGTTGAGGTATGGCAAGACCCAGCAGACCTGCTACTCCATTTCGACAAGTCGGCGCTGCGTAGGGCGTCTTAGCTGCCCCGCAGCCTCTCTGTAGGAGAATCTCTTCGCTTTGCATTAGTGCGTGGCCATAGCAACCGGAGTGAGGCAACAAACTGAAAGGGCCAGCACCCACTGGCCCTTCCCAATGTCGCAATCTACTTCTTGGTCTTACTCTTCGCTGTTTTCGAGGCGGACTTTTTCGAAGCCGACGCCTCTTCGTCTTCCTCGTCGTTCGCTGCCAGCGCCTCGCCGTTGACAGCGGACGACACCTCCGTCAACAGCGAGTCAGCCTGCTTTTCTTCGTCGAGTGTCTGGCCGAGAAGCTGTTTGATCTCTTCCCGGCCCATCGCTTCTGCTAGGGTCGCTACTGTTCCGTACGCTGCAATCTCGTAGTGCTCGATACGCTGCGCAGCAGCAATGATAGCCATGTCGAGGACAGGTCCCTGCTCGATTCCTCGATCGACTCCGCCGCTTCTTCGAGCAGACCCTTCATGGCCTCGCAGGTCTTTCCGCCAGCGCGCTTTTCAAGGATCTCGAACACACGATCCAAACGCTCAATCTGCCCCTTGGTCTGCTCTAGATGGTTCTTGAGAGCCTGCTTTAGCTCGTCCGAACTTACAGCTTTTGCGATACGAGGGTAGGCCCGGATTGCCTGCTTTTCAGCAGAGTAAACGTCCTTCAGTTCATCGATAAGTAGATCTCGTGCGCCTTTGATGCTCATGGTGTAATCCTCTGTTGTATGTCCTTTGGTGCGTCGGAAGTTACGCGGCCAGCCTAGACACAGAAGATCAGTTCGAATCCTTAGAACCGTAACCGGATGGTCTGCTCGGCATACGAAGGTCTGGTTCTCCAGGACGAAGGAAGAGCCCCAGCTGACGCTGGATTTCTACGCACCTTTAGCTCGCCGCTGCCTGCGAGACCACACATCAACAGGAACACGTATCCCGCCAACGGATGTTGCCATGCCGATGTAGAGAGCTCTGCTACTTACTTGCTGAAGTTCCTTTCGCTAGCTCTTGCTGCGCTCCGTTCACGGACCCGTGAACGTGGGTCAGCTCGGCACCAAAAAAGAAGATCTGCGCCGAGTAGTAAACCCACACGACTCCAACGACAAGTGATCCCGCAGCACCATAGGCGGACCCGGGGCTTGCTTTGCCAAAGTAAAACCCAAGCAGAGACTTACCGATCGTGAAAAAGAGCGCAGTGATCACAGCGCCGAACCGCACATCTTTCCAGTCCACCTTCGTTTCTGGCACGTACTTGAAGATCAAACCAAACAGAATCGCGATACCTATAAAGGAGGCAACAAAGTTGAACACTTCCAGCATGACTGCGGGGATGGGCAACAATCCATTGAAAAACTTGCTTGTAGCAGCTAGGCCGGCACTGGCTAGCAGGGATACAAGCAGGACGAATCCCACACTGAACACCATACCGATGGAGAAGATCCGTTCCCGCAGGAAACCCCAGACGCCTGAAGTATCTTTAGGATGCGCATCCCAAATTGTGTTCAGGGCTGACCTGAGTTCATTGAAAACACCCGACGCACCCAAAAGCAGAGTGGCAAGCGCAATGATTGTCGCGAAGATGCCGGATGAGGCTTTCTGTCCACTTGCCAGCATGGCTTGCACGGCGTTTCGACCATCTTGACCTGCAAGGGACTGCACTTGGTCTAGAAGGTGAGCCTGCGCGCTGGCTCGATCGAAGAATAAGGAGACGAGCGTGACGGCGAAGATGACGAGAGGGGAAATGGAGAGGATGGTATAGAAGGCCAGTGCCGCCCCAAGCCGCGGAGCGTTGTCTTCATTCCAGTCGGTGAAACTTCGCCTTATAACGCCAATTGCACTATGGGTATTCACTAGAGCTCCTGTCGTGAAACGACGTGCTTAGTTAAGCTAAGTTCAGGCACGTAGCTTGGCTGGGGCCGGAGTTCCCTTGTCCCAGAGTGAGGTGTAGCACAGGGCTGCCAGGGCACCCCCAATCAGCGGCGCAAAGAGAAACAGCCACAATTGCTGGAGGGCCCATCCACCCACAAACACTGCTGGTCCAATGCTTCGTGCGGGATTGACCGATGTATTGGTCACGGGAATAGCCACAAGGTGGACCAGGGTGAGCGCAAGCCCGATTGCTACGCCGGCGAATCCAGCCGGAGCCTTGCTGTCCGTAGCACCTAGGACGGTGAGCACGAAGATAAAGCTAAGCACAAGCTCCATCATGAACGCTGCCGTAGCAGAGTATCCGTCCGGGGAGTGCATGCCATAGCCATTCGCTCCAAGGCCGCTGACATGTGCGCTATAACGGGCCGGGGCTCCCTGAGCGATCACAAGGAGGACCCCAGAAGCCAGGATTGCGCCTGCAATCTGAGCGATCACGTAACCAATGGCATCCTTCGCCGTGATTCGCTTTGCCACAAGGAACCCAAGGGTGACTGCAGGATTAACATGGCAGCCTGAGATTGGGCCCAGGGTATAGACCATCGCCAGAAGTGATAAGCCGAATGCAAAGGCGATGCCAAGCAGACCGATCTTGCTCTCCGCAAGAACAGCAGTACCAAGGCCGGCGAAGACAAGAACGAACGTTCCTAATAATTCTGCGATGTACTTTTTCATATCGATAACGCTCGTTTGCTGATGCAGGCTGGGGACTCATAGAGTGAGTTGTCGACGCGCCGTTGGAGTCGCTCAGGCAGTGCATTCTACGATGTCTCTTGTGATGCGCAATCGCACTCCGGCGCACCTATAACGACAGCGCTCGCCCATCGCCATCAAGAATGATTAAGCAGCTCAGCTTTGAGCTCCTTAAAGTGAAGGACCACGACCGAGCAGCTTCCAGATGGCAATGTTCACCAGCGCTGACACCTGTAGCCAAGAATGACAGGTCGAGAACCAATGGCCTGCTCACAGCACAAACTATCGTTGAACGCCACAGCGATCTCCTGCTCCGCTCCGAAGTAAGGTTCAGTGGTCCGCAGCTCAACCGCTGCTCGGCAGGGGTTTCCTTGATGTTTGGGCAACATCATCAATAGGAGTTTCCTTGCCTAGTTCGTGAACAGTGCTGTCGTTTGCCACTCCATCTAATCCAAGCCTCTTTGCCACCTGTCGTTCCACGCCGATCAAGGCGGTGATTTCCTTTCCGCAAGCAAGCGGATTTTTCAGCATAAGGTGGTCCCGTTCATCCGAGCGTCGAGCTTGCCGGGTTTGCCGCATTGGGATGAGGCTGGCGAAGATAATGGCTTGGAGCGCGACCACTGGCAAGGTTGGCTCTCATGAATGCTTTGACAATCATTAGTCTTGGCAGGCACGGTTTGACAAACCAGCATCGTATGTCTGGTCACAAACACAACAGGGTAGCCGCTCGCAGCTCCGGCGTACTTTCATTCCTGAGCTCTGTCTACTCCACGGGATGCTGCCCTGGCAACGCACGATCACGTAATTCGAAAGGCTTTCCCTTATGTTCACGCGCTCTGAGAAGCTTCTGATCCCTCTTGAAAAGCCGGCAAGCCCCGATCCAAATGGTGCCGCCGCAATCCAGGAACTACTTGGCGGCAAATTTGGCGAGATGTCCACGCTGAACAACTACCTGCACCAGTCGTTCGGATTCAAGGAAAAGAAGAAGCTCAAGCCCTTCTATGACCTGATCGCAAGCATCACCGCGGAAGAACTGGGCCACGTCGAACTGATCTCCACTGCGATCAATCTGATGCTGGAAGGCTCCGTGAAGGAGGGCGATCCTGTCTCCGGTCCTCTGCAGGATGCGGCAAATCTGCGCAACACCCACCACACCATTGTGGGCGGCGGCGGCCACCAGGTGATGGATTCCATGGGTCATTTTTGGAGCGGCGAGCACGTCTTCTCCAGTGGCAACCTGGTTTCCGATCTGCTTCACAACTTCTTTCTGGAAACCGGCGCGCGCATGCACAAACATCGCTGCTACCAAATGACGACCAACCCGGCAGCCCGCAGGGTCATCGGCTACCTAATGGTTCGTGGCGGCGTTCACCAGGCTGCTTACGCCATGGCTCTGCGCAAGATTACTGGCGTCGAAGTCACCAAGATGTTGCCAACACCGAACATCGACGACTCAAAGATTCCAGAAGCGCGCGTTTGGCAGCAGATTGGCAGCCACCGCAAGCTGTACACCTTCTCTGATACGGGCGATTACGGCGACGTCGCAGGTGTGTGGTCTGGCGTTGCAGACTGGGCTGACGGCGAGCCACTCGAAGTCATCACCGGCACGCCAGAGTACGCGGCAGAAGGCCCCGTCATTGGCGAGTGCCCGACCCTGTTCTCTCCGGATTACGCGACGGAAGAGATCTACGAGATCGCCGCACAGCTGATGGCAAAGGGCGGAATCTCGCCGCTGCAGCCCGGCGATGGCAAGCACTCTCGCTTTCAGGGTAGCGTAGCGGACACGATCGGAGCGACTGCTCAGCCGGATCGTACCAACGAAACACCTGCAGACCACGTAAAGAAGCACACAAGCTAGTGCGCAATACTTACGCTAACGAAGCTTAAACCACTTCCCTTTGACGCACCAACGAGAGCAAACCATGAGCCTGAAAGAAGTTCTGATCGACGAAATGCGCGATCTGTACAGCGCAGAAAACCAGATTGTAAAAGCCTTGCCGAAAGCCCTCAAGGAAGTCTCTGACGAGAAGCTGAAGCAGGCAATGACTGCTCACCTGGAAGAGACAAAAGGGCAAGTAACTCGCCTTCGCACCATCTTCGAACAGCTTGGTGAGAAGCCGACCGGCAAGCATTGCGATGGTACGGAGGGATGCCTCAAGGAGGTTGCGGAGGCGACTGAGGAGGACGAGGAGGGCGCGCTCAAGGACGCCGGCATTATCGGTGCATCTCTCCGTGTCGAGCACTACGAGATCGCCGGCTATACCGCCGCCATCGCCATGGCAAAGGCTTTGAAGGAAGCTGAAATCGTCAAGCTGCTGACCGAGACCCTGCATGAGGAAGAAGCGGCAGCGAAGAACATCCTCTCCGGAGCTACCTCCATCCTGCAGAAAGCAGCTTCCCAGGAAGCCGAAGAAGACGACGAGGACGAGGGAGACGAAGAAAAGGATCCCAAGAAAAAGGAGTCCGATGAGAAGAGCAAGCAGGACGAGCAGGAAGCCGCTCCTGAACTGAAAAATGCTCCCGCGCCGAAGTCCTCAAAAAAGACGAATAAATAGCAGAAGAGAAGCGGCGGCCTAAGGGCTGCCGCTCTGCACGATCTCTGAGGAGTTCATTGTTATGGTATTCATCTGGTGGATCATTGTTGGTCTCATCGCAGGCTTCATCACGGGCAAAATCATGAAGGGCGGCGGTTTCGGTGGGTTCATGGACATCGTGATCGGCATTATCGGAGCCGTCATCGGCGGGTTCATCATGCGGACGCTTGGATTCGCGGGCCAAGGTGGCTTTATCTATACCATCATCGTCGCTGTGATCGGGGCAGTATTGCTCACGTTCCTACTCCGTTTCTTAACGGGCAAGCGCACCACCTCAATTTAGCATCAGGAGTTTACGCAATGGGAATCATGGACATGATCCAGTCGATGGCTGGCCAGGGTAACGCCGCAGCATCGCCGAACGCGCAGGTAACCGGAGGACTCGTCGAAGAGCTTCAGAATCGTCCTGGTGGCCTCGGCGGATTGCTACAGTCTTTTCATCAGAATGGCATGGGCAGCCAGGTGCAGCAGTGGGGTTCAGGCCAGACGGCACCTGCTGACCCAAACCAAGTGGAACAGGGTCTGGGTGGTACCGGCATCATCGACAGCATTGCTCAGCGTACTGGGATGTCCCCGACGATGGTCAAAATGGGACTCGGTGTTGCAGTACCAGTCCTGATTCACCACCTGATGTCAAACGGCCATGTCGATGCGCAAGGCACACAGGTAGGCGACCAACCTGAAATGGGTGGTCTGCTTCAGTCTGTGCTCGGTCGAATCCTTTAGGAGACACTGCAGTTCACAATAAGGGGTGCCCTCATAAGGGCACCCCTTGTGTTTGGTATTCGGCTAGGAGAGAAGCGGAAGCTGAATCGTCTTCCCGACCGAAACTTCATTTGCGTCCATCTGATTTGCTTCAGCGACCTGAGGGTACTTGTTGGCATTTCCATAGAACTTCACGCAAATCGCGCTGAGAGTGTCGCCCGGTTTGATCGTGTACGGTTGAGCATCGCCGCCAGTCACTGCCATTTGGATCTCAAAATCTGGGTAGTTCGGATCGCACTTCTTGATCACATCCCAAACCCTGTTCGAAGCCACCTTCGAAGGAACATCACACTTGAGAACGAGCTTCTCGCCCTGCATAAAGATGCCGTCGATCTTTGCACCGTAATCGCTGAAGTCTGTAATTACCTGTCCTACGGGTGCGTACTTCTTTTCAAGCGAAGCCTGATCTGCCATATGTATCAACTTCCTTCCGAGGCAATGCGCCTCTTTTCTGCGCCTTGAGCCAACGCTCGGAACTGCAAGCATCGGCGGTGACTCCAGCAGCAATGTGATGCAGGTCAGGTGCAGCCAAACTGTGCTGGTTCCATGGATCGTTGCGAAAGACTTACTGCACAATACTTGATCTTTCGGTTCGCCAGGGCTTCAGGACCTTTACCGGGTAACACGTTGCACAGGCGTAGCGAGCATTATGTTTATGGCCGTTATCATCTCCACTGCCAGAAATCAAGAGCTCTATGCGGCGATCCAGATTCGCGTATGCGCTGTGCCATCGCGCAGTCACCATGGGTCCGTTTACTGCCGACGTGCATGTTGCTCTAGTGGCGAGTGCTGCATGTCAGACGGCGAAAACAGGAGCATCAATAGTGTTTGGCTGCAATGTTAGAGTAACGTCCTGTTAGTCGCCACATGATGATCGCTGAAAAGGGGCACCGGCTCCGCTGCCGGACTTTTCTTTGCGAAATTCAGGCTTGTTTGCTCGTGACCATCGGGATGCTGCTCACGCCACAGCTGCCGAAGAAACGGTGGCCAGTGCTTCTGTACAAAGAGCGTGCGTGACACTTTTGCGTGGCAAACCAGACAGAGCGTCAGCATCAGCTTCGGATCGCTGTTACCAGGCACACGGTGGTGCACCGAGATCGAACGCTTTCCGCGCTTAGTGGTCGTGCAGCCCGGTACGCGGCAACGGTAGCCATCGCGGGCCAGCACCACTTCCCTGTTCCCACCGAAGTACGCTGCGTCATGCCGTTTAAGCGTGTAGCAGGTGCCACATAAACCATGCGCCAGAACCTTGTTGCGCCCGCATGGACAGTGCATCACGCGCTGAGTTCCCTTCTTCACGGCTCCCGCTCCTCAAGCATGCCCAACCGGATATCGGCTACCACCCATCCTCGTTTCCAGGGTTCAGCTCGTTGTGTGTCGAACGGAATCTGCTTGGCCCTAGCCTCTTTGCCTGCACTGAAGAGCATTTTCCATGGATCCTCGACCTGATCTGTCTTGTTCCATTGCTTGTTAACAGCAATCTCCAGGAAGTTCATGCTTGTACTCCAAGTGTTCGACTGGCATAACGGTAGACCGTTGTGCGATCCACTCCGAACTCTCTCGCCAGAGAGGACTTATTCTCCCCTTGACTGAGCCGCTTCCGCAACTCTGCCGCCCGTTCCAGACTCAACGAATGCTTACGGCCACGGTAAGCTCCAGCCTTCTTGGCCAACTCGATTCCCTCACGTTGCCTCTCGCGGATCAGCTCACGCTCGAATTGCGCAAAGGCTCCCATGACACTCAGCAGCAGGTTCGCCATGGGAGAGTCTTCGCCGGTAAAGGAGTAGGTAGCCTCCAGAATTCAGCAAGATGATTTGCAGGCTGAGCGCATCATCATCTGTTCCGATTGCCCAACTCCTAAAAATGTCAAATGCTCGTTTCAGGCTCGCTTCTTTTTCGCCTACTAGCCACAACACTCTACAGTACCTCGGTGACCAGCTCATGTATCGCGGAGAGGACGCCGGCAGAGAGGGCGAAGAGCAGGTCAGCGCTTTCGCGTAGTTGCGCCGGTGTGAGCGCGGAGCTTCCAGGCTCGCCAAGGGGCGGTAAAAAGCAGGCCTCGCGAGCGAGGCCTGATCTGCCTGCACTGTGCGTATTTGCTTTCAGACCGCACTTTCCTAAGCATAACCGAACGCCTGGCTATTAAAGCGTTTCTTGGCTGATACCGAAGTTACCACCGGCAATCGTCAATGTCGTGTCTCCGAGATAAGAGTGGGATTCCGCGTATACCGAGGCCGCTAGATCCCCAATGGTTCATCACCCTGGGGGTTGGGCTCCAGGTTTACCTGGCAAACGATCTCACGACACGGCCCATGACCGCACGAGTTCGCCACCCTTGCTGGTCAGAGGATCACTCGGCGGAAAGGAGATGAGATGCTTTACGCGCCCTCCTAACGGGACAGTTATGGGTTGGTGAGTGCGCATCCAACGACTCAACAAGCTCGGCATCAACGTGGAGGACTCATGCCCATTCAGATCTTCAAGGCGCAACCGCAGGAGACTACTACTCAGAGGTTGGCACGGTGGATGCTGGGCGGAATGATGATCTTTGCAGGCACCTCTCACCTTACGTTTGCACGGCGCGCTTTCCGGGCGCAGGTGCCGGAGTTCGTGCCAGAGATGCTCCCGCTCACCGTGGACCAGGTCGTCGTTTGGTCAGGCGTGGTTGAGATGGCGATGGGTGCTTCGTTGATCCTGTTTCCACGACAGAGAAGAGCAGTGGGACTCGTGCTTGGAACATTTTTCGTTGCGATTCTTCCAGGCAATGTCGCGCAATGGAAGCACCATCGCGACGGTTTCGGTCTGAACACGGACAGCAAACGTTTCTGGCGCCTGTTTGCGCAACCCCTGCCGATGGTTTGGGTGTTGTGGTCAACAGGGATCCTGGATGAGGCCAAGAGGCGTCGGTTGCAATCGTAAGGAGGTGTCGCTGCCGATGGGACCACAGACCTGGAGGCCTCGCAGGAGCCCGCTGAAGCTCCGCGAGCTGTGGCTTTCTGGATCTAGTCTGCTACGTCGTTCGCCTCTCGGATTACGGCTTCCAGCGCCTCCTTGTAATACAACCCCGCTGCCTTGCCTGCTTCATCACCTTCAACAATCCGCCTCAGCCTTAGCAAAGTAGCCGAAGCAGTAGGTGCTGCTGGCCAGTTCGGTGCGCGCCTGCAACATCGCCATCGCAAGCATCGCTGAACGATACCAAAGCTGACGAAAAGCAAGTACCAGAGCTATGTCCGCGCATTCTGCGCAATACGGAAGCCAGACCTTTGCTGATGGACGCTGTCCTGGCGCGCGCAAGCTGGGTGGAAAAAGCTCCGTGCAGCTCCAGGTGTTCGCTTCCTCCGGGCCTTGCAGGCCTGTCTCTTCGAGCCACTTTACGCACAGCATTGCACTTGCCGCCCCTGCTGGCGTGGGCCAGGGCCAAAGCGTGACAGAGAACAGCCACAGCCTAACCACTGAAAAGCCCGGAGAAGACCCATCAAGAAGCAGACAGCCCAGAACGCAACCGCAGCCAAACCCAGCATCTACCAGGTTGTTACCGACCGCATCCTGACCAGCCTCAAAGCCGGGGTCATTCCCTGCTATGCATCCTTTCGGAGGTCGCCTCCTCCTGCGTAGTCGCGAAGCGACTCACTGGCCCACGGGACGGAAAGGTCTGGTACTGACCGTTGCAGATACTGGGGCTGGTATCGGTTCAGACGTGAAAAGAAAGGTATTTGACGCGTTCTTTACGACCAAGGGGATCGGCGGCACTGGACTTAGACTTGGGTGTGTAAAGAACTCATTGATCGACATCACGGCGCGCTGAATATTCGCAGTAGCCAAAAGAAGGGTAAGAGCGGCACTGTGTTTACCCTATTTTCTGCCTTTCGAAGCAGCTAACCGTCAAGCGTCGACTTCTCCTTAGGGTGCCAAGACCACATGAATCCATCCCCCTTCCACCACTGTTCAGCGAGTCCACTCACCGCCATCTACAAAATTACACAAGGGTTCTCTGCTCAAGCAGAGGAAGCAAGCGAAGAACTGTTTCATTAGCCGCATTACCTTTCTTCCAACGCGATCCCTGCGGCTGTCCTCAAACGGAAGAACAGGCCCTCGTAATGACTCGAGTGCCGTGAAAGTTACTCCTCTTCGGGCGCCCACGAAAAACGCTTGAGCGGATGCGGGAGGTTCGTCTTTTTCACAAGATGTATAACTCCGTTGGTTCCGGCTTCCTGGTTATCTGCGATGTCTGACCGAGGGATATTTAGTGAGAATAGTTGTTCCGACGTGACTATAAAGAAGGTTTTGTCTGACAGGTAAACGAGAAGGTCGTCACGCATCAGGTCGACCTGCGTGATTCGGTCTGTTTTCATCTGGGACTCCTACTTTCAGGAGAAACCCAAAATAGGTTGTGAGCCGCTTCCACATCTTCTGTTGTCGCTTACCTTACCTCCTACGCGGAAAATGGCGTGCCGCGCGCTCCACGGCAGCCGATGTACCGGTTTCTTCCCCCTGCTCTAAACGCAAAGGCAGAACCCTTCGAACTGGACTCGCGAGGAGTGGCCTCAGTACTTCACAACGCCGTTCGGTATCGGCTGATACTAGTACCGATAACCTATCTAGACCTGCAGGTCAGGGCTAAGATCCCAACCCGAGGCATCGGGTCGTCCTGTTGCGACCCAGTGCGTTGCCCTGTCCGTCTGGTCCGAAGTTTACGAAGAACTCGTTGTAGAACGAGGCGTAATCCGGGCTTGTCCCTGCAGTGTTCCAGCGGAGTCGGGCACCGGCTGTCCATCCGTACCGCGGGCGTTCAGCGTATTCCCAGTCGGGAATACCCACACCTGCAGTCAATGTTCCTGAAAGCGCAATTCGGCGTGAGTGCGATGGCTGAGCTTCACGGCTTTGTC
>JBPBPZ010000092.1:0-21947 GCA_050954525.1 Janthinobacterium lividum
TGGTCGACTCCGCGGACGATCACCGCATTGCCATGGCGTTCTCCATCGCTGCCCTGCGAGCAACGGGCGAGACGACGATCCACGGCGCGGAAGCCGCGGCCATCTCGTTCCCGGAGTTCTTCACGCTGCTGGACCAGGTTGCTGAGCGCTGAGATGGACTCCGGCAAGCAGCAGCCGGTTCAAATCTTCATCCCCGAGGTGGAAGCTTTCGGTGGCGCCGAGCGGAGTGTCCTTGCTCTATCCAGGTGGCTGTATGAGCACGGTGTTTCGAATGTGATCCTGACCTACGAGGACCGCATCGGGCTTGCGGCGTTCGCTGGCCATCCCGTGAGTGTTCTGCAAATGAAGCCCGCCGGTGGCGCACGCGCGAAGGTCGCCGCGCTGAAGCGTCACCTGGGCGGACGGGGGAAACACCCGAAGCTGCTGTGTTCCGGCTACCAGCCCGCGCTGCACGCCACACTGGCTGGCGCGCGTGGATTTCACTGCCTGATGCATGACACGCCATCACTGTTTGGGGATGAGGCTTCGCGCACGTTCGCGCACCGCATGCGAATAGGTTTTTCAAATCTGCTGATTGGCATTGGCCTGCGCAGCGGCGGGGCCACGATCGTCACCAGTGAGTACTTGAAAGACGAATGCCGCCGCGACTTTCGCACAGAAGCGTATATCGCCCGGATGGGCGGGTTGCCTTCAAAGGCTGGCTTCCGGGAGCGGCCTTTTACCGGGACACTTCACATGCTGTCGGTTTGCCGCATCGAAGCCAACAAGCGCATCGAATGGGTTCTGGAAGCACTTGCTGCGCTGGAGCAGCAACAGCCCTCACTGTCTACGCTCGCGGACTGGCGCCTGGACCTGGCTGGCAAGGGTTCGCTTATCGACACCCTGCGTACGCGCGCAGACCGCCTTGGCATCGGCCCACGCGTGCATTTCCACGGGTTTGTGGCTGACGAGCAGTTGCAGGAACTCATGGCCGAGGCACACCTGTTCCTGATGCCTGCCGTGCAGGGCTATGGCATCCCTGCGGTCGAAGCAATCCAGGCAGGGATCCCTGTGCTTCTACACCGAGAGTCGGGTGTAAGCGACATTCTGCTGGAAACGCCCTGGGCCACCGTGTTCGAAGGTGACGCGCCGGAGATGATCCAGCCACTGCACAGCGCGATTCAGGGTGTGATGAATGGCCGGGCGCTTGGCAAGCCGCTGCCCGTGATACCTACGGAAGAGCAATGGGCGGAACGTGTCGCAAGCCTATGCGGTTGGCTGGCTTAACAGCCCATTACATCTTGTAGCGGCCCATGTCGTCATCGCCAAGGCCTTCCAGCCAGCGGCGTAGCTCTTCCTGGTTCACGTCCTTACCCTTTTGCGCGGTCCGTGCGGTGTCCATGACTGAGCGGTTCACATAGATGGGGCAGTCCGCGCGCATTGCCAGTGCCAGGGCATCGGATGGGCGGGCATCCAGCGTCAGTGTCTCGCCATTGCGCTCCAGCCAGATCACGGCGAAGAAGGTGTCGTCGTGCAGTTCAGAGACGACGACGCGCTTTACTTCCGCTTCGAAGGCACGGAGTGCGTTTCGCAACAGGTCGTGTGTCATGGGCCGCGGTGTGGCAGATTTTTCAATTTCAAGCGCTATCGCATTGGCTTCGAAAATGCCAACCCAGATGGGCAGAACACCGTCGCCTGCAACATCCTTCAGGACGATCATGGGCATGTTCGTTACAGGGTCCATCATCAGGCCGCGGATGCGGACTTCCACATCGGCTGCTGCATCTTCCTGGGCGATGCTTCCCTTTTCGTGCTGTGCCGGTTCCCGCATAGTCAGCCTGCCAGAACAGCCTCACCCACCAGGCTGTTGGGAAAGGTGCGCGTAATGCGCACGTTGAGATAGCTGCCCAGCGCGGGCAGAATGGGCTGCGCCGTGGTGAAGTTGACAGTCTTGTTCTGTGACGAGCGACCGGTCACCTGGCCGCGCTGCCGATTGTAGCCCTCGACCATTACGTCCATCACCTGGCCCAGGTGCCGCTCGTAGCTAACGCGCTGGCGTTCGCGCTGTGCGTCCATCAGGCGCTGCAGGCGTGCGGCCTTGATCTCATCCGGCACCGTGTCTGGCATGCCAACGGCGGGCGTGTTGGGTCGCTGCGAGTACTGAAAGGCATACACCGCGTCGTAACCGACAACATCCAGCAAACTCAGCGTCTGCTCGAAATCTTCTTCGGTTTCGCCCGGAAAGCCCACGATGATGTCGCTGGTCATGCTGATGTCGCGTTTCGCAGCCTTGATCCAGGCAATGCGCTCCAGGTACCACTCGCGGGTGTACTCGCGCTGCATAGCCTTCAGCACGGCAGACGAACCGGACTGTACCGGCAGATGTACGTGGTCGCAAACGGTGGGTACGTTGTCGATGACGGCGATGATGTCTGGCGTGAAGTCACGCGGATGCGACGTCGTAAAGCGGACGCGGCGGACGCCGGTCATGGTGCCGATCTCGCCAAGCACTTCCGCAAAGGTGCGCTTGCCCAGCGGATCGCGGTAGCTGTTGACGTTCTGGCCCAGCAACTGAATGTCGGTGTAGCCCTGCGCGGCCATGCGCCCGGCCTCGACCATAATGCTGTCCGACGAGCGGGAACGCTCCTTGCCGCGCGTGTAGGGCACCACGCAGTAGCTGCAGAACTTATCGCAGCCCTCAATGATGGTGATGTAGCCGCGATGCGGATTCGAGCGGGTCGTGAACTCCGTGTCGAAGGTTTCTTCCTGCGTGCGACGATCGTCCAGGCCCGTAATGCGCGTTTCGCCCGCTTCCAGACGCACCAGCATTTCCGGCAGGTTGCGGTACGACGCCGAACCAGAGACCAGCGAGACGTACGGCGCACGCTCGAAAATTTTGTTGCCTTCCTGCTGAGCAACGCAGCCCAACACGGCAAACTGCTTGCCCTCGCCCTGCATGCGCTTGTACTCGTTCAAGCGGTGGAAGACCTTCTGCTCTGCCTTGTCGCGGATGGAGCAGGTGTTGTACAGGATCAGTCCGGCAGCCTCTTCGTCGTCGACGCGGGTATAGCCCTCATGCTCCAGCGTTCCGATCACTTTCTCGGAATCATGGGCATTCATCTGGCACCCAAAGGTCTCGATATAGAAGGTTTTTGCGGGGCTGCTCACAGGGCAAGTATACGCCGCCTCGCATCGGCGTTGACGCAACCGGTAGACCCGACTTCACGCTCGTTGGACGCTTCACCTACTATTGGCTGCAGCCGTGGACCGGATCGAAGACAGGCACACGGACTCGCCAAAGGAGCGATGCATGTCACAGATGGAAGCACTTGCCCCTGCGGCCACGCCGCAAGCCGCGCGTGCAGGCGGCGGCCAGCGGAACCTCGGCATGGACCTGTTGCGGGTGCTTGCGACCTACATGGTCATGCAGATCCACACCGGCGAGTTCTTCTACATCGGCAAGGACGGCGCGGTACTGAACACGCCGGACGCGCACTGGGTGGGATGGCTCAACTCACTGTGCCGCACCTGTGTGCCGCTGTTTGTCATGATCTCGGGCTACTTCCTGTTCCCTGTCCTGGGCACGCGCCAGTTCCTGCGGAAGCGCTTTACCCGCGTGCTGTTTCCCTTTGTCATTTGGTGCGCCGTGTATGCCTTCTACTACTACGCCAAAGGCGAAAGCACGCTCCACAAAGCGTTGATCAACGTGCTCCACATTCCAGTCAACTACGGCGTAGAAGTGGGGCACCTGTGGTTTGTGTACATGCTGCTGGGCCTTTACCTGTTCGCTCCCGTGCTGTCGCCGTGGGTGCAAGGGGCGAGCCGCAGGAGCCTGGAAGGATTCCTGCTGTTATGGGGCATCGCGTCCACGACGCCTTACCTGCACCTGTGGGCTCCTGAAGTCTGGGGCGAGGCATTCTGGAACGTGAACCCCACCTTGTACCTGTTCACCGGGTACCTGGGCTACATCGTAGCGGCCGTTTACATCCGACGGTTTCACTCCGAGCCATCAAGCAAGAAGACGCTCTTAGCGTGGATATTGATCGCTCTCGGCTACGCTGTAACCGCAACCGGGTTCCTTCACCGGCTGGGAACGGAGGTCGCAGTCCCGAAACTTGAACTGACCTGGGGCTTCACCACGCTGAACGTCGAAATGATGACGGTGGGCATCTTCCTGCTGCTGATGAGGCCGGACCCTTTCCGTGGCAACAGAGCGAGGAGAGTGCTGCACGATGTAGCTGCCAGAAGTTATGGCATGTACCTTGCGCACATCATCGTTCTGAATGCGGTGTTTGGCCTGTTGGCACCGCACTTGAACACGGCGCTCCTGGCACTTCCGGTGATCGCTCTGCCGACGTTTGTCCTGACCTACCTCGCCGTAAAAGCAATCAGTTACCTGCCGTGGAGCAAGTGGGTGGTCGGCTAGGCCCCTGCACGCGGGAAGACCTGGCACCTGCTGGTGCGATCACAAATTGGAAGGAATTTGGTAGCGTTACCGGGGCTCGAACCCGGACTCTTCGCCTTGAGAGGGCGACGTGTTAACCAGTTACACCATAACGCCACAGTTGCCGAGGACCGGCGGGTGGGCTACTGCTTTACGACTTTCTGAGTATATCGCAAAGTTTGCCGATGCTAAATGCCCAGGCGCTTCACTTCGTCGTTGTAGTACTTGCGATACAGGATGTCCCATTCCTGGGTGCCTTCAAGAATGATGCGCTGCTGGGATGAAATCTTCAGCCGTGCGGCAGCGTCAATCTTTGTTTCTTCCGTCAGCAGAATCTCAAGAATTCTGCGAGCTTCCTGGCGGATCGTGTTGCGATCTTCCTGAAACTCTGCTTCCGGCGTTTCAGCCAGGGTATCTGCAACGACGTGCGCCAGCTTGTTCACCTTGTCGCGGGAGATGCGCATTACAGCACCGCCTTGTACTTACGGGTGAGTTCGTTTTTCACCTTTTTGAACATTTCCGGGTAGCTGGCGCCGGTCTTCAACATGTCGTCCTGAAAGGCTTCAAGGATCACACGAACTTCATCATTAATACGATCTTCGAGCGATAGCTCTTCGACCATGCCGACGTTAATGCGTTCGGCCAGAACCGCAGGCTTATCCGTGCGGATCACCTTCGCTTCTACCAGCCTGCGCACGACCTGCCGTGACAGGTACCCGACATAATCTTTTGAAAAAAGCATGACCTGAAGGAGCATAGCACGCAGGGTTTGCTCCTCGGCCCTGGTCTAGTCCTGCTTTTTAGCCAACCGCTCCGCCTTCTGCTGATTGGCGGGATTCTGCCAAAGCAGCCGTTCCACAGGCCTGCCACCTAATAGGTGCTGATTGACGATCTCATCGGCATCACGAGCCTTGGTGAAGCTGTACCAGACGTTGTCCGGGTAGACGGCGCAAACGGCTGCATGTTCGCACTGGTCCATGCAGCTAACCTCAAGCACCCGCACACGGCCTTTCAGGCCCGCAGCCTTTACCGCATCTTTCAGTTCATCCTTCAACTTCTTCGATCCCTCATTGCGACACGAGGGTCGCGACGCGGTGGGATCGCGTTCATTCATACACACAAGAATTTGCCGTTCGGGGAGCGCCATGCCTCCATGGTAACCACTCGCATCGCGGTCACAGGGTGAGACAATACAGGGATGCAACCTGATGATCTTGCTGGCCTGAAAGACGACATGGTCGCGTTCATCGCGGGCAATGGCCTGCGTCGTTTGTCGGCCTTTGTGCCGGAAGATGTGCCCTCTGTCATGTTCGAGGAAGAGAACGCCGACGCCTGGAAAGACTTTGTCGAACACGCCAAGGCGACCAACGTTCCGTTTGTCACGATGAGCGAAGTTGTTCTGGAAAAAGCCGATATCGAGACACTGATCGAACGCACCCGGGTACACCGCTTCCCTGACGAAGCCGGGCAGGAACTCGACGACGCGCAGTACCTTCTGAACTATGTGGGCAGGACGGGATATCTGCAGCTGGGGTTCGCCTATGGTGGCGTGATGTTCCTGTACGAGACCGCCACCGAGTGGTACGACCGCTACCAGCAGTGGATGGAAGCGGTGACGGAACTGGGCAACATCGTTCTGGACGAATCGGACGACGAATAGCCGTATGCCTGCGTCTGCCGCCCAGCCTCTGACCGCGGCAAACACCCGTTGGGTCGTTCCCGAGCTACCGGGTGTTGAAGCCCATGGACTTGCAGCCGCTCTTGAGCAGCCACTTTGGTTTGCGCAGGTGCTTATCGCGCGTGGCATCGAAACGCCCGCGGACGCCCGTCACTTCCTTGTGCCCAGCATGGATCGGATGCACGATCCCAGCCTGCTGCTGGGCATGCACGAAGCTGTGCAGCGGGTGATGCTGGCGGTGCAGCAGCGTGAGCCGATCCTGATCTACGGCGACTACGACGTGGATGGAACCACCGCAACAGTTCTGCTTAAAACTGCAATTGACCGCATTACGCCAGCGGGCGGCCCGTCGCTGGTGCGATACCACATACCGCACCGCATCCGCGAGGGCTACGGTATGCAGGCCTCCGTGCTGGCAGAGGCTGCCGCGCGGGGTGTGCGCCTGGTCGTCAGCGTCGATACGGGCATTCGAGCCTTTGCCGCTGCAGACGAGTGCAAGACACTCAAGCTGGACCTGATCGTGACCGACCACCACCTGCCGGACGGCGTGGCAGGCGTGCCGGAAGCATTGGCGGTGATCAATCCTAACCAGCCGTTCTGCGATTACCCGTACAAGGACCTGTGCGGCGCGGCGGTCGCTTTCAAGCTGGCGCACGCACTGCTGCAGGCTGCCTCAACGCCTCCGGCTGTGCCCTCTGCTTACAGGCATGTGGAGACCGCTTCGCTGCGCGAAAAGCTGCTGCCTTCGCTGCTGAAGCTGGTCGCGATTGCGACCGTGGCCGACGCCGTTCCACTGACGGGTGAAAACCGGATCATTGTTGCACTTGGACTGCGGGCTCTGCGCGATCCACGACAGCACGGGTTGCGTGCCCTGATGGAATTTGCGGGCGTGACCAATGACGGCGAAACCGGGCCGTCGGCAACCGACATCGCGTTTCGCATCGCACCGCGCATCAACGCGGCTGGACGCATGGACGTGGCCAGCGACGTGGTCCGCATGCTGTTGACGCGAGACGCTGCGGAAGGCCGGGCGCTGGCCGACAAGCTGCACCGCCTGAACGAAGATCGCCGCAACGTGGAGGCAAAGGTCCTGGCAGCGCTGGAAGAACAGCTTGCAGACCTGCGGAAGGACAGCGAAGCCCTGGACGCGGCGGGCTGCCTTGTACTGGACGGCGAAGGCTGGCATCGTGGAGTCATCGGCATTCTGGCGTCGCGCGTGGTGGAGCGGATGGGCAGGCCTGCGCTTGTGATCGCGCATGAGAATGGGCAAGCACACGGGTCGGGCCGATCGATCGCTGGCTTTCACCTGCTTGACGCAATCACTGCGGCCCATGGCGAAGTGGAACCCACCGTCTTCGATCGCTTTGGAGGGCACGCCCATGCCGTGGGCTTCTCCCTGCCCTCGGCCAGCGTGCCGTTGTTGCGGACCCGCCTGTCGGCCTATGCATCCCCAAAGCTGTCGGGAGAGATGCTGCAGCAGCGCCTGGACATCGATGCGGAACTGCTGCTGGAAGACCTTGCACCGGAACTGCTGCGCACGCTTCGCCTGCTGGAACCTTTCGGCCAGGGCAACCGGGAGCCACTGTTTCTGGCGCGTGGACTGACCATCGCAGAAGAACCCTTGCCGCTCAAGGAGCGCCACCTGAAGCTGCTCCTGAAATCCCCTTCTGGCGTCTCGGTCAGCTGCCTCTGTTGGAGCCGCACGGTACTGTGGCGAGAGCGGCTCTCCGACCTGGGTGTAACTACTGGGTGCCTCGTCGATGTGGTCTTCCGCGTCCGCGAAAATCGTCATCCGCAGTTTGGTGGAACTGAAATGGAGCTTTGCGACCTGCAGATCTCAAGGCCCGCAGATGACCTGTAGGCAAACTATTTGCACCCATCGTCGCAGGTGCGAGTCCCATATAATGACGAATCGAGCATGAGCGAACGAGCAGCAGGCAATGGGAGAAAGATAGCGATCCAGGTCGCCATCGCGTGTGTGGTGCTGGCCCTGTCCGTGGTTGGTATCCGCTCCGCGACACGCTCCGATATCGAGATTCGGGCCGCCAAGGTTGAGTACGGCGATCTGCTGAGTTCGATTGCCACCAACGGCAAAGTGGAACCCATGCAGAACTTCCAGGCACACGCTGGGGAGCCTGGAACGGTTAAGGCTGTGTATGTCCACAGCGGCGAAACTGTGCAGGCAGGCACGCTGATCCTGCGCCTGGATGCAGCGGCAGCAGATGCCCGCGTGCAGACCGCGCGCTCGGCGATTGCACAGGCCCAGGCTGCCCAGTTTGATATCCGGCAGGGCGGCACGGCAGACGAACGTATCGGCATCAACGGCGATCTCAGCCGGGCAAAGTTGCAGTTGCAGCAGGCCCAGAATGATGTCAACGCTCTGGAAGCCCTACAGGCAAAGGGTGCCGCAGCGGCAAACGAGGTCGCAGCAGCGCGGCAAAGGTTAGCTTCAGCACAGACTTCGTTGCAGTCGGTTCAGCAACGTGCAACAGAACGCTATGCCACAACGGATCGCCAACGGGTGCAGGCGCAGCTTGCCGATAGCCAGGCGGCACTGGCAGCAGCACAGGACACACTGGCGAACTCTGTGGTGCGCGCTCCCTTCAGTGGTACGGTCTACTCTCTGCCGGTAAAGCAATACGATTTTGTGCCCGCAGGCGAAGAGCTTGTGCAGATGGCGGACCTGACAAAAGTCCAAGTTCGTGCCTACTTTGACGAACCCGAAATCGGCAAACTTTCAGTAGGTGCGGCGGTCCTGATCAAGTGGGATGCGAAGCCAAACCAGGTATGGCACGGACACATCACCCGGGTGCCAACAACGGTCATAACCTACGGAACACGCAATGTGGGTGAAGCCCTCATTGCCGTGGACGATGCAGCCAGCGATCTGTTGCCAAATACGAACGTCAATGTGAACGTGACCACGCAGCAGATTTACCACGTGCTAAGCCTGCCTCGTGAAGCTCTGCACACAGAAGGATCAGATAGCAACTTTGTCTATCTCATTCAAAAGGGCGTGCTCAGCAAGCGCAAGGTTCAGATTGGCGCTCTGAACCTTATGAGAGTCCAGATCAAGTCCGGTCTGAACAGTGGTGACCTGGTCGCGTTGAACCCGTTGAGCAGTAGTGTGGATCTTACGGACGGGCTTCGGGTGAAGGTTGTGCCGCAGTGATCACGCGGCTGCAAGCTCACCGGTTCTGTCTTTTCATGCTCGTCTGCACCTCGGCTTTTGCGCAGTCTTTGAGCGCTGCCAAAACTGACGCTCGTCTGGGCAAGGTGGATGCAGCTGTGGCAGAGTTGCAGGCGGCACCCAAATCAGCAGAAGCTGATGAACTGCTCTGCAGCTTATACGCTTCCATTAATCAGCGAGACCAGGCAATTGCCACATGCGAAGCCGCTGCAAAGATGGAACCGGCCAACAGCAACTACGCGCTTGCACTTGCCCGCGCGTACGGTGCAAAGGCAGACCACAGCGGAGCGCTGACGGGTATGCGTATGGTCGGGAAGATTCGCAGCAGCTTTGAACGCGCCGTTCAGTTGGATGGCAACAACGTTGAGGCGCTGAGTGACCTTGGGCAGTTCTATGTCGAAGCTCCCGGTGTTGTAGGCGGAGGCGCAGAAAAAGCACGGGCTCTGCTGCCGAAGCTGCAGCCAATCGCGCCGGCACGCGCTCATCGCCTGGCGGCAATGATCGCTGCCAAGAACAAAGACGACCTGACAGCCGAGCAGGAGTTCCAGGCTGCTCTTGCAGCCGCGCCAAATGCCGAAGCCTATGTCGACTTGGCGAACTTCTATCGCAGTCGGAAGAACTGGCAAAAGGCTGCAGACAATGCAAAGTTGGCCATGGTGCACGACCCACAACATGGACCCGACACCCTGGACGCTGCAAAAGTCCTGCTCGATATGAAGCGAAGTGAACCCGAGGCGCAGGCGGGTTTGCGCAGTTACCTAAACTCCCCTCAGGTCCATGTGGCAAGCTACGCGAAGGCGCATGTTCTGCTGGGCAACAGCCTTCTGGCAGCGGGCAACAACACAGTTGCACAAACGGAGTTCCAGGCAGCGCTGGCACTTGCCAAAGACTACGAAGCTGCGCAACAGGGACTACGCCGGTGAAGCCACTGCATAGAAGAAGCATAGAAATAGCGGTAGCGGCAGTTTGCCTGTGTGCCTGTTCTGCCAGCGCGCAAATTTCGTTGCAGAGCGCCGTTTCACTGGCCCTGAAGAACAGTCCCAAAGTTCGCATCGCGCAGTCCGATCTGGCCAAGGCACGTGCGGCACATGGCGAGGCCAAGGACGCTTACGTCCCCGTGGTCGCTACGACGGCCGGCTATGGACAGTCAACCGGCGCGCCGCTGAACGTGCCCGTCATTTTTAATATTTCTGCGCAGAGTCTTGTCTTTTCGTTTTCGCAGCGGGACTACATCCGCTCCGCTCAGCAATCGGTTGAGGCTGCGCAGCACCTTTTGCGCAACCAGGAAATCGAAGTGGTCGAGGATACGACGAACACCTACATTGCGCTGGAAAATGCTTTGCAGCGGCAGACCACGTTGCAGGAAGCAGCGCGCTTCGCCGACCGACTGGTGAACGTCACGAGCGAACGCATTGCCGCGGGTGTGGATGCCAAGGTCGAGCTACCAAGGTCCCGCCGCACGGCTACCCAGATCCGTCTGCAGCGTTTGCAACTGCAGGACGAGATTGCCGGCAACACCCGGCACCTGGCGCTCCTGACGGGGTTACCGGCAGGCGGCTTACGCACGGAAGCCACCTCGATCCCCGTACTCGAAGCTCTGAAACAGGACGCAGCAGACAAGGGCCCGGAACAGGACAGCGAAGGCATCGCCGGCGCCTTTTCCAACGCAAGGGCAAAGCAGTTTGCTGCTTTCGGTGATCAACGGTACATCCTGCGTCCCCAAATTGCGCTTTCGGCTGCTTACAGCAGGGTTGCTACAGAACTGTCTTCATATGGGGCTTACTATCCGAGGTATGCCGGGACACCAGAGAATCCGAACAGTCAGAATTCATTCGGCTTTGGGCTTCAGATAACATTTCCACTGCTAGACCTGGCCCACCGCTCGAAAGCCCGGGAGTCCGCAGCAGATGCCGCGCGGGCGTTTGCTGAAGCAGAACAGCAGCGAGGCGTGTTTCGCGAAGGCAGGGCACGTCTGCAGAACTCAACCCTGGAACTGCAGTTGCGCTCGGAACTTGCCAGGGACGAGCAGGAAATCGCACGTGACCAGCTCGAAGCGTTGCAAGTGCAGCTACAGCCAACGGCATCGAACCTTGCTGGTCCACAGGTTACCCCCAAAGATTTGCTGAACGCCCAACTGCAGGAACGACAGCGCTACCTGGACGTTCTTACGGTTGAACTGCAGCTGCGGCAGACGCAGATCAACCTCTTACGGCAGACCGACGGTCTGGGCGTTTGGGTGCTGGGCTCGCCAACATCCGGCACGGCGGCCCCTGCGTCACCAGGCAGCATCGTTTCTCAGCCGCCCGTGAGCACTCCCGGCGTAACGGGTACATCCCCTGCCAACGGATCAGTACCGCTGCCCAACACTTCTTCTCCTTCGACCGCGCGCCCCTGACGCACCTTGGACGATCCACGAAGCATCGCTGAAAGTGGTGGGTTCCGGTTAGCAAAGTGGTAACATTCAAGTTGCTTATGCCATTAAAAACGTTGTTTCTGAACCCGCCTTCTTTCGAAAATTTCGACGGCGGCGCCAGCAGCCGCTGGCCCGCAACCCGTGAGATTGAGTCCTACTGGTATCCGGTATGGCTGGCTTACCCTGCCGGCATGTTGGAAGGTTCGCGCCTGCTGGATGCGCCGCCGCACCACATCAGCGCAGAAGAGACAATCGAGATCGCAAAGGGCTACGAGTTCCTCGTACTCTTTACATCCACCGTGGGCTGGACAGGCGATCACGCGATGGCGCAGGCCATGAAGGTTGCGAACCCGACCCTAAAGATTGCATTTGTTGGACCGCCGGTGACCACAGACCCGGACCGCGCCTTAAACGAGTGCAGCGCGATTGATTTCGTCTGCCGCCGCGAGTTCGACTTTTCCGTGGTGGAGTATGCGCAGGGTAAGCCGCTGCCGGAAATTCTCGGCATCAGCTACCGCAATGAAAATGGCGTGGTACAGCACAACTCGGATCGTCCGCAGGTTGAAGATCTGGATGCCATGCCGTGGGCGACGAAGATCTACAAGCGCGATATGGACGTCACGCGCTACAACGTGCCTTTCCTGCTACACCCATACATTTCGCTTTACTCGACCCGTGGCTGCCCTGCGCAGTGCACGTTCTGCCTGTGGCCGCAGACATTGAGCGGACACGCGTGGCGCAAGCGCTCGACCGACGACGTGGCCGCCGAGATGAAGTGGGCACGCGACAACTTCCCGGAAGTGAAAGAGTTCTTCTTCGACGACGACACCTTCAACATTCAGAAGGAACGCACCATCGAGCTTTGCAGCAAGCTGAAGCCGCTCGGCATCACGTGGTCCTGCACCAGCCGTACCACGACGCATCGCGAGACGTTGAAGGCGATGAAGGAGGCCGGTTGCCGCCTTTTGATCGTCGGTTTTGAGTCAGGCGATCCGCAGATCCTGAAGAACATCAAGAAGGGCGCGACCGTAGAGCGTGCGCGCGAATTTGTAAAGGACTGCCACGATCTTGGTCTGATCATCCATGCGGACTTCATCCTGGGTCTGCCTGGCGAAACCAAGGAGTCGATCCGCAACACCATCGACTTCGCGAAATCCCTCGACTGCGAGACGATCCAGGTGTCTGTTGCTCACGCCTACCCTGGCACTGAGTTCTACGACTTCGCCGAGAAGAACGGCTACATCACCAACGAGATCATGAACGACACTGGCGGCCACCAGATGGCTCACATTGAGTATCCCGGCCTGCCGACGGAGTACGTGATGGAAATGGTGCACCGCTTCTACGACGAATATTATTTCCGCCCTAAGGCCGCGTTCCGCGTCGTGTGGAAGGCGATCGTGAATCGCGACGTGCCGCGTCTGTACGTCGAGGCACGAGCCTTTATGAAGCTGCGCAGTCAGCGCAACAAGGCCTCGCGCGCCAAGAAGGAAGAGAACGCGCTCAAGGCCCAGGAATCCGTCAGCATGAACGCGTAGGAAATGGTTGAGTACGACAACAGGAGACGCCACATGGCGTCTCCTGTTGTTTTTGATAGGTCCTTTTCCTACAATTCTTTGCGTGACGTTCCACTACCAGCGACGGGCAGCCTTTGTGTGGATGGCGCTTGCAGTCATGAACTTGACCTTGGCCTGGATGCGTTACCAGCACCACGGCAGTCATGATCGCTTTGCACTGATACAGGGTGTCACGTGGTTTCTGATTTCGATCGTATGGGTCGCCAACGTGACCACGCGGTGGATCTTCACTGACACCGCCTTGCTCCAGCGCAGAATCCTGGGCCAGGGGCGCTCTGTTGCCTACGAAAGCATTACCTCGGTCGATCTGACCGTGTTTGGCAAGCGGCGCGAGACTGCGGTCATTGTTTACGGTAACGCCGGGCCAGTTACCTACACCGAGCGCCTGACTGTGCAACCGGAAAACCTTTCCGCTTTTCTTAAGGCACTAAAGCGCTACGCACCGCAGGCGACCTTTCACGTCTGATCCAATTGCGGTCGACCCGGCATCCCAAGTTCCGTGGGATCATTAAAGTGTCGATGTCTCACCGCCTTACAAGTTCGCAGTACCTGATGCTCGTCTTCATTATGCTGGGTGCTTCCGTCGGTGACGCTCTGCTAAGCCGCGGTATGCGGCAGGTTGGACCGGTGTCATTTGGACATCTGGGCCTGCTGTTTCATGCCCTGTTGAATCCGTGGGTCATGGCCGGTATCGCAGTGCTGATGAGCTTCATGGGCAGCTACATGACGGCGTTAAGCTGGGCAGACCTTACCTTTGTGCAGCCTGCAACCGCGTTCGGCAACGTAGTGACCGCCGTGATCGGCAGGCTCTGGCTGCATGAAGCCATCACACCGACACGTTGGGCTGGCATCGCCTGCATCGTCATTGGCGTGGGATTCGTGGCGAACGGGCCGTCGCGCACCGAGCATCTTGCTGTCTCTGAAATAGAGGGGGAGCAGCCCTGAGTCTCCCCTTTGGATCTTCCACCGCCATCACGATCCTTATCATGGTCCTGGGCGCAACAGTCGGCGAAACGCTGATCTCTGCTGCCATGAGGAGCGTCGGAGACCTTGACCTGATTCGTGCAGCATCAGGCCTTCCCGGCGCGATCAAGGCGGTTGTGACTTCTCCACTGCTGATCGTCGGCATTGTCTTCATGGCCATCAGCTTCTTCTCGTTGCTCTTTGCACTTTCCGGTGCAGACCTGAGCCTGGTGGCACCCGCAACGAACTCGCTGACGTTTATCGCAACCGCTGTTGCTGCCAAGTTCTTCTTAAAAGAGAATGTGGACGGCAGGCGATGGCTGGCGGCGCTGTTTGTGGCAGCCGGTGTCGCCCTACTGGCGCGCTAGAAATTCCATCAGTCCGGCGGGCGGAAGATCAGGCTGGACAAACGCCTGCCTGCTGCCCGCTGCCTTTGTCACTGCTTCCGCGGCCAGGTATCCACTGCGCACTGCGCCTTCCATGGTGGAAGGCCAGCCAGTGTCTGTCCAGTCACCCGCCAGGAAAAGTCCGGGCCAGGGTGTCTCCTGCTTTGGCCGAAAACGATCAAGTCCCGGCGTCACGGAGAAGGTCGCACGCGCGTCTTTGAGGATGCCGCTCTTCAGCAGCTTGGCACGTCCGACTGCAGGAAAGAAAATGGCAAGCTCGCGCAAGGCGTTTCCCAAGATCTCCTCGCGGCTTTGATGGAGCTGTTTGAACGAGGCGCTGATCGTCAGTTCTATGTAGCTGCCACGTTCCTTTGCCCATCGCCGGATACGTGACTTGTGGAACATCCACTCGATGCCGGTATCAAGCAGCGCGGCATGCTCAAGGTCCGTGATCTCGCTGTCGAACCACAGGTGGATTGTCGTGATGGGGGCATTCCGAAATTGGCTGGCGCTCTCGAGCAGGGTGGTACCGTTGCCATCCAAGGGCAGTAGCGCCGTTGCCTGCTGAAATGGCAGGGCCAAAACTACATTCTCTGCGCGGAAATCGCCTTCGGTAGTCTGCACAATCCAGCCGGAGCCGTCCCATTGCAGACCTGTCGCCGACTGCTGGAAGCGCAACTCGCAACCCTGCCGCACACAGTGTTCCGCAACATGGCCGTAGAAAGTAGAAAGCGGCTCCGTCGGGATGCCAAGACGTCCGCCTTCCGCCGACTTCAGGAACGACTCATGAAACACCTGGCCGGCATATTTCGTGGAACAGTTTTCCAGCGTGTCGTTCAGCGCGCTTACGACGATGGGTTGCCACAGGTGCCGTATGGAGCGCTCTGTCTGCCCCGTTCTGCGCAGCCACGTCGCGAAGCTTTCCTCGTCGCTCTGCGGGTAGCCTCGTATGAACTCAAGCAGGCCACGAGCAACGCCTACCTTGTCAGCCATTGACAGCATGGGAGCCCGCAGAAAGTCCAGCGAGGTATGCGCCGGGGCAGGCAGGTTGCCACCGTGCAGGACGGTGCGTTCTGCCTTGTTCGGCTCCAGGAACGTGAACTCGCGGTACCAACGGATGCGGTCCGCGATACCTGCGCCTGCGCACAGCGAGCGCAGGTTCGTGCAGCAGCCCAGCAGCACGTGCTGGCAGTCAATTTCCTCGTGCAGAGAAGGGTGCTCGTACGAGTAGGCCCGGCCGCCCACGAATGGTTTGCGCTCCAGTAGAAGCACGCGGGCACCCGCACCGCTGAGCGCACTGGCGGCAGCCAAACCGGCCAGCCCCGCGCCAACAACAACCGTATCGAATACGGGAACATTCATCCGTTTGACCCGCCTCTCAACATGGTGCGGGACAGGAATCCACGAAGCAGGCCGCTTACCAGCACAAGCACTTTGCGACGAGTCGAGACACGGACGCGACGGTCAAACACGCGGTAACGCACACCGATGATGCGGCGTAGAAGCAGGTGGTAGATGTGGATCAACACGCGCATGGCTGCACGGCTATCCGGTGCCAGCAGTGGAATGAGGCGGTCGGCGGCGCTGTACATCGATTGCGCCCGAATCGCGATCTCTGCCAGCAGGGTCTGCATTTGTGGGCCGACCTCGCTATGCATCGACTGCGCCAGCACATCCGTCGGCGTCAGATCATACTTTGCAAGCAGCTCCTGCGGCAGGTAGATGCGGCCCCGCTCTGCATCCTCTTTCACGTCGCGCAGTATGTTCGTAAGTTGGAACGCCAGCCCGAGTTGCTCCGCGTACACATCCGCCTTTGGATCGCTGTAACCGAAGATGCGTATGGTCACGAGTCCAACAACCGACGCGACGAGATAGCAGTATTTTTCAAGCGCCTGCATGGTCTCGTACTGGTCGATGGCCCTGCCCTCGACCGCGATATGGCGAACACCCGGAGGCAGTTCCGGTGCAAGATCCATGGTGGTTCCCTGCACCAGCTGTTCCAGCAGATCGTCTGGGACACCAAAGTTTGCCTGGACGTGTTTCACCGCGAGAAACACCGGAGCGTCTTCCGGTAAGACCTGTTCGCCGGTGTGCCATGACTGCAGCCACGTTCGCATCATATCCCGGCGGTCGCCTACCGGCAGACTCTCGTCGTCGGCAATGTCGTCAGCCCTGCGCATAAAAGCGTAAACGGCGCACATGGCGTCGCGCTTGTGTTCCGGTAACGCCAGAAAGCCATAGTAAAAATTCTTGGCCTCACGTCGTGCGATGGTTCGGCAGTAAGCGTAAGCAGAAACCAGCGCTGGATCCATAGGTGTCATCGCAGCCCCTTGGAACCGCGATGGACGCCCAGCTTACCCAAGCCGGCACCGACCAAGAGCCGCAGCTTCGCGCCCTTGCTGACTTCCGGCCGACGGCTCAACGTGTTGTAGTCAATTTGCTCAATGGCCTGAAGAATCGCGAGGCCGCCTTCCGTAAACAGGCGCAGGGTTGCGGCAAGCTCCCGGTCGACACGGTCGATCAGCGGAGCGCCATGCAGCAACATCGCGCGCGTGTCCCGCACAAGCTCCTGTAGCAGAGCGCGGTAAGCATCGTTCTCCTGGCCGGTCAGCAGGTCCGACTCGGTGACACCATGCCGGGCCATACGATCCGCAGGAAGGTACACGCGGTCCCGCTCCCGTAGATCCTCGCCAACATCCTGCCAGAAGTTCGCTAACTGCAAAGCCGTGCAGGTGCTGTCAGAGAGTGCGTGCAGAGCCGGGTCGGCGTAGCCGCAGGTGTACAGCACGAGCGACCCTACAGGGTTCGCAGAATAGCGGGAGTAGTCTTCCAGTTCCGCCAGATCAGCGAAGCGTGTCTTTGTCTGGTCGTCTCGAAATGCTTGTAGCAGGTCGGCAAAGGGCTGCCGCGGCAGATCGCAGTGCTCAATGCTTTGCCGCAGAGCAACGTAGACCGGGTGGCGTGACTGCGTGGGAGCGTCATAACACTCGTCCAGCATGGTGCCCCAGGTGTTCAGCAGGCGCAGCGCCGTGGCGTGGTCTGCGACCTCGTCACCAAGATCGTCAGAAACGCGGCAGTAGGCATACAGAGCATGAAAGTGCGGCCGCAGCTGCTTTGGCAGGAAGTATGTAGCGACATGGAAGTTCTCGTAGTGCGACCCGGCCAGCGCTTTGCACCAAGCCTGGGCCTCAGCCAGCGTGGGCCGAACCGTAGGTTCCAGGTAAGCCACTGGTGCGCCCTCCAGGCGTTGCATCACGGTAGGAGCCGGGGCGTTCATGCAGACTCCAGCGGCAGGACAGCAGTTTTGATGTCGAGCGTGCCCGTGCTGGAACGCACCATCATCCGCTGGAACACCTCTGGAACGTCACTCAGCGCGCACGTGGCGGTAATAAAATCTTCCGCTTGAACCTGCCCGCTGGTAACCAGGTCGAAAGCCCGGCGGCAGGTCGCGGGAGTGTGATGAAAGCTCGCCTTCAGCGTGATGTTGCCGTAGTGCAGACGGTTGGTGTCGAAGGAAGCGCGGGTGCCTCCAGGAGGTCCGCCGAACAGGTTGACCACGCCACCCTTTCGAACCATGTCCACGGCCTGTTCCCAGGTCTCGGGAGTTGCGACGCACTCCACTACAACGTCCGCACCCTCACCCTGCTCGGTCAAAGCGCGAATCTCGGCGACGGCATCAACACCTTCGCCGATGCGGACGACCTCGTCCGCGCCAAAGCGGCGTGCACTTACGATCTGGTCCTCACGCTTTACAACTGCGATGACCCTGCATCCGGCAATCTGGGCAACACGCAAGAACATCAGACCGATGGGTCCAGCACCGATGACAACCACCGTGTCTCCGCGACGCGCTCCGGTTTCGTCGAATCCATGCACAACACATGCCAAGGGTTCTGTCAGGGCCGCATGCTGAAATGGAACGCTGTCCGCTACCAGCAGGGTGTTCTTCTCGACAATACGGGCCGGTATGCGGATGAACTCGGCGTAAGCACCGTTGTTGAAGAGCAGATCACTGCACAGATTGGGTTGATTGCGTTTGCAAAAGAGGCATTGGCCGCAGGGTGCTGAATTCAAAGCGACGACACGGTCTCCTGTGCGGAAGGTGCTGACACCCTCCCCAACGGAAACGACCGTACCGGCGACTTCGTGGCCGAATAACGTAGGTGGAATCAGCATTTTCGCGTGATAACCACGGCGGTAGACCTTCAGGTCCGTGCCACAGGTGAGCGCGGCGCCGACACGCAACAGCACTTCACCCGGGCCAGCCAACGGCACAGAAACCGCTTCCAAGCGGAGGTCTCCCTTGCCGTGGAGCACCACGGCCTGCATGTTCAAACCCATCACAGCTATTTTCTCACCTGATCCGATTTGGGATGGTCCCCGACCCATCCTTGCGTTCCGTGCAAAGGAACGAAACGGCTGGAGGTATTCGCGCATCTGAATACAGCAAATCAAACCGTTTTATAGACAGGCGAACCTACCGCACATGCCATTTGCGTCACCAACCGAGTTCGCCAAGGACAAGATCGCTGCAGCGCAGGAGTATTTCCTCCTGTGCGCTCGGTCCATGGCCGCCCTGTTCACGCCGCCGATCTACTTCGCGGACATCTTTACGCAGATGGATTCGATCGGCTTCGGATCGTTGCCCATCACGATCCTGGCGGGCTTCTTTACCGGTTGCGTTCTGGCCCTGCAATCCGCAACATCGTTGCAGGAGTTTGGCGCAGTCAGCATGACGGGGCGGCTGGTGTCGCTTTCCATGATGAAAGAGCTTGGACCGGTACTCACCGGGCTGATGGTCTCGGGCCGTAACGCCTCCGGCATGGCCAGCGAACTTGGCTCCATGAAGGTAACCGAACAGATTGACGCCATGCGGGCGTTGGGCGTTGACCCGATCCGCAAGCTGGTGACACCGCGCGTCACGGCAACCGTTTTTATGCTGTTCTGGTTGACGATCCTGTCCGACGCTGTGGGCGTTGCAGGCGGCGGCCTGGTCAGCGTGTTCATGCTGGGGCTGAACGGTAGCTCCTACTTCCACTCCACCTACCGCGCGTTGGTTTATGGCGACGTGGTGCAGGGCATGGCAAAGCCGGTCTTCTTCGGCTTCATCATCTCAACCGTCGGCTGCTACTTCGGCATGAGCACCAAGGGGGGAACGCAGGGCGTGGGCCGTGCCACAACGCAAGCCGTCGTTGTTTCCTCCGTCTTCATCATCGTGGTGGATTTTCTCATTAGCCGCGTCACCATCGGCATCTTCGGTCGATAGCCATGGCAGACGAGCGCGTACAAGACGGACCCGTCCTGGAGCTGAAAGACGTCAGCATTACCTTTGAGCGCGACAAGGTTCTGGACGGTGTGACCTTCAACGTCAACCCAGGCGAGACTCGCGTCTTACTAGGCCCGGCTGGTGGCGGCAAAAGCGTGTTGATGAAGCTCATCAACGGCCTGATGAAGCCCGATCAGGGCAGCATCAAGGTGTTCGGCGAAGAGATCACCGGGATGTCCGAGGTGCAGTTGTTCAAGATGCGCCAGCGCGTGGGCATGGTGTTTCAGGAATCTGCCCTGTTCGATTCCATGAACGTCGAGGAAAACGTTGGGTACAGGCTGAACGAAGAGCAGAACCCAGCCGACGACACACACAAGCGCGTCGAAGAAGCTTTGAACTTTGTGGAACTTGGCAAAGCCATCACCAAGTTCCCTTCCGAATTGTCGGGCGGCATGCGGCGACGCGTTTCCATTGCGCGTGCCATCATCACAAAGCCTGACCTGATTCTCTACGACTCACCGACGGGCGGCCTTGATCCAATTACTTCCACGACCATCGTTCAGTTGGTAGTCAAACAGCGCGATGTCTCGCACACCACGTCCCTCATGATTACGCATCGTCTGCAGGACGCGTTCGTGCTGGCTACCCATCGCTTCAATCCGGACACAAACGCCATGGAGAAGATCCCCAACGGGGCCGTGGACGAAAACACCAAGTTTCTGGTTCTGAATGAGGGAAAGATCGTGTTCGACGGCAGCACGCTCGAACTGACGCATTCCGACGACCCCTGGATCAAGAGTTACCTTTCCTGACCTACGCCCGATCGCCCGCACCCAATGTTCTGTGGAACAAGTCCAGGGCCTCCCGGTACAAGTGCATGGCAAGTTCCGGGTCGTAACGCGCACCCTCGTCGCGCATAAAAGCGTGTGCGCCATTTACCTCATGCCACGCAAAACGCAGGTTTAGTTCGTCCAGACGGGTCAGCACGGTACGCCTTCCGTCCAGCGGTATATGCGGATCCTGCCTCCCCCAGATCATGAGCAGTTCGCCCTTGATCTCAGCGGCACGCGCCAGCGAGTCATCGTTCTGCCCTTTGCCCAGCGATCCTTTATGGATGTCCGTGCCATAAAAGCAGACGGTCGCACGCACGTCCGGCTCCATGGCAGCGCGAAACGAGAGATGTCCGCCAAGGCAGATGCCAACAGCGCCCAGCATCCCGGTGCAATCCGGGCGAGCTTTCAAATGGTCCAGGACGGCACGGGTGTCTGCGTCATAGCTGGCGAGTTCCTTTTCATACTTCCACTTGTTGCCGCGATCCGAACCAGCCTGGTCATAGGCCAGAACGGTCCCAGCCGGCTCAAACTCGTGGTAAACCTCAGGCATCGCCACGACATAGCCGTGCCCAGCCAGTAAAGCTGCGGTCCTGCGAATAGGCTCGGTGATTTGAAAAATCTCCGAGTAGAACACCAGGCCGGGATAGCGCCCCGGTGCCGCAGGGCGCACGATGTGCGTCTGCATGGGGCCGTAGGGTGTCGACAGCGTAACGACTTCGTGCGGTGCAATGATCAAGAAACTCTCCTGCGTCTTCGACTTCTAATAGCGGTGTGTTCCTACCGCCAGCTTACGGCCAAATGCCAGCGCAGGCCTCGGTCGGCGGTTTTCTGCAGCACTCTTTCGTACTCGCGCAATTCTTCCCGCAGGGCTTCACCGTCACTGCCCAGCTGTGCAGGATCCTCGCAGAGGCACTGCAGCAGGGGGCGAACAGATGCCAGACCTTGCATGCCCTCAAACCATTGTGGCGGCGGCAGCTTCTGCAGTAGACCCGGATCGCCCGCGCCTTCCTCAATCAGCAGTGACATGGAGTTTTCGTCGGCAGAAAAGAAGTCAATCAGGGGACGGACGCCGAGCCGGATAGCCATGCGCTCCAGCGCGTCTTCGTTGCGCGCCAACGCCCGTCCATTGACGAAGGTATCGAACCCCGGGTCTTCACCTTCCACAACGATGTACATGGAAACAGCCATACGCGGGCTTAGTGTAACCTGCCGACCTAA
>JBPBPZ010000111.1:0-21930 GCA_050954525.1 Janthinobacterium lividum
GCGGAGAAGGCCGAAGACGATGCCGCCCGTGCAGCCGGTAAGCCACTGGCGAACCATCCCTGGAAGCCCCTTCCTGCTTCCTATGAGCCCGCCAGCCTATACAACGGTATGATCGCTCCTTTGACTCCTCTGGCTATCAAGGGGTTCCTCTGGTACCAGGGCGAGACAAACTCCAGTCCGGATCGCGTTCCGTATTACAGCGCGCTGATGACTGGGCTGATTCGCGACTGGCGTAAGCACTTTGCGCAGGGAAATCTGCCTTTTCTGTTTGTTCAGATTTCGAGTTTCTCTTCGCCGGACGAGCGATGGGGTGCGTTACGTGACCAGCAGCGGCGCGTGCTTGCGACTGCAGGAACCGCCATGGCTGTCAGCCTAGATGTTGGGTTAGCTGACAACGTGCACCCGCCGGATAAGCAAACAGTTGCCGCGCGACTTGCTCTTGCTGCGCGCAACATGGTGTACGGGGAAAAGGTCGCGTATGAAGGACCGATGTTCCGACAGGTGACCACCGAACGAGACAGCTCTGGCGCACCGGCTCTGCGTGTCTGGTTTGATCACGGAGAGGGTCTAAGTTTCCACGGTCAACCAGCCTTCGGCTTCGAAATTGCCGGCGAGGACCACATATTTGTCGCTGCGACAGCCCATATCGAAGGCCCCTCTGTAGCAGTCACCGCTTCCGGTATCGCGGAGCCACGCTACGTTCGCTTTGCATTCAGTAGCGTGGTGACTAGCAGCCTCTACAACTCCGTAGGGCTGCCTGCTTCCACCTTTACTTCGGAGCCACTTTCAATTCGATGAAGGCCTGTTGGCCAAAAGGCCGACCTGTTTCGGTAGGTAACCGAAAACCAGCAGCAGTACTTCGCCGCAAGTTAGCGCCTCTGAGGTTTCAAACCATGTCACGTAGTTTCGCTAAACTGATCACACTGAGTGGCGTACTTGCAGCCTGCTGTCACACCTCGCATCCAGCAACGGCGCAGCGCGGCGTGTTTCCGGTTGCAGCTCCGCAGATTGAGGAACGTCCTATAGGGCCGTACAACGTGCATGCACTGCAGGGTGGCAGCGAGCTTGTTCGCCCCATTCCCGCGGCCAGCCATGTGGTTCAGCCGCTTGGTCTATACACCCTTTCGCTTTGGGTGCACATATCGGCGGAAGTGCCTCCAAGCACGCTCATTGCAGGAGTGGGAAGACTCGCTGCGGAGGATTCGCGCTACCTCGGGCTTCGTGACGGTAAGCCATTTCTTCGCCTTGGGCACGGTCGAGAGATCGATTCGATAAGGGTGATCAACAGCGGATGGCACATGCTTGCTGCAAGCTCTGATGGCACGCTGACCACGCTGTACGTCGATGGGAAAGCGCAGGGACATGGTGCGGACGCCGGTTCAACGCTGAGTCCCGAACTGGTGATTGCACCCTTAGATCCTAAGCATGCGTTGCTTGCTGAGTCGCTGACCCATTTTGGCGGAGAGGTCGCACAGGTTCTTCTGGTGCCTGAGAGCACAACAGCAGAGGGCCTGAGCCGAGCAGCCGCGCAACCACCCGACGTTGCGCTGTTGCGTTTTGATGAGGCATCGCCCGCGTGGCCTGTGCAAACGCGAGGACAGGCAGGATACACCGCACAGCAGGATCCATCGTTGCTGCCATCCAGCAAGGCACCCTTCGGCAAGGCCGTTGCGAAGCCGCTGCCGCCGCCTGCCCCTTCGGCGCTCACGCATGTCGGAGCCGACCGGTGGACCGTTGCGGCCAATTGGATGCTGATCGCCGCACCGGGTGTGAGTGCGTCGCCAACAGCACTTTCCATACCGGGTGCCGACACGCGTAAGTGGATGCGAGCCACCGTTCCCGGCACCGTACTCACCACGATGGTCGACCGCGGCATCTACCCCGACCCGGATTATGGCCTGAACAACATGGCGATACCTGAGTCGCTTGCGCATCAGGACTACTGGTACCGCGTCGAGTTCGACACGCCTGCGGTCACAGGCAAGCGCTTTCTGCTGGGCTTTGAAGGCATCAACTACGCCGCTGAAGTCTGGCTTAATGGTCAGCAACTCGGCAAGATCAAAGGCGCTTTTATCCGTGGTGACTTCGATGCCACAGGGCTCTTGAAGCCTGCGGGGCGCAACGCGCTTGCGGTTCGCATCTCGCCGCCGCCGCACCCCGGCATTCCGCAGGAGCAGTCGCTAAAGGGTGGTCCTGGTGAAAATGGTGGCGCCATGATTTTGGACGGTCCTACGTTCATGGCGACCGAGGGCTGGGACTGGATCCCGGCGATACGCGACCGGAACAGCGGCATCTGGCAGCCGGTCACCCTGCGTGCCGTTGATGCTGTGCGTCTGGGTGACGTGCAGGTCATCACCCGGCTGCCGCTTCCTGATACCAGCACAGCGGATGTCGAGATCAACGTACCCGTGCGAAACAACAGTGCGTCTGCTGTCAGCACTACGGTCCATGCCAGGTTTGAAGGTGTTGACGTATCGCGCACGGTGAGCGTTCCGCCCGGCGACACGACGGTGCACCTGACACCAGCGGAGTTCCCGCAGTTACACGTGACAACCCCCCGGCTGTGGTGGCCCAACGGCTACGGACGTCCAGACCTTTACCACCTGATGCTGTCACTCGAGACGGGTGGGGCAGCATCTGACCGCGCGGAGACTACCTTTGGCATGCGCGAGATCACCTACGAACTCAGCCTGTTCGACTCGGCAGGCCGCTTGCGCCGCGTCGAAGTCTCGCCTACTGAGGCGCGTGCTCTGCAACAACAGGTGGTAGACGTCCGGCATGAGGGCATGCGGTTGCGAGAGACTCCTTTTTCTGCCAGTTCGTTGACGCTGGTGGGCGAAACTTCGCCTGCAGTGAAGACGCTGTCAAACCAGGCAGGGCTGACCGACCTTGTGCTGAAGGTGAACGGCATTCGGATCGCGGCACGTGGCGGTAACTGGGGTATGGACGATTCACGTAAACGCGTAAGTCGCGAAAAGCTGGAACCGTACTTCCGCCTGCATCGAGAGGCTAACGTCAACATCATCCGCAACTGGGTTGGCCAGGATACCGAAGAGACGTTCTTCCAACTCGCCGACGAGTACGGCATGCTGGTGTGGAACGACTTCTGGGAGTCCACGCAGGACTACAACGTCGAAGCGCAGGACGTTGCGCTGTTCCTGGATAACGCTCGTGATGTGGTGCGACGTTTCCGCAATCATCCGTCCATAGCGATTTGGTGCGGGCGAAACGAAGGCGTGCCGCAGCCCATCCTGAACGAGGGCCTGATTGACCTGCTAAACACGGAGGACGGTACCAGGTATTACACGCCCGGATCCAATCGCATCAACCTGCGCAATAGCGGGCCCTACAAGTACCAGGATCCTGCGTTGTTCTATACAACGCTTGATAAGGGCTTTTCTGTTGAGCTCGGCATTTCTTCATTCTCGACGCTGGAGAGTTTTCAGGCCTGGACCGCACCAGCAGACCAGTGGCCCATCAGCGACACATGGGCTTACCATGACTGGCACTGGTCAGGGAACGGTGATGTGCATCCATTCCTGGACGCGTTGGCCAAGCAGTTCGGCGCGGCGACAGATTTGAAAGACTTTGAGCGCAAAGCGCAAATGATCAACTACGTTGACCATCGCGCGATCTTCGAGGGCTTTAATCAGCACCTGTGGCAGCCGAATAGCGGCCGTATGCTCTGGATGACGCAACCCGCCTGGCCCAGCAACTCGTGGCAGATCTTCAACTCCGACTATGACACCAACGGCAGCTTCTACGGTGTAAAGAAGGCCTGCGAGTCGGTGCATGTGCAGCTTGACTTGTCGGACTACAGCGTAAGTGCCCTGAACACAACGACAGTCCCGCTTGGCGGTGTTTCAGTTCGTGCGACGGTGTACTCCTTGGCAAACCAGCAACTGCTCACGCGTGAAGGCACTTTGGACCTCTCAGCGAACGCTGCTACGCCGGCCTTTTCGCTTCCACTTGCAACGCTGTTTCCGAACGAGGGTGTCGTGCTGGTGAGGCTTGAAATGAAAGACATTGCGGGCAAGCTACTCTCGAACAACTTCTACTGGCTCGCAGCCGACGATGCTCAGTACCGCAAGCTGTCAACGATGCCTCAAGCAAAGCTGACCACCTCAGCGCACCTCCACCGGGAAGGCAGTGAGATCGTTGTGGAGCTGCAACTCACAAACAGTGGCACCGTGGCCGCTCTTGAGGCTAAAGCCACGCTGAAGGACTCGTTGACCGGCCTGCGAATTCTGCCTGCATACTACAGCGATAATTACGTTTCACTCCTGCCAGGGGAGTCACAGGCAGTCACGGTACGTTATTCGGCATCGTCCGCTACACACGGCCCGACAATCGCGCTGCGTGGATGGAATCTTGTGGAGTCATCCGTGGCCGTGCATTAAGAGGCGATCCACTATCTATCATTGGAGAACGCATGAATTCGTTCCGGAGGCTTTGCTCAAGCTGGTTGCTTCTTCTGCCGTTCTACTGCGGCATGGTTGCTGCGTCCGGTCAGGTTCCTACGCACGACCTTGGACAGTTCCAGGGCCAAGGCGACTTCGGCACGATTCTCCATCCTGGCAGCGGTCGGTATGACGACTCAAACGAGAGCTACACCGTCTCCGGCAGTGGTGCCAATCTTTGGTTCGGCATTGATGACTTTCATTTTGTCTGGAAGAAAATGTCGGGCAACGTCGCTTTGAGTGCCGACATTGATTTTGTCGGCGAGAAGGGCAACGCGCACCGGAAAGCCGTACTGATGATTCGTCAATCGTTGGATCCGCATTCTGTTTACGCCGACGTCGCTCGCCATGGGGACGGGCTTACTTCGCTGCAGTACCGCGATGCTACCGGTGCGGACACGCACGAGATTGAGACGTACGGCAAGGGACCTCACCGCGTCCGCATCGAAAAGCGGGGTAACTACGCGTATGTTTCCATTCCTGACGACAATGGCAACTTGGTGCCTTCGGGTGCGGCGATCCGCGTGGACATCAAGGGTGACTTTTATGTCGGTCTAGGAATCTCGTCACACGACGAGAACGTCACCGAAACAGCCGTCTTTTCCAACGTCAGCATCGAGCCTTTGGCCCCTTCCACAGGACAGCCTGTACTGCACAGTACCTTGGAATCCGTGATCGTAGCCTCGACCGATCGTCGTGTGCGTTATACCGCACCCGTTCACTTTGAAGATCCCAACTGGACACCTGATGGCAAAGCTCTGATCGTCAATCAGGACGGCACCCTCCAACGCTTTGAACTTGATAACGGCGTTCATCCCATTGACAGTACGGTTGCGCGCTCGACTTCTTCAAAGAAGATCCCCATCACTCCAGACATGAAAGTAAATGGTGACCACGGGATCTCGCCGGACGGCAGCTTGATAGCAGTAGGTGGTGCGGGCTCTGACGGCCAAGCCAATATCTATGTCATGCCGATCACCGGTGGAGCCGCCAGACGTGTCACTTCGACCAGTCCCGCGTATTTTCATGGGTGGTCACCCGACGGCAAAGCAATCTCCTTCACAGGCCAGCATGGGGACGTTTTCGACGCCTATACGGTTCCTGTCACAGGTGGCTTGGAAACTCGGTTAGCGCCGAAAAGCGATGTGGCTGAATTTTCTCCCGATGGGCAATGGATCTACTTCCAATCAGATCGCACAGGTCACATGCAAATCTGGCGCATGCATCCAGATGGAAGCGCACAGGAACAGCTTCTGGTCAGCGAAACCAGTGACTGGTTCCCGCACATCTCGCCCGATGGCAAACTCATCGCGTACCTTGCGTACCAAGCAGGTACGCAGGGTCACCCAGCGAACCTGGACGTTGAGATCCGAGTGCTATCGGTTTCTGACCGGAAAGTGCGCACGCTCGCCAAGCTGCTTGGCGGTAGGGGCACTATGAATGTTCCGTCCTGGTCGCCCGATAGCAAGATGCTGGCCTTCACCAGTTTCGAACTTCTGCCTTGATAGGCGCAAAAACGAAGCAATCGCTGCCGCAGCAAGAATGTAGAGCCTGACAATGACACTTGTAATGGTGGTGCAAGGAACACTCCCCTCCGCAGAATCGTTCGGCCGCTTCAATTGCGCTCTATTGATTCACTTCAAGGGCTTCAACAGACCAAGCAGTATGAAAGCTTGCAAGCTGACGCAGAATCATCTCTAATCTTCTCGAGCAGCAAAGCCGGTTTAGTGACACCAGACATGAACCGCGTTTCGTCCTAGATGTTTGGCCACGTACAAAGCTGAATCGGCATGGGCTAGCAAGGAGTCTTCCGATCCGGGCAGGTCTGCAGACCAGCATGCCACGCCTGCACTGATTGTGACGCTGACGCTGACTCCGTTTATAAGGAAGAGCTCCAGGTCTTCGACAGCGAGACGAACGCGTTCAGCAGCTTGTGCAGCGTTGTCCAAAAAAGTTTCCGGCAGGAGCACTACGAACTCCTCTCCTCCAAATCTTGCGATCATAGCTTGCTCTCCCCCAAGCGTATTGATCAGAACGCCGGCGACCCTTCTCAAGCACTCGTCTCCGGCAGGGTGTCCATACGTATCATTGAGGCTTTTGAAACGGTCGATGTCAAATAGGAGCAGACTCAAGTCGTGATTGGAGAGGCTCCGCCTCTGAGCTTCTCGATGAAAGCTGACGTTAAAGGCGCGTCGATTTGCGAGCTTTGTGAGTTCGTCTTGGTTGGCCGCCTCCCTTAACCTGTGCTGCTCAGCCGCTTGCGCCTGCTCTTCGGAAACTTGTTGGGAGATATCGCGAATCGTGGCCACATACCCGAGAACGCGCTGACATGAAGGGCCTTTGTAACCGCTCAAACAAGCTTCGACCCACCGGTATGAGCCCTCTTTAGTTAGCAACCTGAGGCGGGATGATTGGTGCCTTCGACCCTCTCGCACAGCCTCTATCGCCATACGTGCCGCCATGCGATCGTCTTCATGGAATTGGTCATAGCCGCGCAAGGAAAGGTATTCCTCACTCGTGAAGCCGGTAATTCTCTCTACCGCGGGTGACACATACCGTTGCTTTGAATCGAATGGCGAAAGAACAATCATCTCCGGAGAGTGTTCCAGGAGCAGTCGAAACAACGCCTCGTTCTCGGATGCCTGCTCTTGAGCACGTGACAATCGGAGTTCGTTCTTCTTGTGTTCAGTAAGATCAACAAAGGTAGCGAGAGCCCATCCTGTCTGAGGAAGAATGATCCCGCTCACCATGACGATCTTGAGTTCGCCATTCTGGCAACTCAGGCTCACCTCAATGGGCTCCACTGGGAATTCAGCGAGGTCTGGCCGCTGAAAATATTCTCCCCATTTCCGACGGGCTAGATCCCGGTCACCTTGTAATGGATAGCTCTTCTCGATGAAGTGATCGATGGTATTGAAGTCAGCTTTTGAATACCCAAACATTTCTGTAAAGGTTCGATTCACGAACATGACCGCCTGGTCAGAGACACGCGCCCAGGAGACGCCAACAGGCATCGTGTTCAGAGCAACTTCCAAGGCATGTGTGCTCTGCGATTCAAGGAAGCCGCAAACGGTAAGCACATCATCTACTGCGAGCCGGCTGTCCATATCGTGAGCTTTACCAGTTTTAGTGAAATGCAACCTCTCTAATGTGGTTATCGGTTGCGCATCTGTTGGACTTCAGCTCACAGCGAAGCTATGGAATTGGCGAGTTCTCCGATGTCCGACTGCGAGACATTTATCATACTTAGAACTGGGCGACGCTAGGATTACACCCGATGAAGGTCTGAGTGGTGACTGAGGGGCCTTCTATGAATTTGCGTCTCGAGCTCAAGAAGGGTATCACTTCAGGCGACGTAATTCCCCATTTCCAACCGATCGTCGATCTGCGAAGCGGCGGCATCACAGGGTTCGAGATTCTTGCGCGCTGGAATTACGCCAGCTCAGGACTAATCTCGCCGGGCGAGTTCATCCCAGTTGCTGAAGAAGAAGGTCTGATTCCCCTGATGACGGAGACCTTGTTGCGACACGCGCTGCGGTTCTGGCAGGACCTGCCGGCAGAAGCAACTCTTTCGCTCAATATTTCGCCGACACAGCTACAAGGGAACGGGCTTGCCGGAATGATCGAGGCGGTTGCGAGGGAGGTATTGTTTCCGCTGGAGAGGCTCACTCTCGAAGTCACCGAGAGCGCCCTGCTGGGGAACTTGGACGCCGCTTTGGCGGCGCTCTCTCCCTTGAAGAGGGCCGGATGTAAGTTGGCTCTCGATGACTTTGGCACCGGTTACTCAAGTCTGACTTATCTTCGATCTTTACCATTCGACATCCTGAAGGTAGACCAGAGCTTTGTACGAACGATGGCTACACTCCGTGAAGATCGGAAGATCGTCGGTGCGGTCATAGGGCTGGGCAAGAGCCTCGGCTTGAAAATCGTGGCCGAGGGGATAGAAGAACGCTCGCAGGCAGAGATGCTGCTGAACTTGGGATGTGAGTACGGGCAAGGCTGGTTTTACGGAAGGCCCAGTGCGGTGGCAGCAGTCTGTCCCACTGTGACCCCGAGCCCTTCTGCAGTGCCTGCCTTGTCTACGCCGCAAAGGAATAAACTAGCCCGTATGGAGGCAATGCCCGCTCAGAGCCATGCACAACTGACTGCGGTTTACAATGCTGCACCGGTAGGTCTCGTGTTTTTCGACTGCGATTTCCGATTTGTAAATTTGAATCATCGAATTGCCTCCTTCCATAATCTCGCAATCGATGAGATTGTCGGTCGTACCCTTCAGGAAGTTGATCCGACGAAATTTGCGCTGGCCGAACCATACCTTCTCCGAGCCAGGTCAGGAGAAGCGATTGAGAACGTGGAGTTTGTACTTCCCACATCACCAAACGGCGAGTCCGTAACGCATCTCGTCTCATTTCAGCCAGCATTGGACGAAGTAGGAGAGGTCGTTGGTGTAATCCTAGCGGTCACCGACATCTCGGAACGGAAGCATATCGAAACAGCCCTCAAAGAGAGCTACGATCACTATGCGAGCATGGTCGAACTAAATCCTCAGATCCCCTGGACGATGGCTGCGGATGGCTCCGGCCTTGAACTAAGTCACAGATGGACCGAGTTAACCGGTATTCCGGTCGAGCAGATGTGCGACTATGCCTGGCTGGACATTGTTCACCTGGAAGACCGTTTGAGGGTATCTCAGCGCACCTCCGCTTCTATAAAAACAGGGGTAGCCTTTGATCTGGAATATAGGATTCGAGGTAAGGACCACTTGTGGCATTGGGTCAGGGCACGGGGAACACCCCGCCGCGGTGCAAACAATGAAGTTTTGCGGTGGTACGGCAGCATCGAGCTCGTCGATGAGCAGCGGCAAGCCCTCGAAGAGGTGAAGGAAAGTCACGCTCACCTGCAGCGAGTTCTTAATGCTCTACCGGTCGGCGTAATCATAGCGGAAGCACCGTCTGGCAAGATCATCTGCAGAAATCCCCGTGCTCAAGAAATTCTTGGGCAAGACCCTATAGAGATCAACAGGATCAGCGACTACTCAAAGCGTGTCGCCTACTACCGTGATGGCACCCGCCTAGCTTCAGTTGACTTCCCCCTCGCCAAAGCTCTGAGCAGGGGAGAAGCGACATCTCCCGAGCGTATCTTCTATGACTCGGGAGATCGGGAAGGAAAATGGATTGACCTCAGCGGAGCACCACTCCGTAACAGCGATGGTCAAATCATCGGCGCAGTAGCGGCGCTTCAAGAAATTACGTCAAGTGCGTTGGTTGCGAGATCATCTTTTCCGGCGCAGGTACTTGGGAAAACGCTGGAACGGCTCGAAGCAAACCATCTGCAGAAAAGGACCTCCATCGCTCTTTCGCGTTGAAGCTTCTATGTGCGCCTGCCTGGCATAGCCTGACGCGGAGCCCGCCCTTTCTGCACCTTACTCTTCTGCTGCCTTGGTGCTCGAGTATGTAGAGGTGCGTCTCCTGATATCAAGCGGGTGGCTTGCTTTTCGAAGGTCGTCTTTGTGACCACGAACTGAGAAGAGCGACCGAGCAACCAAGAACAGGTTCGAAAATGCAGAATGCCAGCGGCTTTCCGCAGCGACAGGGCTAATGTTCCATCACGATAGGGTAGAGTCTATCGCTACGTTGCATGCCTTTCCCTTCGCGAAAGAGCTACTCTGCCGTGCCGTCGGAAACTCTCACAGCGCCGGCTAAGTGAGGAGCGGGTCGTGAGCTGGCGAGCTAATAAACCGGTTGGTTGGGCAACTCACGAATCTTAACGTTTCGGAACGAGACTGGAAACCCGTGGTCCTGCAGAAGGATGTAGCCGCTGGTCGCCTCGCCAAAGCCTGGGTAGACCTGAAATTTGCTCTTAGCGACAGCGGCACGGAAGGCGGGTGAGTCTCGGTTGTATTCCAGTACTTTCACGCCGTTGAGCCAGTGCTCGCCGTGCGTTCCCTGTACAACAATGCGGGCGGTGTTCCACTCACCGACCTTGTGTATCGGCTTATCCTTGGCAGCTGGAATCATGTCGTACAAAGAGGCGACAGTGCGATCCCCGCCCCTTCCTTTCTGGGCATCTGGGTGCAGGGCATCGTCTAGGATCTGGAACTCGAACCCGACGTTCGAGCCATGCCCTTCATGACCAGGTGTCAGGTCCAGGTCAACGAAATACTTGATCCCGGAGTTCGCGCCCGGGCTGATGCGAAAGTCAACGAAGAGTTCGAAACTGGAGTACTTGCGGGTTATGACAATGTCGCCAGCGTTTCCTCCTTCTTCGCCGCCGTGCTCTGTCACGGAGAGTTGACCGTCTTTTACCTGCCAACCTGCGGCGGGAAACGAATCAGACCTTGTACTGCGCCAGCCGGTAGTAGTTGCTCCATCAAAGAGTAAGTGCCACCCCATGGTTTGTTCCTGAGGTGTAAGCGTGTTTGGACTCTGAGCTGAAGCGGCGCAGGTTGCGAGCAAGATCGAAATACCAACGGATGTGGAGCGTATCTTCATGTCGGCAAACGATACGCGATTGCATCTGTGTTGTCATTGTCCATGGCTGAACCAAAAGTGAAGGACGCGTGCCTGGTTGTTCTCAAAACGAAGGATTATGAGAGCATTCCAGCTGAGAATGCTCTCTGTCGAACCATTGCCTTTTCGCATTCTCGGTTTATGCCCCCTCTGACGAGTTCCGCTAAGAAAACGCCTGACAAGAAAGCTTTCAGCCGAGTGCTTGCTACTGATGAATTGCGACTTGTGGGTACCGGTGCCAAGCCAACGGCACATTGCGCAGGGCATCGATTGCTGCCGGCTACTCGTTTCTTATGCAGGATGACCATGGACGAGCTTTCCGATGGCCGCCAGCATCTCAGCCCGCTTCGACTCTGGTCCCGGGCAAAGGCAGCTGAGGGCTTCACTTGAACGGTTGCTTCGCCGTGCATAACAGCTCACGGTCCCAGGGAGTGGTTCGGTGAAGATACGGCGCTGGCAACGCTCCTCTCCACAGAAGAACATGCGAGCTCGAAGCAGTATCTGTACCGGGATGCCTTGCCACGGCAGATCGGCAATCGTCCGCCAACAACGACTATGAACCCGGAAAGAGCGGCCACCGCAGCTTGGACAGATACCCACGGCCTGGCAGGCGCAGAGTTCTACATGGATCAAGCCTGTCTTCTGGCGAAGACAGATCAGCTCAACTTCGGGATCAGCGTTCCTCGGTTCATGCATCCAGGTCTACACCCGTCCATGGACCTTCACCAAAAGCGTGCCAGAACCCAAATAATTAGAAATACGACACTCTGCCGCAAGGCCGGCGGCGACCTCGAACAGATCAAGTTCCTGCTCGGGCATTCCTCCATCCAGACCACCGAACGCTATCTCGGCTCTGAGCAGGACATCGCCGTTGCTGTGAATGACAGTTTGGGGCTCTGACATACTTGTTCGAAGGAGCGATGTTGGCGAAACGTAGTTTCAGCGCAGGTCTCTCTACTCAGTACGACGGCCTGCTCGCGAGCGTATCGGCTCTTCTAGAGGAGGGGCGCCGCAGCGCCGCGCGGTCGGTGAACGCGGTCCTGACCGCGACGTACTGGCTGATCGGGAAGCGCATTGTGGAGTACGAACAAGGCGGCCAGGAACGAGCCGCTTATGGCTCTGAGGTGCTCAAGAGGCTCTCGGCAGACCTCCGTGGCCACTTCGGGCGTGGGTTCTCCGAGCGGAACCTCGAACAGATGAGGCTGTTTTATCTGCACTGGGGAAATCCGCAGACGCCGTCTGCGATTTCTTCTGACAAGAACTCGTTGGCGATTTCGCAGACGGTGTCTGCGAAATCTGGCAGCACGGACGTGCCCGCCTTCCCACTTTCGTGGTCGCATTACGTGCGACTGCTGTCCGTCTCCGATGAAGATGCGAGGAAGCACTACGAAGAGGAGGCCCTACGAGGCGGTTGGTCGGTCCGGCAACTGGATCGGCAGATCTCGACCCTGTCGTTCCAACGCTCCCGTTCCGAACATGCCCGGGAACAGCACGAAGAGCCTGCTGGGCTTGGGATCAAGAATCCGTTCGTCCTCGAGTTCTTGGGCCTGAAAGATGAGTACTCCGAGGCTGACTTGGAGGAAGGGCTCATACGGGAGCTAGAGCAGTTCCTGCTGGAGTTGGGTAACGATTTCGCGTTCATCGCCAGGCAAAAGCGATTGCGGGTGGGCACGGAGTGGTACCGCGTGGATCTCCTGTTTTTCCACCGCAGGTTGCGAAGCCTCATCGTCGTCGAGCTGAAGCTCGGCAAATTCACGCATGCTGATGCAGGCCAGATGAACCTCTATCTGAACTACGCCCGCGAGCACTGGACGAATCCTGAAGAAAAGCCTCCCATCGGCTTGATCCTCTGTTCCGAACACGACGCCGCCGTCGCGCACTACTCGCTAGCCAACCTCGGAAATCAGGTGCTTGCTCGGGAGTACCAGCTGGCATTGCCAACGGAAGAGCAGCTGGTCAAGCGATTAGAAGCGAGACGTCGCCAAATCGAAATCTGATGGCTGATGCCTTCGACATTACGATAGGGATCGTAAACGAGGACTCTGGAGTTGAAGGCCTAGGTGGTGTTGTCAGGGATCAGGCGGCTGGTCGACAAATCATTTGCAATCATCGTGAAAATCTGGTTTAGATTCGTCGTCGAATGCGACGCAGAGACGCAGCTGCTCGAAGCGCCTGTTGCAGTGTAATCCGAGTAGAAGTACTCAGGCCTAGATGCCATACCTTGCATGGTCTGGCATGGCGTGATGCTACCGTTATCAGTAGAACAACCGTTCGCTGCAGCGCCATAAGCAATGGAATAAACACGCATGCCGAAGCTCTTGTACGCAAGCTGTGCCATGCTGACGGCCTGCTGGCACTCGTTAATCGTGGAGGCAAAAGTTCCCGATGTCGTCGACGCATTCGGCATGTACTTTGCAGGAGCGTTCGCATCGCCGTCTCCCAAGATGATCAGGACATTCTGGGTTCCTGGGTTTGCTTGGGCTTGGTAGTACAAGTCGTAGCCTGCGGCGTAGATCGCACCGGCAAAGTAGGTGTTATAAGGAACCGTGGCCTGAAGACCCGTGCATCCACTTAATCCGTTGACGGCCCGTACTAGATTTGAGTTGGTGTTTAGTGCGGTGGAGCTGTTAGAGGATCTATAGTCGCTTGAAAACCCTATGATCTGGTACACAGGGGGCTTAGTCGGTGATCCGCCAATGGAAGAGTTGGCCCCTTCGTAATAATACGAACCGGTGGGTGCGCTGGAGCTACAGTCATAGTCATACACTGCCTGCGAACTTGAACTTAGACCTGGAAACGTGTACAGGGCTACCCGATCTACCGCGTACGCAACATTGCCATTTGTGGCGGTGCCGCAGTTAGTTAAGTTCGCTGCACACGGTGACAGGTTCTGCAGCAGCACTTGCACACCCGTTAACGCACATTTCAAACGTGTGGTTGCACAGTTGCTATCGGAGTCTGTGCTGTTCATCGACCCCGTGGAGTCCACTATGATGGCGACGTTATATGGTGCTCGTGAAGCACCTGTCGCCGATGCCGTCGCTTGCGCACTCATGCTGAGCGAATTGATACCGATCAGCTTTAAAAAAGTCAGTGGAAATACGATTTGCTGTCTCACCTGAACAGCATTGCCACCCGCTGGGCTTGCACACGCCTCGCCGGCCGTTTTCAGCGTATCCAAGCATAGGATTTTTGGGTAGCCGCTCACCATCGAAACACCGGGCAGCCAACTGCTAGCATTGAGGTTACCTGCGACCGCACTGTACTGAGTAGCCACTGTCGTAGCGCTGCTGTCTGGCAGAGCACTGCCGCCTGCAAGCGCGGCGGCATCTGTGCTGTTCTGTAACTTCCGGTGTGCGACCAAAGTTCGACCAAGATCGAAGACTAGACCAGCCATGGCAAGCACGACCACCATCATGACGGCAACGAAGGGTAACACCTGTCCTGCGTCGTCACGAAGCAGCTGACTAAATATACTTCCGCGTCGAATCACCAAAGCAACTCCGTTGTCGCTGCAAAAAGCACGCATATGCCGGTGGCATAGATCCTTCTATGGTTAATCAGGCCGCTGCGGACGTTCGGAAGCAGACCACTCAACGCAGGACCAAAGCTGGTTTCTCGGCTTCCGGGGCGCAGAAGCTTAGGCAACCACGTACGACGGTGTGTAAATCTGCCCTACTCATGATGGTTATCGGCCGATATGCACCAATGATGAGAGAGTTTCTACTAGAGGCATCGCGACACGGGGCAGGAGCGCGTGGGAGCAGAGTTGCCTAGCAGGTCTGCCTTCCAGACTGCGCGGGACGCAGGAATGGCTTGGCGCGCACTGAACAAACGGCGCAGATCACCGCAGAAATTTGCGAGGCGTACTGTTCGGAGTTCTGGAAAAAGCTTGTGCCATGCTGCAGGGATACCGTCGGCTTGCCTTACAAGAAAGCGGCGAAAACCGCATGACTCCCGCGATTACATTTTAGTTGTTTAAGGCAAGCTGTTGGTTTATCTCCCCGGTATGCACTGAGTGCAGCCACACCGCTCCGGCTCGATGCCTGCAGTTGCGCGCAGAGTGGGAGAAGTCTGTTGAGGTTTCGGCGGCGAGGTTGTGATCCTCTTCATTCAGATGGATCTGCCGCTCTTCTGCATTTGCCGGTTGGCTGCATCGTTGCCAGGAGAGTGAGCGATCCGGTAAGTCATCTTCATGCAATCACCTCCTCGAAGTGAGACTGTAGCTGAACTCAGCCTGACAGAGCCGTTGAGCAACCTCCTACTGCTTTGCCTCCCTGTCTGTCTCCACACGGAAGTTATCGCCAAGATGGTGTCTGCGATCAGAAGAGAAACGGTGACGGCTAAGTCGTAGGCCGGAAAGCAGTCTTGCAAAATCCAACCTGCAGACCGCCTTGCCAGCCCACGACGAACCTGGGCATTCTCTCGATCAACCCGAACTACCGCGCGGCGTACATGCAGAACTACAACGTGAACGTAGAGCAACAGCTTGCCAAGAACACGTTGATCACAATTGCCTATGTGGGCAGCGGCGGCCGTCGTTTGGCTTACGTTGACGACATCAACCAGGTCAATATCACGACCAAGATTCGTCCATATGCCGCGCAGTACCCGTACCTAACGGCCATAAACCAAGTGAACAGCGGAGCCACCTCGAACTACGATTCACTGCAGTTTTCGCTGAAGCAAGCACAGTGGCATGGTTTGTCGGCAACCTTCTACTACACGTGGGCGAAGTCGCTCGACGATGCATCCAGCGCAACCACACCCATGAACAGCTTGAACCTTCGTCAGGACAGGGGTCTGTCGACTTTCGACGTACGCAATACGGTCAGTGGTTTCGCAAGCTACGCTCTGCCAAAGTTCACTAGCTTTGCTCCACGCATTACGCAGGGTTACCAGATCAATGCGCTGTACTCCTTCGCAGGTGGCACGCCGATCAATATCCTTGTGGGCACCAACACGAGTGGCTCGGGCGAAGCCAGCAGGGATCGTCCCAACCGCGTTGTAGGTGTCACACCCTACGTGGCACGTGTAACCAACGCAAGCAGCACATCGCGCACGTACACCTACCTGACGAAGACTGCCTGGAGCACGCCGTCTGCTGGCACCTTTGGTAACGAGCGCCGTAACAGCGTGCAGGGCCCAGGCTTTGGCGACGTAGACCTGTCCTTCTTCAAGCGAACCCCTATCACTGAGCACATCAACACAGAACTTCGCGCCGAAATATTCAACATTGCCAATCAGGCGAACTTTGCCAACCCGAGCGGCACGCTTACAAGTTCGAGCTTCGGCCTGTTGTCCGCAACGCGCAACGCCTCCTCGGCCCCAGGGCTTGGACCGGGTGAGCCACGAAACATACAGTTTGCCTTCAAAGTAACCTTCTAGTTCTTAGGTGGAACGGCCGCTGTGTCTGACTTTTGCAGACACAGCGATGTTGTCTCTTATCTTGTGGCGGCGCCGAGCAGCTATGAGTAAACATCAACGATGATCCTCGCTCATACCAGGAGCTGAACATCGTTGCCCGAATCACTAAGAAAGGGGCTAGGAACTGCTTGAAGCAGCAACACCATGAAATCTGAGGTTCTGCTTGAGTGCGACCTTGCAAGGCTAGGATTGGTCGTTCGGCTCCTCTGCCGCATTTGTACGCGGAGTAGCCAAAGAACAACCCCTCGTGACCAGTCCGACTGGGATGTTTGAATTACAAAGCCACGTTGGAAAAAGGGGATCGTAGATGATCGCCGTCCTGGGGGGCTGATAACCAAAAGAAGAAAGAGCCAACTTTGTTGGACGAAACCCCGCGATCATTCCGGCGACGCAATCGATGACATTCACTTTCGCAGTGCAGTCGGGTGCAGGAGGTTCTACAGGATTGGCAAAGACTGGATCCACGCCAAAGAAGTTCGCCGGAGCTGCCAGGAATCCGTCGACTAATCCTTCCTGGCCGACATTGTTTCCAACTGAACTGAAGCCTGCATTGACGTACAGAAGCGTTGTAGCATCCACGTTACCCATGAAATAGGCATAAGCAGGGTGAGCACCACAAGCCACAGCTGTGCCACCCGTGGGCACTACTGCGAGATTGGCAAACAGTTGTGTGTTGACATTCATCTTTGATCGATCGTCCGCGGGCGAGCCGACGGACTCAATCTGACCGCAAACTCTTGCGTTTTGCGTCGGATCGATGAAGTTGCCGAAAGCAGTGTTGTGGCGGATGTAAATCGACGCGCCGGAGTTTCCGGATCCACCTTCAAGGATGCCCCCCGCTCCGTTGAATACAGCGATGACGTTTTCGACCACTGCCTGCTGTGTATAAGGAATAGCAGTTCCTTGAGTACCGTTGAAGGTGTCGAGAATGACTCCTTCTCCGTCTATCGAAGGACCGTTCTGGCACCACCCAGGATCCACATTGTGCCATGCAAAAAGCTGAGATAAGTAGATGTGCGTTCCAGGGAGAGTGTCTGAGGCAAGAGGTTGATAAACACTGAAGCCGCTATAACAAAAGGGATCATTCTGCGCGGCGTTCCACGCAATGTCTGCCACTGCTGCGTAGTAGTCAACAGCGTTTGAAGCGGTGAATCCACCTGCTTGACATCCGTTCGCGATGTCATTGATGAAATAAATGTCGTGTATGGGTCCAGCGTCCCCAGGTGTCGCCTGAAAGCAAGACGCATAAGCGCTCGAACCGGCGGGTGTCGAAACCTCCCAGCCCATGAAAGACCAGTGCGATGCCTGAACAAGGATGCCTCCCTGTGTCTGTGATCCGACAATCTTGCACTGAGCGAACGCTGCGCACGTGACAAAGACTGCATTATGCCCGCGACAAGATGGAGTTGTGGTGACGGTGATCGCAGGATATTGTCCTGCGGCAGCCACAATCACGTCACCGCACAGAAGGCCGGAATGGTTCGGGGTGATCCAGGAAGTATTGGCCGATCTGCCGTCGTTAGCTTCGCTTCCACTCGGAGACATGTAGTAAGTGAGAGCACTCGCGGGCAGAGGCCTGCCAAGCACGCAAAGCAACAAAAGAATGAAAAGAGGATTTTTCAACAAAGGGCTCACGTTTTGAGTGTTGCCCAAGTGTTCATCGCAAGGCTGTTGCAGCTGTTCGTTATGAATGTCAGCCAGAGTGATCTATGCCAAAAGGGGAACCTTCCTAACTATCCGCTGCGTTGAATGAGCTCTCGAGCGTCGGTAAGCGACGAAACTTAAACTACACACATCAATGATCGTCAGCAGCGCTCGATATACTCGATGGTTCCCGTGTTGCCGGTTGCCAGAGGTAAAAATCTAGGCTGCAGGAATGAGCTCAGATCTGGCACTGCAGGGAACAGGAAACAGGAAGGGCCAGGAGGTGAGTTACGCTTAGGAAAGTGCGTCCGAAGCGAACACGCACACGTACAGGCAGATTAGGCTTCGGTTGCGAAGCCTGCTTCTTACCGCAGCAAGCCACTCAATCGGTGTAGATAGCGTTTGGCGCCGGCACCTCGCTGCAATCCCGGTGACTACGAAGGCGCTCAACCTCCTCTTCGCTTCCGCCGCAGGTGCCGTACCAATATTTTGGCCGGATCGCCACCTTGAACGCCAGTGAATGACTCTCCTGCTGAGAGCTCAATTAGTTCAGTACTGATCAGAGCAGATCAGCCGATACATTGTTGTAACTCCAACGAGTAGCAAAGGACGGACGCGTTTGAAGCTACATCCTGCTCTCATCTGCACCGGAGCGGGCATCAGTGCCCACTACGCTGCTTACGTCGTGCGTCGAATGAACGTGCCTGTGAAAGCGCCTCAATCCCATGCGCACTTGTCAGTCACCCAGCGTCAAAGCAGGATGCTACTAGGTGCTCGCGTTTTCTTTGCGTGCGGCATCCTGTTCCTAATGTCAGCAGTGGTTTTCTCTTGGGTAGAGAAGGCGTAGTCTGTCGGCCGACGTGAGCGGGCCGGCTAAGCCGGCTGCTCTTCCTCCCTGGTGCTTCCGGTGATCAGGTCGACAGCCTTCTGGGCAGCAGCCGCGGCCTGGAGGATGAGGCGGTTGTCGCCTTCCAGCTTTGCGATCCAGTTCTGGAGGTACGCGGTGGTGTTGCGTTCGGCGTGCTGGTTGGCGATACCGGCAACTGCACAGAGGAAAGCCGCTCCTGTTTCTGCAACCAGTTCTTCCCGGCTGTAGAGGTCGTCGCCGAAGCTGGAGCCGAAGGTGCGGTTCAGGCGGGTCTCATGTCCCGTGCCGTGGACCAGCTCATGGAACAGGGTGCTGTAGTAGAGGGCAGAGTCCACAAAGCGGGAGCGTGCCGGCATGTGGACGGTGTCTGTCGCGGGACGGTAAAAGGCGCGGTACTCGGTCGGGCTGGGCCGCTGCAGGAACGGCCTGTCTTCCCAGGCCTCGACCATGGCTTCGCAGGCGGCATCCTGCTCGAAGAGGTCCGGCTCGACGGAAGGTAGAAGTTCGGGCAGCTTGAGGCCGTCGCACTGCTCGACGTTGAAGACGGTGTACGAAGTCAGCATGAAAGGGCTGCGACCCTTGCTGTTGCTCTGGTCTTCTGAAGCCTCTCCGGCCTGTTCGCCTTCTGCTTTCTTTCCGTTGAACTGCTTGTAGAAGACGATCGCTGTGCCCTTTTCACCCTTGCGAACGGTTCCACCCAGCTCCTGAGCCTGTTTGTAGGTGAGCCAGAAAGGTGCGCTGTAAGGGGTGGACCAGAGCAGCATGACGTTCACGCCACGGTAGGGCTTGCCAGTCCGGAAGTTGCGGGGGAAATTGCCGCCTGCGTAGGTCGGTGCCTGCCATGGTTTCTCCCAGGGGATGACGCCTTCTTTGAGGCTGGCAAGGATGCGGTCGGTAACAACCTGGTAGATGTTGGGCTTGGCTGCGGTGGTCTTGGTTGCTGCTTGCTTGCTCATGGGTGTCTTCTCGCTTTTCAGTGGTTAGGCTGTGGCTGTGTTCAGTCACGCCTTGGCCCTGGTCCACGCCAGCGAGGGGTAGCAAGTGCCATGTTGTGGGAAAAGTGCCCTGACAAGGACAGGCCTGAAAGGCCCGGAGGAAGCGAATACCTGGAGCTGCACGGAGCTTTTTCTCACCAGCTTGCGCGCGCGTGGGAGCAGAGCCTCCCTAGAAAAGGTTTGGCTACCAGATTGCACGGCACGCGCGGACATTGCTTTGGCTCTTACCGGTGAGCCGGTTTGGTATCGTTCAGCCATGCCTGTGATGGCGATGATTTTGTCGGCACAGGTGCCGCAGCAGCCAACGAACTTCCTGAAGGGATCGCACCTGTACGGGTCCTGTCGGGCAGCCGTGCGGATGACAGAGGATCCGGCTTCGCAGCAGGCGCGCACGGAACTGGCTAGCAGTACATACTGCTTCGGCTACCTGGCCGGCTACATCGATGGGCTCAATGTGCTGACGAACAAAGCGTGCCTCAACGGAGCCTCCCTGAACACGGTGTCTCGGTCTACGTTAGCTTCATGCAGCGGAATCCGGCACTCCTGGACGAGGCGAAAGCGCTTGGCGCGGTGATGGCCTTGAAGGATTCCTACCCATGCCCGAAATGATCCCCTCTCAGACACCGGCAGAGTTCTCCCGTAGTCTGGCGCTGCTCGAATCACTTGCGCGCTCGGCTTCAACTGAATCCAGCTTCCTCAAGGTGATGGGGCAAGCAAAGGCAGCGGGATTGTCTTACAGAGAGGCACTCGAGGCTGTGATCCGTGAAGCTAACGGCGGAGCAGACTAGATCCCAAAAACCACAGCTCGTGGAGCTTCAGCGGGTTCCGCGCGAGGCCTCTAGGTATTGCGTCCAATCGGTAGCGATACCTCTTTGCGCTTCTTCCAGACTCATCCGATCCGCTCGAACTTCCCCTGCAAGGTAGTTTTCAACCTGATCCTTGCGCTTGAAGTAACGAGTTTTCAAGCTGCTCTCATCCGGCCCACACTGCGGCCAGATGTTGCCGAGTCCATCGGCTCCCCCAAGCTCCAGGGGTACAAGGTGATCCAGCTCGCAAACCTGGTCTGCCCCGTTGTTAACTGCAGGGCCAATCAGGCCGTACCAGATGTAGGTGACGTGCTTCTGCTTCTCGGTGCTCTGGCAGTTTCGAATGCACTTCGTACGCCATCGGCTATTTCTTAGAACTTCGACATCAAGATGAGGAACGACGCCGCCCGGTGTGCACCGCGGGTCTGGAACCGGATAGCCGTGACTTGTCCTCAGAACGCAGCTGCCGTTCGCAGGCCATGTCCATGTTCCGAAATACGTAGAAGCACAGGTGACACCAAGGGCACTGCACGAACTTTCGGGTTGACCGGGCGATTGCTCATCCTGATGCTCCTTTCGGGGATGTCTCTGCCGACCGTCGCGTCGACTCCGGGCTTCATCGGATGGAAGGTGTTTGGATACTGTAGCCCGGTAAACAAGAAAGAGGGCAAAGAGAGCAAGCAAAACGGAGAGCACACTGCGAAGAGTCATGGGACCTGCTACTAAGAATAATGGTTTGGTGCTCGAGCTGGCCCTTGCAGGAGTGTTAACACGCAATGAGAGCCGCATGTCTGCAAGCTCATGCGGCAGCTTTTACCGCCAACGGCTAGTGCTTTTCGGAACAGAAGCGGCATCCAAACGAAAGGGCAAATGGCGGATCTTGCGACCAACTATTTCGGCCACCTGGCTCTCACCCGCGTTCTGTTGCAGCGGGGCATGGCCGTGATCTATCTAGTTGCATTTCTTTCAGTCCTGAACCAAGCCGTCCCTCTCGTTGGAACACAAGGTCTTCTTCCCATTCCTGAGTTTCTGAGACACACGACGTTCCGAGAGGCACCAAGTCTTTTCCACTGGCGCTACTCCGATCGGCTCCTAAAGATACTCGCGTGGACGGGCATCGCTATGTCTGTCTCCGCTGTGGCCGGCCTCACAGAAATGGGTCCTATCTGGCTTTCAGTCGGCTCGTGGCTCGTACTGTACTTTCTTTACCTTTCCATCGCG
>JBPBPZ010000122.1:0-21839 GCA_050954525.1 Janthinobacterium lividum
GCTGGTGTAAGCGTATCGCTGTCAACAGGTACGGTCACATGCGCGGAAGGGCGTGGCTCTACGGGCTGCATACAACTTCCTCCGCTGGTAAGAGTTACTGCTGCTCCATGATATCCGCGCTTCTGTTTCAGCGAGGGCACCTGTTACTGGGCACAGGGTGATCCTTCCTGTGCCGGCAGGCACCCACGGCTGCCTGAGACCTGCCGATCAGTGTGGGAGCGGCTGCGTGCCTACGATGGTAAACACGGCGGTCTGCGGTGATGTGCGCGCTTTCTTCTCTCCCGGCTGGGCACTGCCCACCGCGATGGTGTAACTGCCCGCAGACACAGAGCGGACGCCCTGCGCATCCACCTCGGAAAGCTGCCGCGGTGTCAGCGTGAAGGATACTTTTCTGCTTTCGCCGGGCTTCAGCAGGATGCGTTGGAAGCCCTGAAGCTGCTGCTTTGGCGAAAGTCCACCATTGCTGCCTACCGGTGGCAGAAGGTACAGTTCCGCGACTTCTTCACCCGCCATCTTGCCGGTGTTTTTAACCGTGGCTTCCGCAGTCAGGGTTTCGCCTGCGTTGAGCTTGTTCTTGGACAATTTCAGGCCAGAGTATGCATAAGTCGTGTAACTCAATCCGTAACCGAAGCTGTACAGCGGCGTGCCTGTGAAGTAGCGATAGGTGCGGTTCTTCATGGAGTAATCGTCGAATGCCGGCAGATCGCTTTCCGACTTATAAAAAGTAACCGGCAGCCGGCCACTTGGATTGTTCCTGCCCACGAGCGTGTCCGCAAGAGCGACGCTGCCTGCCTCGCCTGGGTACCAGCCTTCCAGTACGGCATTTGCTTTCTCGTCGGCCAGGTTGACCGCTATGGCTGATCCGTTCAGTAGAACCACGACAGTCGGCTTGCCGGTGTCCAGAATGGATCGCAACAGCGCCTGCTGCGACGCGGGCAGGTTGATGTCGGTGCGATCGCCACCGGCAAAGCCCGGCAGCTTCACCGGCATCTCTTCACCCTCAAGATCGGGCGACAGGCCCAGCATGGCGATCACCAGGTCCGAACCCTTCGCCGCCGCCAACGCGTCCGGCAGCAACTCCGCTGCTTTGGGCGTCCACTCCAGCCGCAGACCCGAACCCGCAGAGGCGGAGTCGCGCACAAACTCGAGCTGGAAGCTGTGTTCCTGCCGCGTGTCGTCAAAGGTGATGCTGAAGGTGCCGGGCTTATTGGCGCGGTCTACCTCTGGCAGGCCCGTGGTGCCGTTGATGCGTCCGCCGCTGGCTGGTGGAGCCGTGCGGTGCAGCGCCGTCACTTCCTTGCCGTCGACCAGCAGGCGATAGCTCTGCGTCGGACCACATCCACGGCAACGGCCGGTGCGGATCGTGAATTGGTAGGTGCCCGCCGCGGGCGCTGTGATGGTGCCGCTCCAGCGCACGGCAAACGGGCTGGCTGGCGCGTTGCGCATGGGGCTGACGCCGCTCCAGTCAAAGTTGATTTCCGGATCGACACGCGTCACCGCAGGCGTGCCGTCAAAATTGTTGGTCGGAAAGTACTCCGCCTTCAGGCCGCTTTCGCGCGAGCCTTTTGCTGGGTGCAGCATGGTGCGCGACACGGGCATGGCGAATCCTTCCACGTAGGGTGCGCCGGGTGCGTACACCACAGTGCTGCCGCGCAGGGCAGACCGGATCGCATCCACCGGCATGATCGGATCATGCGGCTGGCCGTTGTAATTGCCCTCCAGCGCAGACAGCGAGGCGGCGTTCGGGCCGATCACGGCCACTGTTTTGTATTTGCCGGCACGCAGCGGAAGGATGCCGTCATTCTTCAGCAGCACGACCGACTCCTCAGCCGCACGCTTCGCCAGTGCCGCGTGTGCGGGCGAGTTTACCTCGCTGAACGGAATCTGCGCATAGGGAACTGAAGCTGGTGGATCGAACAGGCCTAGCCGGATGCGCGCTTCAAACAGCCGTCGCAGGCTCACGTCGATGTCCGATTCCTGGATGAGCCCGGCCTTCACAGCGTCACCCAGCTTGCGATAGGTTGAGCCGCAGTTGGTGTCGGTGCCCGCCAGCAGGGCGGCCTTGTCGGCGTGTTCCGCGTCTGGTTCGGTCTGGTGCGTGTTGGGCCGGAAGAAGTCGTCAATCGCGCCGCAGTCGGACGTAACAAAGCCGTTGAAGTTCCAGTCGTTGCGCAGGATGTCTACCAACAGCAGCTTGCTGCCGCAGGCGGGCTGGCCATCCACGCGGTTGTACGCGCACATGATGGAGTCTGCCTTCGCATCCACAATGGCGGCGCGAAACTGGGGCAGGTAGGTGTCCCAAAGATCGTGCGGCGTGGGCTCTACGTCGAACTTGTGGCGGCCATCCTCCGGTCCGGAATGCACGGCAAAGTGCTTGGGCGTGGCGATTACTTTGTAATACTTCGGATCGTTGCCCTGCAGGCCCTGGATGAAGTTCACGCCAAGCTGCGCGGTTAGGTGCGGGTCTTCACCGTAGGTTTCTTGGCCGCGGCCCCAGCGCGGGTCACGAAAGATGTTGATGTTGGGCGACCAGAAGGTCAGGCCGAAATAGATGTCATGGTTGCCATGGCGCAGTGCCTCGTTGTTCTTGGCGCGAGCTTCCGTGGCGATGACGTCGCCGATGCCCTTCAGCAGGGGCGCGTCCCACGTCGCCGCCATGCCGATGGCCTGCGGAAACATGGTGGCATAGCCTGACCTGGCAACGCCGTGCAGGCCTTCGTTCCAGTAGTCGTATGCGGGAACATTCAGCCTGGGGATGGCGGCTGCGCCGTTCACCATCTGCAGCGACTTTTCTTCCAGCGTCATGCGGCCTACCAGGTCGGCGGCGCGCTGCGGCGGGGGCAGAGCCGGGTTCAGATAAGCAGGCGAGGTCTGCGCGGCGGCGGAGAGCGCAACAAACAGCAGTGGCAGGGCGGCAACTAAACGCATGGTCGGGACTCCAGGACGTGTTTAGTTTAGACCTGCAACAAAACGCCCTGCATCCGGCTGCACGCTGCGGATTGGATCAATGTCGCAAGGCTTAAAGCGGTCGCACACCATGACGCGGAACGGATACCATAGCTGCCACCGCAACCACCTTGCATCGGTCACGCCTCTGTAGGTAAAGCTGCTGCGGCACGGGAGACATGAGATATGGCGCTGCAACCTTTTCTTCGGACACTTACGGCGTGTGCCTTGCTGACTGTGCCTACCGCAATCCCCAGCCAATCCACGCACCCTGCGCCGAAGCTGCAAAAGGCAAACGGGCGCTACGCCCTGCTGGTGGATGGTGCGCCTTACCTGGTTCTGGGCGCGCAGATTGGTAACAGCAGCGCCTGGCCCACGCTGCTGGATACCCGGGTTTGGCCTGCGCTGGAAGCCATGCACGTGAACACGGCGGAAGCACCCGTGTATTGGGAACAGATGGAGCCGGAGCCGGGCCGGTTCGACTGGACCAATGTCGACGCCCTGCTGGACGGCGCACGCGCACACCGGTTGCACCTGGTTCTGCTGTGGTTTGGCACGTGGAAGAACGGCAACGACCACTACGTGCCGCAATGGGTAAAGCGCGATCCGGCAAAGTATCCACGCATGATCAATAACGCGGGCAATCCCATTGACGATCTTTCTGCAAATGCGCAGAGCAATCTTGACGCGGACCGCAAGGCATTTACCGCGCTGATGCACCACCTCGCGGAAAAGGACAGCGCGGAACATACCATCCTGATGATCCAGGTGGAGAACGAGTCGGGCGGCATTGGATCGGCGCGCGACTTCTCCGCGGCCTCGAACCGCGAGTTCGCCGGAGCCGTCCCTGCCGACCTGGTTAAGGCGCTTGGCAAACGTCCGGGTACCTGGAGCGAAGTGTTCCCGGGCACGGCGGATGAGGCGTTCCAGGCGTGGCACCAGTCCCGTTATGTGAATGCAATTGCCGCAGCAGGCAAGCGGGAGTTCGACATCCCCATGTACTGCAACGTGTGGGTGGCGTACCCGCCGGGCGAACTGCCGGAGCGGCACATTGCCACCGCCGGCATCGGCTACCCCTCGGGCGGCCCCAACCAGTTGATGCTGCCCATCTGGAAGGCAGCGGCACCGGCCATCGACATGATCGGTCCTGACCTGTACTCAAACGATCCGTCGTTTGCCCTGAGCATCATGGACCTGTACCACCGCCCGGACAATCCGCTGTGGATCCCGGAAGTGGGGCAGGGCGATAACTACGCACCGTTCTTTTTTGCGGCGCTTGGACGCGGTGCAATTGGCTTTTCGCCCTTCGGCATCGATTGGACGGGCGGGCACCCGGTCGGCTTTGTGCCACGGGCGCATGCAGCCAACTATGCCCTGGTGGGCGGCATGGCACGCACGCTGGCGCGCCTGAATGCAGACGGAGCGGTCAAGGCGGCTATCGAAGTCGCTGGTGGGGTCGACCAGCAAGTGCTGTTCCGTGCGGGCTCTAAACAGCCTTCGAGCAAGACCGCGGACGAACGCGACATCCTGATCGATCCCGTATTGCTCGCAAACGCTGCCGTTCCGTCTGCGGAGGTCGGCACCGCTGCGACGCGTGCGGCCGACGAAGCAGGCGACTGGGTGGCAGAGGTTCGCTTTGGATTTCCGCAGCGCGACGGCCAGCCCGCGCCCGGATCCGCCGACAAGGAAGGTCGTGTCCTGGTGGCGCAACTGCACCCGGATGAGTTCCTGTTGACCGGCATCGGTGGAGCCGTGTTCTTTCACCGGCCCGGGTACCTGTCCGGCATCCGCATGCAGATTCTCTCGGCGGAAGAGGGGTACTACACGCCGTCCGAAACGCCCGGGGGCGAGGATCAGTGGCACGCCATCCGCACGCTGAACGGCGACGAGACAGATCGCGGTATCCGGTTTCCGGGTCCACCTTCAACCACGACTTCGCCGAACCAGGCTCCTGCGCCCCTGGCCTCGGGAGGTGCGGCTCTAACGGGCCCGGCGGAACATGGCCCGGTCGCGGTCAGGATCGTTCTGGGACGGTTCTGATTCGCACTTCCGGCTAAGTGCCATGCAAAAAGAACGGGGTCCGGGAATGTTCCCGAACCCCGCAAGTACCGCAAGACCTTAGGTCTACCGGTCCGTCATAGAGCTTGCGCCCCACAGAGCTGTGCTGCCCGTGGTGGTGCTGGCTCCCCACAGGGCGGTGGAGGCGTCTACGCTGCTGGCACCCCACAGAGCGGTGGCTGCTTCCGGTGTGCCTGCACCCCACAGGGCGGTGGCACCCCACAGAGCGGTAAAGCCTGCCGGATCGTTCGCACCCCACAGGGCGGTTGCACCCCATAGCGCAGTCTGGCCGACCGGTGCGTTAAAGGCGCTGGCACCGTACACGTTCGAAGCACCCCATAGCGCGGTTGCTCCCCACAGGGCTGTCTTGTCCGTTACCAGCGAAACGTTGCCAGAGTTTGGATCGTAGACCGCGATTGGCGACATGGCGGTACCGGTGGGCAGGGCCCCGGCGTTCTTCACCGCGGTAAGCGTGGCACTCACGTCCAGGTAGCCCGCACCCGTGGTAAACGCGTCGTCATAGGCCACGTAGGTCATGCCGGTGGCAGGGTCCGTTACAGAACTCTGCTGTGGCAGCACGTTGTGGTTGGCGCTGACCATCAGCAAGGCCTTGATCTGGTCCGGCGTTAGATCGCCCCTGGATTGCGCGATGAGCGCCGCCGCCCCGCTGGCCACGCCCGCAGCCATGCTGGTGCCGCTCAGCGGCATGTACACGGTGGACGCCTTGGTGTTGTTACCCGGCGTATAGAACGAAAGCGGCGTGAAGAAGGTGGGATTATTCGTCTGCAGGTTTGAGGACCCGCTCAGAACACTCGTCACCAGGTTGCCAGGGGCTACCAGATCCGGCTTGCTGATGTGGTCGATGAACGACGGACCCTTGGAGCTGTAGCTGGCCATGGCGTCGTCGTTCGTCGCTGCTGTGCCCATGGTCCGAACGGCGCCCACGGTCAACACGTAGGGATCGTTGCCAGGAGCTTCGATCGTTCCGTAGCCCTCTGTGTTCAGCGCCAGATCCCGGCCATCGTTACCGGCAGAGACCACAACGATCAGACCGGCTTTCCAGGCGCGTTCCACGGCCTGGCAAAGTGGGTCCAAGGTATAGCTTTCGTAAATGGGACGGCCAAGCGACAGGTTAATGACGTGAATGTTGTATTTGGACTTGAGCGAAATCGCTGTATCAATGGCCTGGATCACGGAAGAATCGCTACCGACGCCGTTTTCATCCAGCACGCGCAGGTTGATCAGGGTCGCGTCCGGCGCAACGCCCTTGAACTGCCGCGTGTACTTGGCGCCGTAGGAGCTGAAGCCGTTTCCAGCAATCAAACCGGCAACGTGCGTACCGTGACCGAAGGGGTCAGAGGTGATGTTGGTCTGGCCCGGTACAAAGCTCTGGCTATAAACAATTCGGTTCAACCCCAGGCTGGCGTATTGCGAATAGCTGAAGTCTGATGCAGGGTTGATACCGCTGTCGATCACAGCAACGCCAATGCCCGAGCCGGTGAAGCCCTTGGCCCATACCGCAGGCGCATTGATGGCATCCGTCGTGAACTCCGGGCTGGTCGCAATCGATCCAGTCGGTACGGAAGTTACTGGTGCAGGAGCGGCTGCAGGTGCCGTGGGGGCTGGAAGAACAGCAAATCCGCGAGCACCCAGCGCATGGTCGATGGACACGTGCTCTACGTTGGGATCGTTTTCCAGAGCGTCCAGAGCGTCCGTGGTGATGGTGGAAGAGGTTGCGCGCATGCTTCCAAGACGTGCCCGGATCCGCCCACCCATGCGCATCAGCCTGGCGTCAGAGTTGTCGTCAGGAGCCGTGCGGTACTGCACAATGACTGCGAGTTCGCCGGATCGCATCCGCGCATCCTGCAGGTCGTGCGCCAGTTTGGGATGCGGTCTACCTGGCTGTGCCACCGCCGGTACAAGAAGCACCGCGGAAGCAGCAAGCAGGGAAGCAGCGGCAGATGGAAGGGAAAATTTCATACGCGTTCTCTTTCAAAAAATGTTTGGTCTGCAATCGAGCATTTGGCTCGTACAGCAGCTAAGTTTTAGGGATTGGCTATCCTGCACCCGCAAAATCGCCTGCAGCTTACAACGGGATCGAAGAGGTCATCGGCTCGGTCTGTGCGGGTATCAGGCTTTTGGGGCGTCTTCATACATGGAGCGTCGTCGGACACAATTTCTACCGTCCACATCTGCAGCGCACGTGGCTCATCCAGCCGCGCGGCGCAGCACAGCGGCAGGTGCAGGAAGCGTTCGCAGCAACCGCTCCGTTGCGGGATGGTGCGCCGTTGCGCCGTCCAGATCGTCGCAGTGCAGCGTCTGTACGGCTTTGCCATCGCTCAGCACAAGCATGCGGTCGCACATCTGCACCACTGAGACCAGGTCGTGCGAAACGTACAGCATGGCCATGCCCTGTTCGCGGCTTAGTTCATCCAGCAGGCGCAGTGTCTCGGCCTGGTTGCAGACGTCGAGCGCACTTGTGGGTTCGTCCGCAATCAGCAGCTTTGGCCGGTGCAGCAGCGCCAGTGCAATCAGCAGGCGTTGCGCCTGGCCAATGCTGATGCCTCCCGGTTTGCGGTTAAGGAAGTCTCTGTCGGCGGGCAGGTCTACCCTTTGCAGCAAAGCCTCAACGTGCGTACGCAGCACACCTGCCGCCGGAACTTCGTGGGCGCGCCAGGCTTCTTCAAAGTGCTTTAGCAGGGTCAGCGCAGGGTTCAGAGCGCTGGCGGGGCTTTGCGGCACCAGGGCCACGCTTTTGCCGCGAATCGCGCGCCACTCCCGTTCCCGCAGCGAAAGCAGGTTTCTGCCACCGAACTGCACTGTGCCTTTGGCCCATCCACCGCGCCAGGGCAGCAGGCCCATGGCCGCCATGGCAAGCGTGCTTTTGCCTGCGCCGCTGCTACCCACCACGCCCAGGCGCTCGCCCGGCAAAACGTGCAGGGCAACGTCGTGCAGCGTTTCCGTCCCCCCGTACCCTGCAGAAATGCGGGCATTCAAAAGGGGAGCTTCGGTCATGACAGCAGGGCCGGAATCAATCGACGGCTGCGTAACCGCCGCCTCTGCAATTGAGGCCTCGTGGCCTGGGAGAGATGCTGCCAGGGAGCTCACTGTTTCACCTCGCGGCGGTGCATGGTGTCGATGGATGAAACCACGGTGGGCGGCAGCAGGGAGAGCTTTGCACCGTCCCATTCGGGTGCAACGGCTACCAGTTGATTGGGGTGGACCAGGTAAATAAAGGGCTGCTGTTCCGCCACAATCGCCTGCATGCGATCCACGGCGCGTTTCCGTTCGCGGAAGTCTGCCGTTGCCGCCTGCGCAGCGGTCAACTGGTCCAGTTCTGCTTCCCAGGCGGTCGCGGGAGTCTTCTGCGAGGGATTCCACTGGTGGTTGGGAGAAGAACTCATCCACACGTTGGCCATGGTGCTTGGATCGGGATCCACGTTGGAAAGACCCAGCAGCGCACCTTCGTAATCCTGCGTGTGCATCAGCCGTTCCACCAGCGCGGGAAAGTCGAGCTTCACCACTGTGACCTGCATGCCCAGCGCGTGCAGGTCCTGCGCGATCAGCGTGGCCATCAACTCGCGCGGGTGATTGCCCGCGTTGGTCAGGATGGAGAACTTCACGGGGTGGCCGGTGGCATCCATAAGCTCGGCCCCGTTGCGATGAAATCCGCTGGCCAGCAGAAGCGCTTCCGCACGCTTCGCGTCTTCGTGTTGGGCCTGTCCACCGGCAGAGAACCACGTCTTGTTGGCCGGTGACACAAAGCCGTAGGCAGGTGTGGCGTGGTTCTTGTAAGCGATTCGTGCAAGGTCGTTGCGATGAATCGCAAGCGAAACCGCGTGGCGAAAGGCAGCGTTTGTAAACCAGCTTTTTTCGTAGTCGGGCAAACGCGATCCGGTGGCCTGGTTGAACCAAAGCTGCTCCGTGTTGAGCGACGCACCCAGATCGCGCGCTCCACCGGAGGCGTGTGCAAGATCCTCAAAATCATCAGGCGCCAGGCTTTCCATCAGGCCGTACTGCCCACGGCTAAAGCGCAGCCGCTCCATTTGCCGGTTCGGCACAATGTCGAGCCGCACGCTGGACAGGTAGGGCAGCGGCTTGCCCGCGGCATCGTGCTTCCAGAAGCAGGTGTTGCGCTGTAGCAGGAGGTATTCGCCGCGCCGGTAGGTGGCGAGGGTAAACGGCCCCGCCGTCACCTGGGAGGTGCCACCATGACCTGCCGGTTCAATCGCAATCTGGTCCAGCACCTTGGCCAGCGAGACTAGCCGCCGTGGCAGCCGCAGGCGCACCAGAAGCGGGCCGGGGCTATCCACCACGACTGCGCGCGGCTGTAAGAATTCGTCCGCAACGGGTGCGGCTGTCGCAGGGTCCAGCACGCGGGAGAGGCTCGCCACGGCATCCTGCGCAGACAAGGGGCTGCCGTCAGAAAAGCGCAGACCCGAACGCAGGCGAAGTGTCACGGTTCGACCATCCGCCGACACGTCCCAGTGTTCGGCAAGCCCGGCTTCGGGCTGCTGCGTCATGCGGTTCACCCGCAGCAGAACGCCTGCGGTCAGGTAGCGCACGGTCTCTGCCGACTGGTCGTCGACCTTGGCGGGGTCCAGCGTGCCGGGTTCTGCGTGCAGCGCCCAGGCCAGGTCAGCCGGTGGTTGGGCCACGGCAGAGCGCATCAGCGCCAGCGCAACAGTGCAAGTAAGCGCAACGCCGCAAATAGAAGAAAGCCGAAGATTCATGGGGTTACTCCTCCGCTCCCAGGGTTTCCATGCACAGCATGGTTGCAACCAGCGCTGCCAGCGGCAGGTACACCCACCGTGTGCTCGCAAGTTGCGATGTACTGGTTAGTTCGCCAAGCAGGCTGCCCCACGACACCAGGGGTTCGCTGACGCCCAGGCCAAGGCTGCCCAGGTTGGCCTCGGCAATCAAAAACAGGGGCACGCACAGCAGAAACTGCGACATAAGGATCGGCTTGGCGTGGGGCAACACATGCATGCGCAGCATCCGCAGGGTTCCCATGCCGCTGGCCCGCGCCTGTAGCATCCAGTCCGCGCCCTGCAGTGCTGCAACGCGTGCCGTAACGCTGCGCACGTACATTGGCCAGCCCAGCGCCGCCAGCAGCCCAAAGCTGACCAGGGCAGAGGCAGCGGCGGGCATGTTCAGAGGCAAAACCGTTCGCACCAGCAGCAGCAAAAACAGCCACGGCAGCGTCACGCACAAGTCGCACAGGTACAGGACCACCGCGCCAACTGCTGCGCTACTGAACACCGCGCCAAACGCGGCAGCGATAGTGATGCAGGTGGCCACTGCGCTGGCAACCACGGCACCGGTCAGGCCCAGAGCAAACGCCGCCGCGGTGCGCTGCGCGCGGTCACGGCCAAGCTCGTCGGTCCCAACCCAGTGCGCGGAAGACGCGCCGGAGAGGATCGCCTCGCGGTCTGGAGCAATGGGTTTCCGCAGAAGGAGGCACACGGCCAGTCCGAACAGCAGCAGAAGGCCGATGCCCGCGAACCGCTTCATGCCGTCACCGCGCCTGTTTGCAGAACGGTGCGGTTTGCCAGCAGGTTCGCAAGGCCCATGCCCAGCGCCATCAGCAGCGTCACTGCCAGCAGCACGGGCAGGTCGCGATTCATAGCGGCGTTCCAGGCCATCTGTCCGACACCCGGAACGCCAAAGATCACCTCGACCGGTAGCAGGCCGCCGAGTGCCGTCACAAAAGAAAGCGCAACCAGGCTAAGCAGTTCGCCTTGCAGTGGTCGCAACACTCCCTGCAGAACGGCGCGCAGCGGTGGCATGCCAGCAGCGCGAGCGTACAGCAGATAGGGTGCCTGACTTTGCCGGCGCAGCAGCCGTGTAAAAAAGCGGAAGTCCCGAGCCGCCACGACTGACAGCAACACGACGGCAGGTCCGCCCGAGCCGCGCAGCAGGCACACACTTGCAAGCACGCTGAGCGGTACCGCAATGCCCAGCAGCGTTGCGGCAGCAACAGCCCTTTCCAGCAAGGGCGCGCGCATTTGGCTGCAAGGCAGTGCGAACAGCAGGGCAAGTAACGGCGCAATCACCACCACGGGCAGCAGCAGGCGGCCGGTTACCTGCAACCGGGGCAGCAGCAGCGTGCTTACCGGAAGGTCGTACTGGTGCGAACGTCCAGGATCGCCATGCAGCAGGCCGCGCGACAGATGCAGCCACGCCTGCAGCGGCGTGCCCTCCCTGTCTTGTTGCGCCTGGATTCCTGTGCGGGCACCCGTGCCGTGTTCCGCGTCCATTTCCTGCGCGCTGCTGAAGTACCCGGGCGCGCAGCGCACCAGCAGCACGGTCCCAAGGCTGGCCAGTACCAGCAGCGAAAGCAGGCGGAGTAGTGGCAAGGCAAGGCGCTTGAGGTTCGGCATCATGCGATGCGTGACTCCGGCTGGTAGACCTGCAGGTTTGCCACTGGTGTCGCACCTGGTTCCACGTCGGGGAGGGATCGCCGCTCGGCCGCGACCGGTTTTTTCCCGGGTATGACTTCCATGGCCTGCAGAGGGTGCGCTTCCCCTGTTGCTGGTTGGGATCCTGCATCCGCAACCTGGATTGCACGTTGCAGAGCCAGCGAAAAGTGTGCCTCTGATCCCTGCACAATCCGCAGGTGGTCGCGTGTAAACGCGTTCTCGTTCCCGGAATACAACGTCAGCACGGCGAAGATCTCGCTGCCCTGTTCACACAGGGGGATGGCCAGGGCAGACTGCAAAGCCTGCCCGCGTAAAGTCGCTTCCCTGTAGTTGGGCTCCACCGTCGCGTTGCCGTTGACGATGGGCCGGCCACTCTGCGCAACCCAGCCGGAGATGCCTTCTCCCACCGGGATCGGATGCTGTACAAAGCAGCCCGTGTACTCCCCAAATAGAAACTGGTCCTGCAGCAGGTCCTTGTCCCGCAGGTACACCGCGCAGCAGTCGAACGGCACAAGCGCGCGGAGACGCGCCGCCATGATCGCACCCGTTTCAGAAAGCGTGAGCGAAGCCGGAAACGGCTCCGCGAGTTGGAGCACTGCCGCGGCTTCGCTGATGGCGATTACAGACGTTGGAGGTTGCCCTGGAGCACCTGCCAAGGCGACATCGTCATCGGGCAGCGGGAGCGGCTTTCCATGAGCGACTGCACCATCTTCCGAAGCAAAGCCTGCGGCGGGACTGTCGCCGCGGCTCACGTCCACGTTCAGGTCCAGCGGAACAAAGGTCCCGGTGTTTGCCTCCGCGCTCATCATGTCCTGGTAGCGCTGTTCCAGGATGTCGACAATGTTCGGATCGAACTGCGTTCCGGCCATCTCCTTCACAATGGACATGGCCTTCTCAAGCGGCATGGCCTTGCGATAGGGCCGGTCAGACGCAAGCGCGTCAAAGCAATCCACAACACTCAGGATTCGCGCACCGATGGGTATGTCCTCGCCCTGCAGGCCATCCGGATAGCCCTTGCCGTCCCAGCGCTCGTGGTGCGATCGCACAATGGGCACCACGGGGTATGGGAAGCGGACACGCTCAAGGATGTCCGCACCTACAACCGGATGGATCTTCATTTTTTCGAACTCTTCAGCAGTCAGCTTGCCCGGCTTGTTGATGATGTATTCCGGCACGGCGAGCTTGCCAATATCGTGCAGAAACGCCGCGGTCTGCAGAGCTTTCTTTTGCAAGTCGTCCAACTGCATGACCGAGGCGATGTCTTTGACATAGTCGCGCACCCGGAACAGGTGTTCATGGGTGTTCTGGTCTTTGGCCTCGATGGCCATGGCCAGGCCCTCGATTGTGCGCAGGTGCAGGGCTTCTGTTTCATCCAGATGACGCTGCCGCTCCTCGATGCTGCGGACCTGTGCCAGGTACGAGCGGTACACCGTGTAAACCACAGGCAGTGCAAGTACCGCCGTTCCCCAGCCGTAACGCTTACTGACCAGGTCTGTTACCGCCGCAAGAATCGCGCCCGTAACGTAAAAGGGCAGAAACCAGCCAAACTGTTTTTTCCAGATGTCGTAAGAACTTCGCTGCTGCTGTGACCAGCCAATGACGACCGCCACCGGAACTGAACTGGCAAAGAAGTAAGCAACCGCCGCAATGGCGATGGCAGGCGGCGCGGCCACGCCATGGGAGCGCAACCAGGTGCAGCAAATATAGGCAACCGCGGCACTGGTGATGCTGTTTGCGATGTTGAAGGCGATCTGCACAAAGCTGAACACCTTTTTGACCCGCACACGGCATTGAGCCGCAACCGACAGCGCCGTCAGCAGGCAGGCCTGCAGTGGTGACAGTTGCAGAATGGCCAGGAAAATAAAGGGGTAGTTCAGCGACATGGTGCCGCTATTGCTGGGCAGTGGCACCTTCATGCCGGTGCTGGCCAGCGTCATGGCCAGGTAGATACAGAAGGGAAGCCACGCCGACGAAGGCCCTTGCAGCGACCAGTGACCCGCATAGACGCCGCAGAGCAGCACCGCGGCAATCAGAAGTTTCGCGGGAAGGGGCATGCTCTACGTACTCCAGGCAGTTGGCGGTGACCCTCTTGCCGTTGCAAGAAGGCGCAGGTCTCACTCACGCATCCGTGGTATGCGGACGCTGGTCTGTGTATCGGCAAAGCCGGGGAACGCCTTACAAAGCAGCATGGGGAATCGACATCACACCTACCCATCGGCTGTGGTCGGAGGCGCCGTCCGGGCACGGCAAAGGGACCATCCGCTCAGATCCCATGGCATAGCGGCACCTTATCTCCAGAAGTCCGGCTTGAGCATTCCGCCTATGCTGAGGTGGAGGGGAATGTCATGCAATTCGGGTGCTCTGTGATCTTCGGTCTGCTACTCGCCGTTGCTGCACCCAGCCAGCCCCATTGGCAGCAGTACGCAAACGCGCGGTTCCAATACTCCATCTGCTTCCCCGAAACCGTTCTAAAGGCGCAGCCAGAGGCAGAGAACAGCGATGGCCGTGCATTTCTCGGCAATGATGGCGCCAGGCTGCTGGTCTATGGCTCGGAAGCGCTGCGGCAGACATTAGCCGGCCATGAAGCTGAGACTTCTGCCGACCTGGCAGGCAAGGCTGGCAAAGTCACATATGAAAAGCACACCCTCACCTGGTATGTGCTGTCAGGAACTTCTGGGGACACTATCTTTTATGCGAAGACATACAGAAGTCACGGCCAGTTCAAATCATTTCGTCTGACCTACCCGGCCAGTGCGGCTTCCACCTACAACCCCATCGCGGCTCACCTAAGCCAATGTTTCAAAGATTTGGCTGGGCAGTAGGACACGCCGAGCGTACCGGGGCAGTTCCTCACGTTTATCCAGGTGGTCGATCAGAGCTATCCAGTGGCCGCTCTTGGTCACGATGCGCTTGATGTAATTCTTATCGAACTCCGACCCCGTTGACCTCGCCCGGGCTGTGGAAGCCAGCGGCGAGCGGCTGGTGCACGCCGTTCCACGCAGACGACTACATACCCGTCACTCAGATGCGTACGGGTCATTGTGCAGGCTGATGTGTTGCTTAGGCGGTGCTTCCTTGCCTAACGCCTGGTTTGCTACGTGACGGTACCAACTGTGAAACCAGCGGGCGTCAACGATGCGGAGCTCTTCCACATGCTGAATCCACTGTTTGTCGGTGATCGATTGCAGATCGACGTCCTTTGTCAGGAAGATTGTCTTGAGGGTGGGATCGAGCGTAAAGAAGCCGCCTGCGCGGTCGTACATGCCGCCGATTCTCGGGTCGTTCAAGGCTGCGGTGACCTTTCGGATGCCATCCGGCGCATTTGGGAGTTGTTCGTCTACCTGGGATACAAACACCCGGATCCGTAGTTGCGACTTTGCTGCATCGAGCTGGAAGTCATAGTTCCCAAAGGATCGTGCTCCGCGCTCATCCAGTGTGGTGTCAATAGACGGTGACACGCCCACATACGTCGCGTAGGCACGCAACAACGCGTTGGCACGCTGCTGTATGGCTGCTGCTTCCATGGCACGAACCTCCGCGAAACTGAACCTGAAACAAAGGCCCAGTATCAGAATTAAGTAGCTTCGCCGAACTCTATTGACAAGTAGCATCTGGATGTTTAACGGCGTAAGCGTTGAGGTAGGTTGTATCCACATCGTGATAAGCGCTAGGAGAAACAGCCGGCAGGTTGTGACGCTGCTTCATATAGTCAATATGGTCCCCTTGCCCGGCGTGTCGGCCAGCGATGCAGTGCCCGCTCTTTGTAACGATCCGCTTGATTTAAAGAGGTGGCAGGCGCATGCCCTTAGCCTCCAGAAAGTCGTGGCTCTTCTTCTTATAAGGAAACATGGGCGATGAGCGTGGAACGGTTTCGGGGTCGGCAAACACCTTTTCGATTGGCATCAACCCGGAGTGGTAGTCGTACTTAGCTCCAAGTTCAAGCAGACACCAGACTACGTCCCAGTCGTCTGCCAAGGCAGCATCAATCACCAGGGGGTTGCCAGTACGCTTACGAGCATTGATGTCTCCGCCAAGCTGGTGTAACTGCCTGATGCCTTTCACATCGTGCCGTGCTTCGAAGGCACCCATGATAGGATCCCCATTCGAGCGAAGCGTATTAGGATCGCCACCATGCTTAAGGGCTGACACCAAGTATTCGGGATCCTTTGGAAAAGCATCCACTGCCAGGGTTACGGCGTTGTCCTTTTCCTGATCCCGCAGGTTAGGATCCGCTCCCATCTTCAGCAACTCTAAGAAAGTTTCCTTCTTACCATGCCCAACAGCGTACTCGAGGGGTGTCACACCAACTCTGCCTCGAGCGTTAACATTTGCGCCTGCATTTACCGCAGCGTGCAGCGCCGTCACGTTATCCGCGTCCAGAGCCGCTTGGAGGGGTGCGTCCTTACCGTTGAACCAGCTTTCCATGAAGCCTCCTGCATGTGAGCATCCGAGAACAATAAAGGGCAACACCGACGCAAGTGATTGCATGCGTCCGTAAATTCGTCTGAACACTTTTGCTCCTTGTCACTTGCAGTAGTTGTCAAAAGTATTGAGGTCAGAGCGGTCTGCGTTTACTGTCTTCTCCATGCCACTCAGAACATTTGACATTTGGTGTTGCACCAATTTGCCACCCATCTGCTTAGCGTAAACTTCCGGATCCTGCGATATGGGATCTATAGCGTTATTCATAGAACCAAGCGCGCTCATCGAATTGGGAACTGTGAGCTTACTGGCTGCGCGTACTGGCGGAAAGATAGGGCTGTCCTTTAGCGAAGCTGGGTTGGCCGCTGCTTTGTCGATATACGACTTGAGGCCGCTCAGGTATGAAGATTTCACATCAGCGAAACTAGGATCGTTTGTTCCCTTAGTTGCTGGGTTGTTGTAGTCCAGCGAAATAGCGGAATCGATCGGATGCAGATTTGACCAAGAAAGCGGCGGTGAACTGAGACGGCTGTATAACCAGCTTGCATTTCTGACCTGCTGAGTAGGATCGGTTGTCTGATTCACATAGGTCAGGAAATCGCCCTCAGAAGAGAAGGCGGTGGTGCGACGAGCCAGGGCGTCGAGGCTAGTGCCCGCTGCCCTGCCTTGGCTCTCGAGTGGGATGCCTGCACTGTTGAATACAAGCGTCTTCCCTTCAGTGTTGATAAGCCCGGCTTCCTGCGCCAGACCGCCACCTTTGGAGTAGCCGACATTATCGAACGATACGCCATTCAACTTCATCGTCTTTGTAAGCGTCTGCATGGATTGGTACTGTTCTGTCAAGGCTCCTTGGCCATTATCCGTGTTCGTCTTCCAGTCCACCTGAGAGTGCGGCTCCGTATCGCGAGGTACCAGCATCAGCGATCCATCCGCATCGTTCTGGTAAACCGCTGCCCGGAAGCCGGTCTTGTTATCCTGCAGCATTTCATCCGTAATCGTTCCGGGCTGCAGACCGAGCTTCTGATTGAGCGACTTTGCATCGTCCGGCAACCGTGTAACACATTCGGCGCTTCCGGCCTTGCTGCCCGGCTTGTCCCCGAGTTCGTTGACATGACTTGCTGCACGAGCAGCGGGCAGCGCAGCCGTGTACCGCGCAAAGCGGTCGGCTTTGGAGCCAATAGACTTTGCCTGCTCTTTACACCATGGTGCAGCAGGTGCACCAGCAGCAATTTGCCCAGCGCGGGCTGTCGCATTGGCTGCAAGGGCCTTGTCGTCTCCGGCACTTTTGGCGCAGGTAGTCTGTTTTTTCTGATCAACAGCCGGTGTGGCTAGCTTCGGAACTGTCGCCGCCGCTTTGGCGACTGCTGTAGCGGCAGGCGCAGCAGCTTTGGCAGCGTTGTTTTTTACTGCACCGGTGACGCCCACCTCGGCGCTTCTGTGCATGCTTTGGGTGTGGATGCGGCCGTTGGGTGCGGCCATGACGATGTCGCCTGCGCTTTCGAGCACGATGGCGGGTCGGCCGCCGGTGTCGGCGTGGCTTTCCGTCAGCATGATGCGGTTGCTGGTGGGCGTGGCGATGGAGATGGTCTCCTTGCCCGGCGTGTCGACCAGCGTGATGCGATGACCGCTCTTGGTCACGATGCGCTTGATGTAGTTCTGCGCGAACTCTGAACCGTTCACCTCGCCCGGGCTGTGGAAGCCGGTGGCGGGCGGCTGGTGCACGCCGTTCCAGGCAGAACCCACGACGTAGGGCCGCTCCGCGTCGCCCTCTTCAAAGGTGACGAGCACTTCGTCGCCCAATTCAGGTAGGAACAGCGTGCCTCGCCCGGCGCCGGCGTGCGGTGTCAGCAGGCGGACCCAGGTGCTTTGGCCGTCTTCCTGCCAGTAGTACTGCACGCGAATGCGGCCCTGATTGTGCGGGTCGTGGTTGTCGACGACGCGCGCGGGATAGACTCCGTCGAGCATGGGTCGTGCGGGTCGTGCGGGTGGCGACCAGCGTTGGGCAGGCGTGACGGTGAAATGGTTTTCGTAGCCCTGCGTGCTCCAGACGTGCTTGGCCTCGATGACGCCGTAGGTTGCGTCCACGCCAGGCAGGCCGGTGACCTGCAGCGTGTCACCTGCGCGCACCTTGGGGTTGCGGCTGATGCCGGTACAGCGGACGGTGTTGGCGATGCCGCGGCGCGCTTCGCGCTGCATGCGCGTGGTCAGGTCGGCATTGGAGGCGGAGCGGTGGCGGTCGACCCACGCTGGCTCCACGCTGCCCGAGGCGGATTGCGCGGCTGCGACCATCCCCTCTGCCGCGCCGCCGTACCAGGCCACGGTAGAGGCTGTGCCGCCCACCACAGTGCTCTGCATCTTCTGCGGATCGTAGTTTGCGCCGCTGGCAGTGATGGGCTGCAACTGGCCCTGGGTGGTCCACTCCAGCAGACCGTACTCGCCTTCGCGCCAGTTGACGGCCGTGCCGCTTTGGAAGGCGGTCTCCACATCCAGGCCGCCGGAGCCGTCCACGGCAGGGCGGAACCAGGCCTCGGCATCGTCGACCAGACGAGCGAAGAAGCTGTAGTCGGTCTCGTCCCATTGCACGTAGGACAGCGTTGCCCCTGCGGGCATGGCACCGCCCATCTGCAAGCCTGCGCCAGAGACGATGGCCTGTGCCGCTGCCTGTGCCGACTGCTGCCGAAGGTAACGCAGGCGTGTGCCCTGCGCCATTTTCCAGGTGGCGGAAACGGCTTCCAGTTCCGCGCCCCACGCACCGGTGATCTCATAGATCAGCCGCATGCCGCGCACCAGCCCATGAAAAATAATGGTCTCGGTGCCGTCCAGTTCTGTTGTGCTGATTTTCAGTTCTTTGCCAGCGTAATCCTCAACGGGTGGGCGTCGGTCCGGCGTATCGCGCAGCACAATGCGGCAGGTCCAATGGTCGTTCAGCCGCTGCACCACGTCCACTTCACTTAGCAAAGCGGAGGACAGCTGTTCCGAACCGAGGCTGATGAAGGGCGTTTGCAAGGGTGCCTTCCTGGTTGCAGAGAATTCTACGACGGGGCAGACATACTGCGATGTACGGTAACGCCGGGAAGTGGCGATGCGCCGAACTTCTTCCAGAACGTGTCAGGCGGCTGCCGCAATAGCAGCAGCAGGCCACCGTCCTCTACGGATTCGCGCAGGTAGGCGTATACACCCGGCAGATACTCCTCAAGTGGCTCGTCATACACGGGGCTTGCACGCTGCAGTTCCCCAGCACGTAGCAGCGGCAGGTAGAACGGAAAGGATGTGAGTGAGCGGTCGGCAATGGTCGGTTTCAGCACCTCCGTGGCACCGGACAGGAATGTGGGATCGGCAGCCAGCGTGCGAAGTAGCGCGCCCGAACCCAGCAACCTGTCCCAGGCGCCTCGCTGGGCCTGTGGGTTCCGTGCCACCCGCACGACTCGCTCAATCACGGGCCTCAAGGTGGTTGGAGCATCCAGGAACTCGTCCGTCGTCCACGTGGTGGGTGCCTCGCCGTGCAACCACACGCCCATGCCAAACTCCGGCATCCACTGGCGCGCTTCGTTCTGGAAGACCGGGATTTCAACGGCCGGACGAAGCCGCTCAAACAGCAGCAGCACCTCCTCTGCCGGTACCAGTTGCGGCACAGGCAGTCGCTGCAGCACGGCGGCGACTGCCTCTGCATACCGGCTGCGCTGCGCTTCGCTGTCCACTGGTAAGTCCTGCTGCAGTAACAGTGCGGTCCAACCAGCGGGCGCAGCTACCTCATGCAGTGCAGGAGTGCCAGGTATGAGGCTCATACCTGGTACTCCAAACCTTCGTCGCGCATGTGGGACAGCAACTCATCCAGATCGCCCTCGAAATGCTCAGTCGTGGCCAGGATCATGCCGCCATCCTCCGGGCTTTCGCGCAGGTACAGCTTGAACAGGCCGAACCATTGCTCCACTGCATTTGGTGTGGCGGCAAAAAAGTCCTGCGCACCCAGCAGCGGCAGCGTAAACAGCAGGCCCGGGTACTGCGGGTCTTCCTTCAGGTCGGCGGCAAACAGTTCTTTGCTTCCTTTCAGAAAGGGCGACTGCAACGCGTGCAGCCTGCCCAGCATGCCGTCTACATCTGAATTGGCCACCATCTCGCGCATCTTTGGGTCGCGAATGGAATTGAGTCGCGGCTTGGGTGCCTTCGGAGCGGGCTCGCCTGGCTCAAGAAAGAGGGTCGTGGTGCCGCCGTTTCCAAAAAACAGGTGCAGCTGCTCCTCCGTGTTGTTTTCCAGGAACCAGTAACTGTATTCGGGCCGTAACGCATGCGGGTCGTAGGTGATGCGACCCTTTTGCAGGTCTTCCGCGTATTTCTCATCCGGCGTGGGCGGCAGCGCACGTCCAGGGTGGCGCCCCAGGCCAAAGATCGGGTGCAGGCGGCGCGACTCACGAATGAATAGATCCCGGTTTGATGGATCGAGCGCGTTCATCTGAAAAAAGACCTGCGGCACAACACCCAGCTTCTTGAGTAGCCGCGAAGCGAGCAGCTGTTGAAAGCGCAGGAGCCACTGCCGTTGCAGGTAGCCGATGGGAAAGCGGCTGACCGGCATCCAGTACAACTGGCAGGCCTCGTACTCCGACGCACGTGCCCATGGATAAAAACGTGGGCGGTCATCTGCCTGCTGCAGGCGGCGGCGGCGGGTTTCGCCAGTGGCAAATTGACCCTGCTCAGGGGTTTGCGGCACGCTAATCTCCTTTGCCTTTCCGCGCTAAAGACCAACGCAACTGCCTTTCAGACTACCTTCCAGCGGAAGCCACCTGCCCGGTCGCCGCGCAAATCCTGGTCAGCACAACGTACTGCTGCGGCTCGTGGCATCGCGGTTGTACTGCATTTCTGCCGACGCCACATCGGCCAGCGATGTGTCTTGTTCTTTCGTTACCTTGCCGTTGCCAATTTCTCGTGTCTGCATGTGACCGCTGCGGTAGTCGAGTGTCACGCCATAGGAGGGTTGCGTCTTCGGCAGTACCCACAGCCAAAGCCAAACACGGCAAGCGAAAGCGGAAACATGGCCAGCTTCCAACTGCGGTGATAGAACGCCAGGGCTCCGAAGATCGTCACCGTTGTGGCAAAAGCCCAAAAGGTACCCCGAGCGGGCTGTGGCCCCTGCAGTGCAACAAGTCTGGCTGGCGTGTCGGTTTGTATCTGTCATTGCACAGACGTGGACCCACTCCTACCGCGTTCCCTGGGGAACAGACGTACTGTCCGCACCCTGCCCAATCAGCTCGCGAATAGCCGCCAAGACGACGGATTGTTCCGGCTCTCCGGTAAAGTGCTGGTTGCTGAGTGGAAGGTACTGCTTGCCGTCGCGGCCAATCAGAATGATATTGCGGGCGTTCCGGTTGAAGTCGAAATCCGCGGACTGGATACTTGCGACCGGCAGAGACCCCTGTGCTTCCGCTGCGCCAGACCGCCTTGTCTCCCATGTGATTGTGCGAGCAGTGCGATCGACGGTGATTCTGTACGCCGTACCCGGCAGCATCATAAGAGAAAGGCCAGCTGCAAGCACGAGCAGGAGCGCGCCGAGTATCCATTTGCGTTGGGAGAACACTGCACCAGCAGCAGCAAGAGCGATCGTGGTTGAGAGTATGCCAAAGAAGAGAACGCTCGGTGGCGATTGCTCCGCAACCAGCATGTGTGCCGAGTTCTCAAGGATGGTAAGGCTGGACATGGGCCATTCTTTCCGATTGAAGTTCTTACATGAACTGGTTGATGCCAATCACTAATATCTTCTGCGTGATGGCTACCTCGTGGAACATCGCGACATGCACAACAGGTTGAATGGCACCAATTTTGCTATTCAAAGCCTCAAACCGCTGGTCCACGGCCGCATCGTGAATTTTAGCCAGGTGCTCTGACCATGTGGCCCCGGATTTTTCTGCTGCAGCACCAATCAGCGCAGTCTGCGCGCCCTTGAAGTCGCAATTGACGCCGATGATGTTGATCACATTACCTGCCATAAGCTGGTAGGCC
>JBPBPZ010000117.1:0-21680 GCA_050954525.1 Janthinobacterium lividum
CGTATACGATCGCACGATCGCCCCGCTCCGCTGCGGCGTAAGCATACTGCATGGCAACCGTGGATTTGCCGCAGCCGGAAGGTCCGGTGACCAGCGTCGAGGAACCCCGAGCCAGGCCGCCGCCAAACATGGCATCAAGGCTGGCGTTGGCACTCTGAACGCGTTCCTTCTGGAAATCCTCAGAGTGCTCAGCCGCAATGAGCCTGGGGTAGATCACCAGCCCGCCGCGCTGGATGGTGTAGTCGTGAAATCCTTCGCGAAATGCAGATCCGCGGAGCTTGATAATTTCAACCCGGCGACGCGTTGCACCATAGGAACGGGCCAGTTTCTCAAGGCGAATGACGCCATGCGCAATGCTTTGCAACTGGAGATCATGCCCTTCGCCCGTCAAGTCATCCAGCAACAGCACTGTTGTGTGGCGACCCGCGAAGAACTGCTTCAACGCGAGCAACTGCCGCCGGTACCGCATGGGGTCTGATGCAAGCAGACGAAGTTCCGACAAGGAGTCGATTACCAACCTGTCCGGGTTGTGCTTTTCGATCTCGGCCGTGAGCCGCTGAATGGTGCTGGCTAACTCGATTTCACTGGGATGGAATACGGTGTACTGCTGCTCGGGACTGAAACTCGCTTCTTCCGGCACAAACTCCGCGATCGGAATCAGATCGAGTTCCCAGCCATGCGAAAGTGCGGACCCCCGTAGTTCAGAAGCCGGTTCTGACAATGTGATGTAAAGAGATTTCTCGCCCGCGCGCACACCCGCCATGATGAATTGCATGGCGAGCGTTGTTTTTCCAGTGCCGGGATTGCCTTCCAGCAGGTACATCTGCCCGGAAGGCAGTCCGCCGGACAGGATATCGTCCAGACCGGAGACGCCTGTGTCGAGCCGTTTGGATTCGTACGCGTTAGACATTCAGAACAGAATATCCTGAATGGAGTGGCACCCGAGATGGTGCTGCCTTTTCTTCGGACGGGCCGAAACGAACGGCTACATTTTGGGACGCGAGGAAAGTATCTACTTGCGCTATCGATCCTTGGACGCAGCCAATTTCTCTTCGGCTACTCGAATCTCTGCCTGCGCATAGTCATATTTGTCTGCGTCGTCGCCAGCTTTGTTCCAATCCTGCTGGGCATTGTCGAGCTGCTGCTGAGCTTGTGCGCCATCGATTTCAGCAGGCTTCAGTGCAGTTTCCGCGAGTACCGTGACCCGCTCTGGCAATATCTCGACGAAGCCCCACGCGACAAAGAACTTCGCATCGCCAGAGTTACCACCGTGCAGCCGCACTTCACCGGCACCCAACTCGGCCAGCAGTGGGGCAGCGCCGTACAGCGCTTCCAGGTAACCAGAGCGTGCTGGCAATTCGATGGCGTCTGCCGTGGTGTCCACCAGAACGCGGTCAGGCGTAACAATGCGGATTGCGAGTTGGCCGTTTGCGGTGGATGTCTCTGCCATGAATATCGGTTCCGTTAATTCTTACTGCAAGTGCTGTCGTGACTTGCGGCTCTGCTGGTAGAAGAGCAGCAAGTCACGAAGCAGCGGTCCTAGGCGTTCGCCTTCATCTTCTCTGCGGCTTCGAGTACTTCTTCGATGCCACCCTTCATGTAGAAGGCCTGCTCTGGAATATCGTCGTGCTTACCTTCGATGATCTCCTTGAACGAGCGCACCGTGTCGGCAACCTTGACATACTTCCCAGGATTTCCGGTGAAGACTTCCGCTACGTGGAAGGGCTGCGACAGGAAGCGCTGCACCTTACGCGCACGCGACACGGTCAACTTGTCATCCTCAGACAGTTCGTCGATACCGAGGATGGCGATGATGTCCTGCAGATCTTTGTACCGCTGCAGAATACCCTTGACCTGCTGTGCGACGTTGTAGTGCTCTTCGCCAACGACACGTGGCGACAGAATGCGTGACGTAGACGAAAGAGGATCGACGGCCGGATAGATGCCGATCTCCGTAAGTGCGCGATTCAGCACGGTCGTCGCGTCCAAGTGAGCAAACGTGGTCGCCGGAGCCGGGTCAGTCAAATCGTCGGCGGGCACATAGATGGCCTGCACGGACGTAACGGAACCCTTCTTGGTCGACGTGATGCGCTCCTGCAACTGGCCCATCTCCGATGCGAGATTGGGCTGGTAACCCACGGCGGAAGGCATACGGCCCAGCAGCGTGGAAACCTCAGAACCTGCCTGCGTGAAACGGAAGATGTTGTCGATGAACAGCAGTGTGTCCGCACCTTCTTCGTCACGGAAGTACTCCGCGATGGTCAGGCCGGTCAGCGCCACGCGCAGACGCGCTCCTGGCGGCTCGGTCATCTGGCCGTAAATCAGTGCGGCCTTCGACTTGCGCCAATCGTTCGGATCGATAACGCCGGACTCTTGGAATTCCATCCAGAGATCGTTACCTTCACGGGTACGCTCACCCACACCGGCAAACACGGAGTAACCACCGTGCTGCATGGCGACGTTGTTAATCAACTCCTGGATCAGAACCGTCTTGCCTACGCCCGCGCCGCCGAACAGGCCGATTTTGCCGCCCTTAAGAAATGGCTGGATTAGATCGACAACCTTGATGCCAGTCTCGAACATCTCCTCGCCTGTCGCCTGCTCGTCGAACGCAGGTGCCTGGCGATGGATGGGCATACGCTTATCGGTCTGGACCGGACCCAAGTTGTCGACCGGCTCGCCGATGACGTTCAGCACGCGACCCAACGTCTCACGTCCGACCGGAACCATGATCGGGCCGCCGGTGTCATACACCTTCATGCCGCGAACCATGCCTTCGGTCGCTTCCATGGCGACGGTGCGCACACGACCCTCGCCAAGGTGCTGCTGCACCTCAACAATGACGGACATGGGCGTCGGAACGTCGAAGCCCTCAGACGTGATGCGCAGCGCCGAATAGATGGGCGGCATGTGCTTCTCGTCAAACTGAATGTCAACGGCCGGGCCGCTGATCTGTACTACTTTGCCGATGTTTTCTGCCATAAGTTCTTCCTAAGCGCCGTTAAAGCGCGGCTGCTCCTGAAACAATTTCGATAATCTCGGTCGTGATCGCTGCCTGCCGCACACGGTTCATGGTTAACGTCAGCTTGTCGATCATGTCACTGGCGTTGCTGCTGGCCGAGTCCATTGCCGTCATGCGCGAGGCGTGTTCACTGGCAACGGATTCCAGCAATGCGTGGTAAATCTGCGTGGTCACGTAGCGTGGCAGCAGATGCCGAAAAAGGATCGCCGGATCTTCGTCGTAGAGGTAATCGACGTCGGCCGTGCCGAACTTCTTCGCCTCTTCTTCCATTACGGAGTCTTCCGCTGCGTTGACGGAGATACCCGCAGATTCGGCAGCGTGAGCAGCTGATTCCTTCTGCTCTGCAGTCATCTCTTCCGATGCAGTAATCTCCTGCGATCCAAGCTTCCGGATGGGCAGGAGCTTCTCTACAACGACGCGCTGCGCGATGACGGATTTGAACTCGTTGTAGACGAGGTATACCGCGTCGATTTCGCCACGCTCGTAGCGATCAATGATGTTGTGCGCGCTTTTGTCCACGTCGGTAAAGCTTAGCTTGCCCAGCAGTGGAGACAGATCGTGCGTTAACTCGATGGGCTGCTTGCGCTCACGAACCTCTTCGATGTGATGCGACAGACCGTTGTCGTAAGCCTCGTCCACGTGCTTCCATGTGGCCTCAGGGTAGCGGCGCCTGAACAGGTCACGAGACTTGCGGCCAACGGTTTCGATATCGATGTTCTGCGCACCAGGTGCGGCCTTGTCTTCCGTGGCATGGCCTGGTTGCGTGCGGAAGTCAATGAACTTTTGCGCAGCCTTGCCAATGTTGGAATTAAACGCACCGGCAAAGCCCTTGTCACCTGCGATCACCAGAACAAGAACACTCTTCTCTTCGCGCTCAACCAGCAGGGGGTGCATGACGTCGCCACCCTCTTCACCGTAAAGTGCGGCCCGACGAACAAGTGACTGCAGAACATTTGCCAGCATCTGGGCGTAGGGCCGTGCCTGCATGGCACGCTCCTGCGCTCGGCGCAGTTTGGCCGCCGAGACCATCTTCATGGCCTTGGTGATCTGCCGCGTGTTTTTGACGGAGCGGATACGCCGCTTCAGATCCAGTACGTTTGCCATTTTACGCGGTTACCATGACTGGCTTGTTCTCGGTCTGTCCGGCCTTGAATGCACCCTTGTAGTCGTTGATGGCGTCGGTCAGGCGCTTGGAGATATCGTCATCCAGAGCCTTTTTGCTCATGATGTCGGCCAGGACCTGCTTGCCCGTGGTGCCCATGTACTCATGGAAGCCATGCTCAAACGCCTGTACCTGCTTCACGTCAATGTCATCCAGCAGGCCCTTGGTACCGGCAAAAACGATGGATACCTGCTGCGCGGCCGTCAGGGGCTGAAATTGCGGCTGTTTCAGAATTTCGACCAGGCGAGAACCGCGATTCAACTGCTTCTGCGTTGCAGGATCGAGATCTGATCCGAACTGCGCGAAGGCGGCCAGCTCGCGGTACTGCGCGAGGTCAAGCTTGAGCGTCGCACCGACCTGCTTTGTAGCCTTCATGGCTGCGGCGAAACCTACACGGGACACCGACAGACCGACGTTTACCGCCGGACGAATGCCGGAGTTGAACAGATCAGTCTCCACAAAGATCTGGCCATCGGTAATCGAGATCACGTTGGTCGGGATGTATGCAGACACGTCGCCTGCCTGCGTTTCAATAATTGGCAGTGCCGTTAGTGAACCGCCGCCAAGCTTGTCCGACACCTTGGACGAACGCTCCAGGAGGCGCGAGTGCAGGTAAAACACATCGCCGGGGTATGCTTCGCGGCCTGGCGGACGGCGCAGCAGCAACGAAATCTCGCGGTAAGCTGCAGCGTGCTTCGAAAGATCGTCGTAGATGATGAGGCAGTGCCGGCCACTGTCGCGGAAGTATTCGCCCATGGCGGTCGCCGCGTAGGGAGCGAGATAAGACATAGGAGCAGGCTCGGACGCGGTCGCGGCAACCACAATCGTGTACGCCATTGCGCCGAAGCCTTCGAGCGTCTGCACTACCTGGGCCACGGAAGAGCGCTTCTGCCCGACTGCGCAGTAGATGCAGATCAGGTCATTCTTCGCAGAGTTGATGATGGCATCAAGTGCGATGGCGGTCTTGCCGGTCTGGCGATCACCGATCAGCAGTTCACGCTGGCCGCGACCAATCGGAATCATGGTGTCGATGGCCTTGATGCCGGTCGCCATGGACTCCGTGACGGACTTCCGGTCAATCACGCCGGGTGCAAGGCGCTCGACTGGCAAAGTGTGCGGCGTGTCGATAGGTCCCTTGTCGTCGATGGGCTGGCCCAAAGCGTTTACTACGCGGCCGATGAGCGCCTCACCCACGGGTACCGACATGATTTTGCCGGTGCGCTTAACCTGGTCGCCTTCGCTGATGCCGGTGAAATCACCCAGCAACACTGCGCCTACCTGATCTTCATCCAGGTTCATGGCGAGGCCGCTGATGCCCTTGGGGAAGTCGATCAGTTCGCCAGCCATGACCTTGTCCAGGCCGTGGATGCGCGCGATGCCGTCGCCCAGCGAGATGATCGTGCCAACTTCGTCGACAGAAATCTTCTGCTCGTAATTCTCAATCTGCTGACGCAGCAGTTCTGTGATTTCGTCTGCTTTTAGCTGTGCCATGTGTCCTTTTCCAATCCTGTGCGCCGCGCACTCGCGGCTTACCAAACTTGTACTGCAAACCGTTGGCTAAATGCCCGCCAGATGCTGCTTTAACTGCTGTAACTGCCCGCGCACGGAACCGTCGTACACGCGTGAACCCAGGCGGATTACCGCGCCGCCAAGCAACGCTGCATCCTCACTCCACTGCACACGCACGTTGCTGCCGGCCAGTTCACCGGCCTTCCATTGCAGTAGGTTGCGTTCGTCATCGGAAAGCGTCTTTGCAGACACAATCTCAACTTCGTGGATGCCATTCGCCTCATCTGCCAGCGAACCGTACTCCTCCGTGATTTCACGAAGGAAGTGCAGACGCTCATGATCCATCAAAACCGCCACGAAGTTGCGCACCGGCTTGTCCATACCAACCCGCGCACTTACAACGTCCAAGACCTTCAGCTTGTCGGCCTGCGGCAGCGATGGGTTTAGAAGGAACTCGCGAAGCTCTCTGCTGCCCTCGAAGGTGTCTGCGAAGTCGGCAAGCTGGCTACGAATCGCATCCACGTTCAAGTTCTGCGCGGCTGCTACCTGCTGGAATGCGCGTGCATAGCGAAGTGTAAAGGTTGCCATTAGTTGCGGCTCCCTTCAGTTCCAAGCCTTTTTGCGAAACTTTCGATCAGGATGCGGTCGTCCTCTGGCGTAATGTGCAACTGTGCAGCCGCACGGTCCACCGCAATACCTGCTGCATATTCCCGCAGGGTGCGCTGAGCGGCAGCGCTGGCAGCAGCAATCTCCTGCTCTGCGGACTGCAGGATACGTGCCTTTTCTTCTTCTGCCTGAGCGTGCATCTTCTGCTCTTCTTCCACAGCCGCTCGCTCGTTTTCTGTGCGTAAAGCAGCAATCTCTCCATCCAGCGCACCTAGCCGGGCTTCGACAACTCCAAGCCTCGCGCGAGCTTCTTCCGTGGCGATACGCGCCTCCACGATGCTTTTCTGGATGTTTTCGCTGCGGCCGCGGAATGCCTTGGGCAGCGCCTTCACCAAGCCATAAATCACCACGGCGGCAAGCACGAGGAAGTTAAGCCACTGAAATGCGACTACGGAAGCTGCGGGTGTCATACCGACCATGCCGCCAAGCTTCGTGACAGAAGGGGAAGGCTTCTTCAGCTCTTCCGCAGGATCGTGCTCGACCGCTTCCGGCTCAGACCGGTCGCCTGATGCGATGGAGCGTGACGCTTCACCACCGGCACCAGCCGGCTGGGACTGCCCACGCACCGGATGAGGTGCGGCAAACACAAGAAGGAACAGCACGGGAAGTGCCAGGCGGAGCTTTCTCACTGGGCTGCTCCCATGCTTGAGGCGGATGCCCGGTGGGGCAAAATAGCCGCGATGACGCTTTGCGAAAGCGTTGCAGCACCTGCCTCGATCTCTGCCTTTGCCTCGGCACCTGAGCGTTCGACGGCTTCACGGGCTACGGAAATGCGCTGCTGTGCTGCATCGCGGGTTTCTGCCAGGGCTTTGTCGCGCGATGCGGTAGCAGCCTTTTGCCGGGCCGAGCGTGCCGCGAAGATCTCGCCACGTGCGTCGCGCAGGCGCGATTCGTACGCTGCGGTCTTCTGTTCGGCGGCGGCAATCGCGGCGCGCGCCTCATCCATGGCACCGCCCGTACGGCCATGCCGATCGGCCAGGACCTTTTCCAACGGTTTGCGCACCAGCACCGCGTAAGCCGCCAACAGGATCAGGAAGAAGATCACAGTAGGCACAGAGCCGAGCAGGAGATCGCTGAGTTGATTCAGAATTGCTTGCATGAAGGACCAAGGGGCCGCGTCCGGAAAGCCAGACACCGGACTTGCAGAACCCGAAGGGCGCAAAGGTGAGGGCGTACGGAGGCTGGCAACCCCTCTGTTATACCAATCCGGAACGGGGTAGGTCAACGAACGTGGTGCTCATGAGCCGGGTTGTGGGTCACGATCTGCTGCCGATGCGGCTGTCTGGACCATGGCAGCACATGCCGCGCCCTTCGAGCCGTGCTAGCTCAGGCTATGCTGCAGATATCCCAGCTCCCTGTCGATTCGAGGTCTTACATGAGCAGATTCAGCCGATGCGTTGCGCCCATGTGCACCGTTGCCCTAGTAGCATCCGGCGTGGCACCCGCCCAGATGCTGCCTACGCCGGCGCCCACCCGGGCGCCCCATGCCATGGTGGTGACCATTCACCATGAGGCCACGGACGCAGGCGTCGCCATTCTGAAGCAGGGCGGCAACGCGGTCGACGCAGCGGTAGCCGTGGCGTTTGCGCTCCAGGTCGTCTATCCACAGGCAGGCAACATCGGCGGCGGCGGCTTCATGTTGATCAGGCCGGGCCACACCCATGGGTCAAAAAAGCTGGCAGACGGCAAACCGCACTTCCTTGACTATCGCGAAAAGGCACCCGCCGCAGCCACGCGGGACATGTATGTGGGCGCGGACGGCAACGTGGTCAAGGGCATGAGCACGGTCGGCTATAAGGCGATCGGCGTACCCGGCACGGTAGCGGGCATGGTCTACGCTGAGCAGCATCTCGGGCGCCTGGGACTGCGGGCCGTCATGCAGCCAGCGATCCGCCTGGCGCGGCAGGGGTATGTTCTGACGTCGGAGGTGGACGCCTGGAACAGCAAGGCGCTTGCCGCAAACCCCGAAGGCCGACGCATCTACCAGCGCGACGGCAACCTGTTTAAGGCAGGCGAGACCTTCACCCAGCCGGAACTGGCCGCCACCCTGGAGCGCATCGCCTCCGATCCTGCGGAGTTCTACCACGGGCGCATGGCGCAACAGATCGCCGATGAAATGCAAACAGGCGGCGGCCTGATCACTGCGGCGGACATGGCCGCATATGAAGTGAAAGACCGGCAGCCCCTCGTCGGCAAGTACCACGGCTACAGGATCCTTACGGCTCCCCCGCCCTCCTCCGGCGGCATCGTCCTGCAGGAGACCCTGAACATTCTCTCGGGGTACAAGCTGCACAAGATAGGCGAAGATCGTAGTCCAGAGCAGGTACACGTGATTACGGAAGCGTTTCGTCGCGCTTTTCTGGACCGCTCGGACTACCTGGGCGACCCCGATTTCGTCCAGATGCCTTTGAAGCAGATGGCCGACAAACGGTACGCGAAGGCATGGCGCGGAACCATCGACCCGGTGAGCCCGACAGCTTCGAAGGACTTGGTGCGGCCCGTTGGCTTTATGCCGCCTCCGCCGCCTGCGGGTGAGCGCCGCGAATCGACCCAGACGACACATTTCAGCGTTGTGGATGCGGACGGCAATGCGGTCAGCAACACGTACACCCTTAACTTCTACTTCGGTTCGGGCGTGGTGGTGAAGGGCCTGGGCTTCGCCATGAACGATGAAATGGACGACTTCACCAGCAAGGTGGGCGTTCCCAACGGGTTTGGCCTGGTGCAGGGGCCTGCAAATGCCATTGCACCCGGCAAACGGCCGCTTTCTGCCATGTCGCCCACCATCGTTACGAAGGGCGGAAAGCTGCGTCTGGTGCTGGGCTCGCCCGGCGGACCGACGATCATTTCAACGGTTGCGAATGACCTGATCAGCGTAGTTGATAACGGGCTGAACATACAGCAGGCTGCGGATGCGCCGCGCTTTCATCATCAGTACCTGCCGGATGAATTGCAGGTAGAGAAGCGGTTCCCCTCTGCTTCCGCCGACGCGCTGAAGGCGCGTGGGTACAACATCAAGCGGTCGGGCGAATTTGACGAGCACAACCCAGGCGTCTGGGGCGACAGCGAGCTGATCGCCGTGGACCCTAAAACAGGGGAACTGCTGGGCGGGCACGACACACGCAAGAATTTCGGCAGCGCTTTGGGCTACTAAGGCAGCGGTTGGGAGCCGGACGCGAGCGGCAGTCCCGCGCTTGTCCCATTCTGGTACACCTCATGGCGGTAGCATCTAGGTCTTAAGCCCTTCGTAACAACTGCTGCGAACCTGAAGCATTTCATATGAAGAAGTAATACAGACCTGGGAGAAGAGGGATCACGCGATGCGTGATCCCCATTTTTTGGTGAAAATAGCTGTCGCTGAATCGCAAGGGTATGGATATCATGGGCCAGGACGTCGTTCGCAAGACAATCCTGGTGGGTACGCCTGCTGAGATGTCTGCGCAATGATCATAAAAAGGGGATGTCATCCCAGGTCTGTATAGATCCTCCCCTTTGTCCTTCCTGCAAGGCCCCAATACCTACGTTGCTGCACCTTTCTCCTTGCGATTTGTACGTGCCACCGCCAGACCTTGTCCCCCACCCGGTTCTGTTCTGCATCCGACCTGCTAACCAGGCCAAGATCAACCGAGTAGGCATCCGTCTGCTCGTTCCTGTGCGTACATCAAAGGGTTGTGGCGCCAGGATTCGGGTCTGCAGGTACTTTTATGCCCTGCTGGAAAGAAGGTAATGCGTGATCGTCGCAAGCTGGAACGTCAACTCCATCAACGCCCGTTTGGGCCATGTCACACGGTTTCTAGAGGCGCAGAAGCCTGACGTGCTGCTGTTGCAGGAGTTGAAGGGTACGGAGTTCCCCGCGGAGCAGTTTCGTGCGGTGGGGTATGAAAGTGCGGCTGTGACGCAAAAGGCTTACAACGGAGTTGCCATCCTGTCCCGGCTGCCGATTGAGACGGTGAACACCACCCTGGCCGGTGACGAGAGCGACAGCCACGCGCGTTTTCTGGAGACCATCATTGACGCAGCGGGGGGCGAACGCATTCGTGTGGTTGATATCTACTTGCCCAACGGCAACCCTATGGGTACGGACAAGTTCCTGTACAAACTGGCCTGGATGGATCGCCTGATCCAGCAGATGGCCTCCTGGAAGAACGATGCCATCCCCACGCTGATTGGTGGCGACTTCAACGTCATTCCCGAAGACATCGACTGCGACAAGCCTGCCAACTGGACAAAGGACGCGCTGTTCCAGCCGGAAACTCGGGAACGCTACCGTGCCATGCAGAGCCTTGGGTTTACCGACGCCTTCCGCAGCCTCCATCCAGAAGCGACCGGGCAGTACACCTACTGGGATTACTTCCGTATGGCTTTCGAACGCAACCGGGGCATCCGCATCGACCATTTCCTGCTGTCGCCTGCATTGGCACCGCGCCTGGTGCGCTGCGAAATCGACAAGGGACCGCGCGCGGAGTTCAAACCGTCAGACCACACGCCCATCCTTGTCGAACTGCGCTGAGCGACAGCTACATGCTGAAGCTCGTGGCCTTACGCTCCTCGTGCCGCTCCATGGCAAGTGCAATCAACCGGTCGATCAATTCGGCATAACCGATGCCGCTTTGCTCCCAGAGCTTGGGGTACATGCTGATGCTGGTAAAGCCAGGCATGGTGTTGACTTCGTTCAGGTAAATCGCCGGTGCCTTCTTTGACTTGGGGTCGGCGGCTTCCATCAGGAAGTCGACCCGTGCCAGACCCGCGCAGTCGCAGGCCTTGAACGCTGCCGTCGCCATCGCCTGAATCGCCTTTGATTCGGCCCGCGTCAGCTTCGCCGGGATGACGGGTTCGCTGGTACTGGTGCTGTCGTACTTTGAGGCATAGTCATAAAACTCGCGGTCCGGGACGATTTCACCCACAACGCTGGCAACGGGATTGTCATTGCCCAGCACTGCGACCTCAAGTTCACGAGCTTTTCCAGTGCCACGCAGCTTGCCCGCGCCGGACACGCCTTCTTCGATCACGATTTTGCGATCGAACTTTGCGGCTTCGTCCATGGCCGCTGCCAGTTCTTTCCGCTCGCGCACCTTGCTGATCCCGACAGACGATCCAAGGTTCGCAGGCTTTACGAACACCGGGTACTGCAGCCGCTCCTCAATCACTTTGGTGCACTTGCGCGGGTTCGCCTTCCAGTCGCCGCGCAGCAGCGTCACGTGTTTCACAATGGGTAGCCCGGCGGCAGCGAACATCTTCTTCATGGCATCCTTGTCCATGCTGACGGAGGACCCAAGCACGCCCGAACCGACGTAGGCGACGTTCGCAAGCTCAAGCATGCCCTGGATGGTGCCGTCCTCCCCGAACGTGCCGTGCAGGACCGGGAATACGACATCTAGGCCCGCTGCCTGGCTGCCGGTTGCGGAAGCCTGCAGGGACAATGCCGCTGAAGTGTTGCCGGCTTGCGGCGTGTCACCCAAGGCGTCTGCAACGCTGGCGACCGCATTCGCGTGCGCCTTGCGTGTCGAAAGCTTCTGGCCACCCGTACCCACCTGTAGAGGCGAGCCGCCGCCCAGAAGAGCATCGGCATCGTCTCCGCCCAGCCACTGGCCGCTCTTTGCGATCCCAATGGGCACAACTTCATACTTTTTGCGGTCGATCGCCTGCAGGATCGACTGTGCAGACCGCAAGGAAACCTCATGCTCGCCCGAACGCCCACCGAACAACACACCCACGCGTAACTTCTTTGCCATAGTGGTCAGGCTAACGGCTTTGGCTCTGTGTGGCACAGAATCACAGCAGAGTCCCCATACGGCAACGCAGCCTGCAGTGGTATATCTCTGGTACCGACCATGAATCCATCGCGCCGCGACTTCCTCGTCAGCAGTACGCTTGCAACGCTTGGCGCAACTGCGCTGGGCCAGGCTGGGCAGTCCACACTGCCGTCCAACAATCCCGGCACGCCGGGAGCGCCGCCTGTACTTGGAGTGTTGCCGCCCGTTGGACCTGCCGTTTCACCGGCGGATTTTGCAGCCGCAGAAAAGCTGGTGCAGGTGGAGATGTCACCCCGCCACCGTGCAGAAGCCGCAGGTAATTGGCGCGGCAGCATGGCTGCGCTGGTGGAGCGTCGCACAGGCCCGCGCAAGGTCGCCCTGGGCGAGGCGGACGTCCCGGCGACGGTCTGGAATCCAGCACGGCACGGCGTAGGAACCGCTCCGTCAGCAGATCAGCACGCGGTCTCTGTTGTACTGCGCGAGCGTCCCGCGCAGCCGCTACCGAAGAATGACGCGGATATCGCATTCAGCAGCATTGCCGACCAGGGTAGCTGGTTGCGTAAGAAGCAGTTGACCAGCGAGCGCCTGACGGGCATCTACTTGCAGCGGCTGAAGCGTTTCGATCCTCAACTGAAATGTGTCATCACGCTGACGGAGCAGCACGCCCTGCAGCAGGCGCGGGCGGCTGACGCAGAGATTGCGGCTGGCAAGTATCGCGGTCCCCTGCACGGCATCCCGTACGGTGCCAAAGACCTGCTGGATACGGCGGGTATCCCCACCACCTGGGGCGCGGAGCCTTTCCGCAACCGGACCCCGGCCACCGATGCTGCCGTGATCCAGAAGCTGAACGAAGCGGGTGCGGTGCTGGTGGCCAAGCTGTCGCTGGGTGCGTTGGCACTGAACGATGTATGGTTCGGCGGCCAGACCAAGAACCCGTGGGTGCCGGAGGAGGGTGCGTCCGGCTCCAGCGCAGGTCCGGCAAGCGCCGTGGCTGCGGGGCTGGTGGGCTTTGCCATCGGAAGCGAGACACAGGGTTCCATCATCAGCCCCAGCATGCGGTGCGGTGTGACCGGTCTGCGGCCGACCTTTGGGCGGGTTCCACGCACTGGCGCCATGACGCTGAGTTGGAGCTGCGACAAGCTGGGCCCTATGGCACGCAGCGTGGAAGATACCGTGCTTGTACTTGCCGCGATCAGCGGCTACGATCCCGGCGATGTGGCCAGCGTGCCGGCTGCGCTGGTCTACAACGGACAGGACGAGACGCGAGGCCTGCGCGTTGGCTACTGTCCGAACTGGATGACGGAAGCTCCCGCGACCGACGTGGACCGGCATGCGCTGGAGATGCTGAAGCAGGTGGGCATGGAGGCCGTTCCGGTGTCGCTGCCGGACTGGCCCTACGATTCGCTCAACGTCATCCTGTTCGCCGAGGCAGCCGCAGCCTTCGAGGACATTACGCTCGACCGCCGCGTGGACCAGTTACGCATGCAGACACCGGAAGCCTGGCCGAACACTTTTCGGCAGTCACGCTTCCTTTCCGCCGTGGACCTGGTGCAGGCCGACCGCCTACGCCGCAAGGTGGCTGCGGAAATGGCGAAGTTGATGACCACGGTAGACCTGCTGCTGGTGCCCAGCATGCGCGACGAAATGATGGTGATCAGTAACTTTACCGGGCATCCCTCGCTGACACTGCCCGCAGGATCGGTTGAGATCCACGAGACCCGCACGGACTGGCTGCCTACGTCTGTGCCCGTCGCCAAGCTGAACCCACCGCGTCGCGTGCCGCATGGCGTCACGCTCATCGGCCGGCTGTTCCAGGAAGGTGCCATGGCACAGGCTGGCATGGCGCTGGAACACGCGTTCGACGTAGCATCGAAGCGTCCGGTGGGCTTTGCATGAGGATGGGCGCGCGCATGGCGGGGTGTGTGGCAGGGCTGCTGCTCTGTGGCACCTGCTGCGCGCAGCAAGCACCTGCCACGCCGGCCCCAGATCCAAAGTCCTCAGACACTGCACCCGTAATTACCACGCTGCGCATCAACACGCGTACCGTCGAGATTTCCGCCGTCGTGCGCAACAAGACGGGCGAACCGCAACCCGCTCTGGCGAAGGATGATTTCAACCTCAAGGTCGACGGCAAGGAACAGCCGATCCGCTACTTCTCCGTCGGTTCTGACCTGCCGCTGACGCTTGCCCTGTTGGTCGATGTCAGCGGCAGCCAGCGAACCTTTATCGGTGACGAGTGGCGCGCCAGCGACATCTTTTTCGAGAGCATGCTGACCCGCCCCGAAGACCGCGCCGCTCTGGTGGAAATCGATGCGCGCATTCGCCAGATGATGCTGATGACCAACTCCGTCTCGAAGCTGCACCTGGCCTTGTCTCAGCTGGGATCGAGTCCGGAGGACGCCCGCGCGACCCTGCTAAACGATGCCGTATACCTCGTCGCAAGGAACCTGGGAAGGGAGCAGGGCCGCAAGGCAATCATCCTGCTGACCGACGGTGGGGATAACGGCAGCCGTGCCACGCTGCCGCAGGTGGTCGAACAGGCACAGCGTGCCAACGTCCCGATCTACGCGATTGAGTACAGTGCCTGGGCTGGCTTTACGGCACCCACGCAGAGCCTTAGCAGCCTGTCGGCGGGTAGCGTGAACGGCGGCCGCGAACTGCTGAACAAGCTGGCCGGGGCGACCGGCGGCCACGTTTACAGCGTGGAACGCGGCATGACGCTGAAGAAAATTTACGAAGCCATCAGCAACGATCTGCGCACCCAGTACCAGCTCGGCTACACACCGCCGCCCGACCTGCAGCCGAACAGCTTCCACAAGCTGGAGCTGCGGGCAAAGGACAAGAAGCTCGCCGTGCAGGCACGCACCGGCTTCTACGTGCAGCCATAGTGGGTACTTGGCCAGTTAGGTGCGATTGTCACTTGAACAGTACTTACTGCACGTCTTCGAGCCGCTGGACATCTGTCAGCTCTGCAGAGTGCACATTTCGCCCATAGACAAACAAGCTCGCGAGCGTAATCAGGTCTGCGCTGAGCAGGCCGACACCCCAGCCAAGATGACCGGCATACAGCAGGAAGCCGCTTAATCCTATGAAAAAAACAGCCAGGATAAAGGCGAGCCACATGCCGCGCCGTTCGCTCTCAATCTCAGACTGGATCGCCATGCGACGGTGTTCCGTTTCTGCACGCTCTTCACTATGTAAATGCTGCATGTCTGCTTCTGCCATGGCGATGATCCGCTCAGCGCATCCAGGAACAGCTTCTTCATAAGCACGGAGGGCATCAGGTGGAGGCAGTGGGCCACGCCAGGAGGTTGCTACTGTGGTGAGTGTTGCGACCGACGCCTGATCTCGCTGTACAGGCTCGATTGCCTCAGGAGAATGCTGCGCTTCGTCAGGCATTACTGCCTACGGCCAACCGTACTTGGATCGATACCATGCATGGCGACGTCAAGCGCCTGGCCGACGCGCTCCCAGGCAGTTGCCACCGTCCCCGCAGCCGGCCGCGGAGGAGCGGGCTGCAGCCGGTAAGCCCGCAGGGTACCGCCAATATCCATCAGACGCGCGGCACCGCGGCTCCATGACGGCCGGGGAGATGTGAGCCTTGCCCTCATCATGCTGGTCCCATTTCTGCCTTGGTTCGCCATGGCTCCATGATAGCTCAGTGTTGCTTGTGTGCTGCTTCAGTGTTGCTTATGTGCTACATCGGCTCATGGATAAATCCGATTCAACGTGCGGGCGAACGGGATCGTTTCCCGCACATGGTCCAGCCCGCAGATCCATGCCACGCAGCGTTCAATCCCCATGCCAAAGCCGCTGTGTGGCACGCTGCCGTACTTGCGCAGGTCCAGGTACCACTCAAATGATTCCATTGGCAGGCCGTGCTGCAGGATGCGTTCCTTGAGCAGGTCGTAGCTGTCGATGCGCTGCGACCCGCCGATGATTTCGCCGTAGCCCTCGGGTGCCAGAACGTCGACACAGAGTGCCTTGGTGGCGTCCCCCGGGTCGGGCTGCATGTAAAACGCCTTCACCGCTGCCGGGTAGCGATGCACCATCACAGGCCGGTCGAACTGGTTCGAAATGTACGTTTCATCGGGCGCGCCAAAGTCGTCGCCATACTCGTGCGGTTTCTCGATCGCACCCTCGGCAAAGGCCTTGTCCAGCATGGCGTGCGCCTCGTCGTAGGTCACGCGTGGGAACGGCGCCTGAATCTTCTCGAGCTTTGCGGCCTTATCGTCGGCGCCCGTGATGGTCTTCAGGTCGATGCGGTGCTTCTCCAGCACGCGCGTCACGATGTGCGCCAGGAAGTCTTCCGCCAGACGCATCAGGTCGTCGAGATCGGCATAGGCGACCTCCGGTTCGATCATCCAGAACTCGGTCAGGTGGCGACGCGTCTTGGACTTCTCCGCGCGGAAGGTTGGGCCGAAACTGTAGACCTTGCCCAGCGCCAGCGCTGTGGCCTCAATATAGAGCTGGCCGCTCTGCGTCAGGTAGGCATTGCCCTCGTCGAAGTACTTCATCTCGAACAGCTCGCTGGTGCCCTCGCACGCGGCTGGCGTCAGGATGGGCGGATCGGTGCGGGTAAAGTCCTGCGTATCGAAAAACTCCTGCGCCGCACGCATGATGGTGGCGCGAATGCGCAGAATGGCCGACTGGCGCGGCGTCCGCATCCATAGGTGGCGGCGCTCCATCAGGAAGTCCGGACCGTGCTCCTTGAGCGTGATGGGGAACGGGTCGTCCGCGCTCACAGCCTGTTGCACATGCACGTCTTCCACGTCGAGCTCGAAGCCGCTGGGCGCGCGCGAGTCAGCCCGCACCTTGCCCGTCACTACCACGCTGGACTCGAGTTGCAGCGCCTTCAGCGTCTCGAACAGTTCCGGCGAGACGGCGGCCTTGGGCACAATGCCCTGGATGGTGCCGGTGCCGTCGCGGAACGTGGGAAACAGCAGCTTGCCGCTGGAACGCAGGTTGTACAGCCAGCCCCGCAGTGTGACGGCCTGGCCTTCATACTGGCCAATGTTTGCAATGGATGTGACGGGGGCGGCAGAGGTCGATTCGGTTGTTGCCATGGCAAGGACAAGTGTATGCCTTGCCCGGATGCGGTCGCTCAGTCCGTACGCGACTCGTCACTTGTGGGTGATTGCTCCAACATGCTGAATGCCTGCGCCGCGCGCCCGCTCAGGGTCTTGGCATCAATCTCAGGCTGGTAGCGGATCTCGAGCGTCCCGACCGGAGGGTACTTCAGATTTGCCACACCAGCGCGTACTGCGTTCCAGTCGACGGTACCCTCGCCCGGCCAGCAGTGCTCATCCTTTTCGCCGCCGTTGTCATGCAGATGCACCTGCATAACGCGGCCACCCAGCAGTTCGAACGCCTTCGCCACGCCTGGCATGCCGTGCAGGTTCATGTGACCCACATCCATGCAGACGCCCACTGTGTCCAGGTGCGCGATGCGCAACATCTCCATCAGGTGTTCCGGCGTGGTGACCTCATTGGGCAGCGTCTCCACCAGCGTCTTTACGCCCAGAGGATGCGCAAAGGCCTTGATGTGCTCGACCGCGGTCATGGACAGGTCCAGCGTGCGTTCGCTCCACGTGTCGTTGACGGTGCCAAGGTGCAGAACAATGCTGTCAATGTCGATTTGCTCTGCAGCTTCCAGGGCGCGCTTCACTTCGTCCATGGCGTCGATGCGTCGGGTTTTCTCAACATCAATCAGGTTGATGGTGGGCGGAACGTGCTTGCTCCAATCGGAGCCACCCCTGGCGCGGCCATCGAAGATGGGTTGATGCAACGTGGCTCGGCAGTTGTTGCTGCGAAACCACTTTGCGATCTCCTTCACTTCGGAGCGATCCGCGTAATCGAAATGATGGCGCGCCGCAAACAGTTCGATCGACTGCGCACCTCCGGCGACCATCGCGTCCAGCAGGCCGGCGTGAAGTCGTTGCAGCAGAAAGACGTGCGTACTAATCGAGCGAAGCATCACCCTTGACCATAGCAGGCCTGCTGCCGCATCGAGAACCAGCACAGGTTCCCCGTCTCAGAGTGACAGAACTAATGCGCCGTTAACGCCTGATCAATTGCCGCCTGTGCCAGCGGAGCCATGATCGCATATCCCGCAGCCGTGGGATGCACGCCGTCCTTGCTGGTGCCGGGCTTCATGGCACCTTCCGGGGTGGCCAGCGCCGTGTAGTAATCCAAGTAGATGTAGTGGTGCTCTGCGCAAAAATCCTTCATCCAGGTGTTCAGCGCGCGCACCTTTTCAGCGGGCTGCAGGCCCCGCCGCCAGGCGTAATCGTCCACCGGCAACGTGCTGGACAGAATCAGCTTGATCCCGCTTGCATCCGCAATGGCGGCCATGGAGCGGAAATTGTTCTGGATCATCTCCGGCGTTTCCGGGCCGGTGTTGCCCGCGATGTCGTTGGTGCCGGCCAGGATCACCACTGCCGCGGGCTTCAGAGCAACAACATCCTGCTGGAAGCGAATCAGCATCTGCGGCGTGGTCTGCCCGCTGATGCCGCGATCGATGTACGGCTTGCCGGGGAAGAACGTTTTGGCGTTCGCGCCATTGCCCCAGGCGTCGGTGATGCTGTCACCGTAGAAGACGACCCGGCCCGGCTCGCTGGCAGGCAGGCTAGCGTTGGCGGCGTGGTAGCGGCTGAACTGGGCATAGTCGCCCAGCATGGTTTGCAGCCGCTTGATCTCGGTTTGATTCAGAGACTCCGTCGGTGCCAGAAGGATCGGGTCCGAGGCGATGGGCTTGCCTTCGGAATCCATCATCGTCGGCCGGGGCGTGTTGGGCGGCGGCGTCTGTGACGATGGCGGCACAGGTCCAACCGGCCTGGCGGACGGCGCGGAGTTGCTGGTAGGCACCTGGCCTGGCAGGCTGAAAGGCAGCGAGAAAGCGCAAAGCGCCAGGGCGGTGGTGGCAACGCGGTGCATGAAACTCCTCCGAGGTGGCCAACAGTGTAGCTCTCCGTAGCCGCGTTGCGCGAACCCTACCAGGTGAGCCGCAGCAGTGACACGGATTCGCGCGGCATGTCCGTGGTGACATGAACCGTGCCATTGCTTACATCCATCCACTCCGGTGCGTGCAGCAATTCAAGCCCTGCCGATGCTTCCAATTGCTTCTGCTGGTCTGCCGTGGGGTGCTGCGGGGAACCCATCGCCTGCCACACGGTGTAGGCATTGCTGTGGCTGCTGTCGATCCGAAAGTGCTGCAGCAGCACGCGATGCACGGCGGGCGGCAGGCCTGTGATGTTGACCTCCGTGCGTTCGGCCGCTCCGGTCTGCTCGGCATCGTGGTAGTTCCACAGCATCACCGCGGCCTCGTGGTCGCCGCGCGTGGCCAGCGCGTCTACGTCGGCACTTGCCCGAACGCCAGTAGTCAACTGCGTATCCAGCGGCACCTGGCCATCGCTGGTCACTGCCACACGGCTGCCGCTCATCATGCCAGCCATGCGGAAGAAGCTCAGCGCGGGCTTGTCCACGCCGTTGGTCGCCAGCGAACGAAAGCCTTCGAAGTAATCTTTGTCCTCAAACTCGAACGACCAGCTCAACATGCTGATCAGGTTCACATCCCTGCGATCCGCAAGCTCAAAAAGCCCCTTGTACGCTGCCGCCGTGTACGCCGGGTAGAGCGTTCCGTTGCGGTAGTTATTTGCCGGATTCACCTTGCTGGAGCAAGCTGCGCAGCCTTCCGGATCGGCCTCGCTCAGGATGATGGGCAGGTGCGCAAATCGTGGGAAGCTGTGCACGATCTCGAACCCGTGGTCGGCATCCTGCAGCTCGTGCGTGATGCCCATGGTGACCTTGCCATCCACAATCTTCGGCGATCCCTTGGCGTGAAAGCTGATGAAGTCCAGCGGAATGGGCTTGCCGTTGGCTTCGCTTTTCGCAGTGCTTACGTGGGTCAGGAACGTACGCAGGTAGTCCCCTGCGTGCTTGCCGCTGGGACCGGTGGTTGCAGGGCCGCCGACGACCGCGCCGGGCAAGGCCGCTCGCACACCGGCCACGGCATAGTCGTACAGCTTGCAGTACTCTTCGACCGTGCCATGCAAGTAGTCGATGTCCGGCTCGTTCCAGACTTCGAAATACCACCGCAGAACCTCTTCACGACCGTACCGCTGTACCAGGTGCGCGGTAAGCACACGAGACAGCTCCTGCCATGCGGCGTAGTCTTTCGGCGGATTATTCACCGAACCGCTAATCGTGCTTTTGGGATAGTGCACCTGGTAAGGTTCGTGGGCCGGACCTCGGTCTGCGGCCAGGTCCTTTGGCATAAAGCCGAGCTCGACCATGGGCCGCACACCGGCGGCTTTCCACGCGTCGAATATGCCATCGACGATTTTGAAGTCGTAAGCTGGCTTGCCGTTCGGACCGAGCGTGTAGATGCCGGTCGAGCTCCACTTAAGTTCCGGCACGCCGTTACCGCTGGTCAACAGATGATGGGCACGGACGTACACCGGCACCGGGGCCAGATCGTGCATCTCGCGGAGCAGCTTCTGGCCGTTTGGCGCAGTCGTGTAGTTGGCTTCGTCATAGCCAAACCAAGCGTAGATGGGCTTGTAGGGACCTACAGATTTGGAGGCATTTGCGTTGATGTGGACGACCTGCTGTGCTGGTAAGGCCACAGAACACAGCAGGCACATCACGAAGCGTTTCAGAGAGCTCATGCAGAGCAATGTACGACGCTCTTGCTACACCTTCCAACTGCCCTGCGGGAAACGGGCAGTGGGGATTCAGGCTACGGCCTTGCCATCACCGCAGGTGCGTCTGAGTTGTCAGCTGTGAAACCAACCACCTGCGTCGGCGAAGTCGCACTCAGGGGTGAAGAAGGGCTTTGCAAGAACATCGCAATGTCGAGAACGGCACCAAGAATCACCATAGCTTTGAACAGACGCATGTTTGATCTCCTCCACTTCGATTTACCGAGATTAGGCTCCCTTCTAAGCTGAATCAACAGGAATAAATGCGCGGTATCGGTCAATCTTTGCGTCTTCCCGGCACCTTTTTCAAGAAAGGCCGGATCTGCAAAGAACCTACGAGAGCAGCGCGAGCAAACCCTCTTCGTCCAGCACTTCAACGCCGAGTTCGCGGGCTTTCTCCAGCTTGCTTCCCGCTTCCTCGCCCGCAACGACATAGGTCGTCTTCTTGGAAACTGTGCCAGACACCTTGCCGCCTGCAGCCTCGATGCGCGCCTTCGCCTCATCGCGCGTAAGTGTCGGCAAGGTACCGGTCAGGACAAAGGTTTGCCCGGCGAGGGCTGTACCAAGGACCTTCTTCTCTGCAGTGAACTGCAGGCCGGCAGCGCGCAGATCCTCCACCAGCGCGCGGTTCTTCTCCACCTGGAAGAACTCGGAAATTGTCTCCGCGACGATGGGACCAATACCTTCTGCCTGCACCAGTGCTTCGGCGTTCGCATCCATAATGGCGTCCATGCTGCCAAAGGTGTTTGCCAGATCCTGCGCGGTGCGTTCGCCCACGTGCCGAATACCGAGTCCAAGCAGAACGCGATACAGCGGAGCCGATTTCGACCGCTGAATCTGTTCCCACAGCATGGTCCCGCGCTTCT
>JBPBPZ010000151.1:0-21371 GCA_050954525.1 Janthinobacterium lividum
GGACGAACATTGGAACGGTGAGGGTCTGCCTGATCATCTGGTCGCTGAGGAGATCCCCTTGCTGGGCCGCATCTGTGCGGTCGCTCAGCACCTCGATCTTTTCTGTACTGAATTTGGCGCAAGCAAAGCGATGGACACACTCGTCGAACGCTCGGGTACCTGGTACGACCCAAACGTTGTCTACGCGGCAGAAAGCCTGCGTCGGCAGGGAGTTCTCTGGGACCAGTGTCTGCCTGACAGCGATCTCGAGGCGTTGCAGTCCACCGTACTTTCACTTGATCCAGGCAGTTCCACTGCGCTGATTGCCCGGGACATTGATCTAATCTGCAGTGGATTTGCTGACGTGGTGGACGCGAAAAGCCCGTTTACTTATCGTCACTCGGTGGGCACGACCGAGGCCGCGGTGCTCATCAGCAGTGCCATGGGGCTCGCACCCGACCGCGTGGAGGTCGTCCGCCGCACAGCCATGTTGCACGACATCGGAATGCTGGGTGTGCCGAACACAATCCTCGATAAGGCTGGCCCCCTTACCAGGGAGCAATGGACGGAGATCCACCGCCATCCTGTTCTCAGCCAACAAATCCTCTCTCGCCTGCCTGCCTTCAGCGAGATTGCACTCCTCGCGGGACAACATCACGAGAAGCTCGACGGTTCCGGTTACCCATTCCAACTTGCTGGCGAGCAACTCTCGATCGAATCGCGCATCCTGACCGTGGCAGACATCTACACCGCCCTATGGGGAAGTCGGTCTTACCGGCAAGACCTCAACCCTGCGGAAATTGAACGACAGCTTGCGCGGCAAGTTCCGGATCAGTTGGACCCCAATGTCTTTGAAGCTCTTCTCTCCGTACAGGATCAACTCGCCATATTACCAATTGAAGACATTCCGGCGATGTCTGCGGGTGCTATCCCGGACCTTGTCATGGTCGAGCCGCCTGCCTTCCGCTTCGAAGTGACTTCGCGCTAGATGCGACCGCAGACGCTACCGGGAGACTCTAACTGTTTTCGCGTTCAGCGCTATAAGACGGTACCCTGGCGTGACGTAGAGGATGCGTTCGCGCCGACCCTTGCTCCAGTAGGCTAGGCCTCGACCCGAAAGCTGACGTGTGGCAGCTTCGCCGCAGGCCCCTTCATCCTCATGGTGCGTCCACAAAAGCTGTCCGGTCTCCGCGTCTAACGCTGCTTCATCCACAAACGAGCGGCACCGGTCGATTGCCGGTGTCGCTCGTTTTTCGCTCTACTTTGTATCACCGAGCCGCGATTCCGAAAGCACAGCGATCATTTACACAGCACTGCTCTAACTGAAACCGAGAGTTGGGTGAGGCTCATAGGGCTGTTCGAGGGAAGTGATCTCCTCTGGTGTGAGGTGGAGTGAGAGGGCCGCTACAGCGTCCGTCAGGTGGTTAGATTTGGTTGCGCCGATGATAGGTGCGGTAATGCCAGGCTTCGCGAGCATCCATGCGAGAGCCACTTGGGCCATGGGAACTGCTTTAGCGGTAGCAATTTGCTCGACGCGATCGACGACCAGCTTGTCTGACGCGTCGGTCTTCGAGTAGAGGACTTTTGAGTACTGGTCGGTGTCGGCACGTTTGGTGGCTTTGGCTTGCCACGGACGGGCAAGACGGCCTCGTGCGAGTGGGCTCCAAGGGGTGAGCGCAACCTTTTCCTCGATGCAGAGAGCGATCATCTCCCGTTCTTCTTCACGGTAGAGAAGGTTGTAATGGTTCTGCATGGCAACGAAGCGGGTCCAGCGATGAAGATCCGCGAGGTAGAGTGCCTTTGTGAACTGCCAGGCGAACATCGAGGATGCGCCAAGGTAACGGACCTTTCCGGCTTTGACAACATCGTGCAAGGCTTCGAGCGTTTCCTCTATGGGCGTGTTGTAGTCCCAGCGGTGAATCCAGTACAGGTCGATGTAGTCGGTGCCCAGGCGGCGCAGGCTCTGGTCAAGCTCGAACAGGATCTCCTTACGGGAAAGGCCGCCTCCGTTAGGACCGTCGCGCATCACACCATTCACCTTTGTGGCAACCACCGTGTCTTCCCGCTTCGTGTTCGCCTTGAGAAAGCGCCCAAGAACGGCTTCGCTGTCACCGTTTGAGTAGACATTCGCAGTGTCGAAGAAGTTGATACCTAGATCGAGTGCCTGGCGGAAAAAAGGTTCGCTTTGCTGCTCGTCGAGGCTCCAGGCATGGCTGCCCGGGCGGTTCGTTCCCGCCGGAGGAGTCCCATAGGTCATGCACCCCAGGCATATTTTCGAAACCTTGAGACCGGTCTTACCAAGATTGACGTAGTCCAATATCTTCTCCGCTGCGTGTAGGTAGTGCCGCTAGTCTTTGGATGCGTCGGAGATGTGGGCGTCGCTGAATCTACCTGGCCGCGGGGCTTGCTGCGAGGTCCCTGAGCGGATCGGATCATGAAGAGGGCAGAGCGACAATGAAGGGCTTGAGTTCACGCGGGATCCATCACGCCAATGCGCCTTGTTGGGGGTAACACTTAGAATGCCGGAATGAGCTCAGATCTGGCGATCCACCAAAGCGACGGCAGGGGAGATCCCGCCGGCGGCGCTTCCCTGCCAGATCTCTCACCCGCACAAGCCCAGCTCCGGCAGATGGTGCTCGATTCCGTCACGTCAGTTCACTCCCGCCGCAACTATGCCAAGGCCCTGGACCTGCTGTTCGATCTCTCAGCCGGCCGGCCGCTTACCCGCTCGCTGCTCATGGAGTACCGGACCTCGATGGAAGGCCTGGCACCCTCCACCGTGAACGTCCGTCTCTCTGCCATCCGCAAGCTGGTCACCGAGGCGCGAAAGAACGGCATGCTCTCGACCGAAGACGCGGCGAACCTCACGGACATTCCCAACGTGCGCCAGAAGGGAACCCGGATGGGGAACTGGCTCACGAAAGAGCAGGCAAGGGAACTTCTTCAAGTGCCCGACCGCTCCACCCTGAAAGGCAAACGCGACTACGCCATCCTCGCACTGCTGGTCGGATGTGCGCTTCGGCGGAGGGAACTGGCCTCACTGACAGTGGAGGACATCCAGATGCGCGAGAACCGTTGGGTGATTTCCGACCTCCGCGGCAAGGGCGGTCGCATCCGTACCGTTGCGATCCCCATGTGGGTCAAACAGGGCATCAACGCCTGGCAGACTGCTGCTCATTTCGAGGAAGGTCCGCTGCTGCGCTCCCTCAACAAGGCCGGCAGAGTTGGCGAAAGTCTCTCCGACTGGGCCATCTGGGATGTGGTCACCACGTCTGCCAGTGTGATCGGCATCGAGCGCTTCGGTGCACATGATCTGCGCCGGACGTGTGCAAAGCTCTGCCGCAAAGCCGGTGGGGACCTCGAACAGATCAAGTTCCTGCTCGGGCACTCCTCCATCCAGACGACCGAACGCTATCTCGGCTCCGAACAGGACATCGCTGTTGCCGTGAATGACAGCCTGGGACTGTAAAGTTTGCGCGATGATTACGATAGCCTGAGTCACATGGCCGACGATCTAGCAATGTCGACAATCAACCCACAGGAAACCGAGAGTCTGCTCCGTAATTTACGTGAGCTTATTCAGGGCGCTCGACAGAAAGCTCTCCGGGCCGTCGATGCACTTCAGGTCCAGACCTCCTGGGAGATCGGGCGGTACATCGTCGAGTTCGAGCAGGGAGGCGCGGCCCGGGCAGAATATGGCAGTCGGCTTCTTTCACTCCTAGCCCAGTCTCTGACTCGAGAGTTCGGGCGAGGTTTTGACACCTCCAATCTTAGGTACATGCGGCTTTTTTACCAGGCCTTTCCAATTCGTGACGCATTGCGTCATGAATTGAGCTGGACGCATTATCGAATCCTGCTGAAGGTTGAGCAGGAGGGTATGCGGTCTTGGTACATGGCAGAAGCTGCAGCGCAAGGCTGGACCACCCGAGCACTGGAAAGGCAAATCAACACTCTCTACTATGAGCGGTTGCTTGCTACTTCTGACCGGCCGGCCGTAGAACAAGAGGCGAACGGTGCGATCGCGCCGCTCCAGGCCCCTCGGGATTTTGTTCGTGATCCCGTCATGCTGGAATTCCTTGGTCTTCCAGGTTCCGGGCGCTTACTCGAGGCGGACCTTGAACGAGCCCTTTTAAGCAACCTCCAGGCGTTTCTTCTGGAGCTTGGCCGCGGATTTGCTTTCGTAGGAAGGCAGTACCGGCTCAGCACAGAGACAAAGGACTTCTACGTCGATCTGGTCTTCTACAACTTCCTACTGAAATGCTTCGTACTCTTTGATCTTAAGGCGGGAGAGCTGACCCATCAGGACATCGGTCAAATGGACATGTACGTCCGCATGATGGATGACTTGAAGCGAGGCCCGGACGACAATCCGACGGTGGGAATTATCCTTTGTGCGCACAAAGATGTGTCTGTCGTTCGGTACTCAGTGCTTCACGAAAACGAGCAGATGTTTGCCAGCCGCTACAAGCTGGTCTTGCCGTCGGAAGATGAGTTGCGAGCCGAACTCGAACGAGAGCTAACCTCTTAGTCCCGACAGCTCGCAACCTGATGCGCTCAGGCCTCAGTGAACACGCGCATCGAGATCTGGCCACTGTTTGTGGATCCAGGAAAGAAACATTGAAGGCCATGCTTCTTCCTCTGGAATGCCGATCGAAAGCCCCGATCCATGCTCACCGAGGTTGAACAAGTGAACCTCGCTGGGCACCCCGCGGCGTCTCAGCGCTTCTGCGAACAACTGGCTGTTTAAAGGGCTGATCTTCTGATCGTCAAGGCTTTCGAAGAGGAAGGTAGGTGGGCTCGTCACGCTGACATTCTCTTCGCCCGAAAGCAAGTGTTGCAGGTTCTGCAGATCGTATCCGCTGAAACCCTTCAGCAGATTCTTGTACGACCCGGATGGTGGCACCACGGCGGGGTTCATCGAGATAACAGGGTAACCGAGCCCTAGCAGATCGACCGCCGCCGAGTGGCGGTCCGTTCCATCTTCAGGCTGAGCGCCGAAGCTTTCGCGGGGATGTAGCGCCAATGTGCTTGCAAGGTGCCCACCGGCCGAGAATCCGAACACTGCAATCCGTGAAGGATTGATGCCAAGCTCCTGCGCCCTCGCGCGTAGCAGGCGAAGAGCACGTTGACCATCCCAGATAGGGATTGGGTAGCGATAGGTGCCTTCTGACTGCACTAGGCGGTAGCGCAAAATAAACGTCGTGATGTGCAGTTTACTTGCAAAAAACTCGGCTACAGGCTCCTGCTCTCGCGTGTCCGTGAGCCGATCGTAACCTCCGCCTGGAATGATCAGAATCACGGGACCCGGTGAGCGAGGGACAGTCGTCGCTCGAACTTCCTCAAGGTAAGGTATGTCTCTGCAAGGATCTTCGCCGATAGCTCCTGGCGCCTGATGTGACCACAGTTGTATCTCGCTTGGATTTCCCGCGTCGAAGCACGGGTTCGATATCGATGCAGAGGCGAACTCTGTGCGGTGATGATTGTGGGTCTGGGCTGCCAGATCGATTGCCGTGAAGAGCAACAAAGGAGCGATATAGCGTAACGAATACATGAGAGATTCCTGACGGAGCAGAGACAAATGAAGGAGCAGTGTAGCGGGGCATTTACTGCTCGAATGTTGCGCTACCTAGGGTGCTTACAGATGGTGATGAAATAGGTAGCTTTCACGTTCCGTGTCACTCCTAATCCAAAATGGTGTAAACCTATTGAGTCGCAAGCCTCCGCATCCGTTCAGGATGGGTTCTCCTTGCTTGAGATCAGCGCAAGAAAGCGAGACAGCATTGCGTTGATTTGATCTGGCACCTCCAAAGGTGAGAGGTGACCAGCGCCGAGAGTCGCGGCGGTGCGAATCTGGGGACAAGCGCTTCGAAGTGCGTCCAGATCGACAAAGGGCATCCCCGAATGGATGTAGGCGAGCGGCACAGTGCACCCTCGTGCAACCGAGTGGGAATCGAAACCTACCGTATGGGCCGGCATGGCAGAAGCAATGACATACTCTGGCACTTTAGAAGCTTCGATGAGTCTTTGCGAAAGGCTCTCTTCCGGCAGACATAAGCTGTGAAGGACAGTTCTACACAACGTAATCATTCCGCCTGTGCGACCTGCCTCCTCGCACTGGGCGGCAAAAATTTGCTTTGTTGCTTCCGGCATAAAGAGGGCCGAGTCAATAAAACAGACGGCGGAAACCAGCGCGGGATATAACTGTGCCAGGCTGAGGGCGATGTTCCCACCCATGCTGTGGCCGACGACGACAAGCCTGGTGACGCCAAGATGATCACAAAGCGCCTTGAGGTCCCTGGCGAATACCGGGACCTCGTAAGAGGAGAGTGGCGCATCACTGTCACCATGTCCACGCAGGTCTGGAACGATGGTCCGGTGGGTGTTGGACAAGTAGCTTGCCTGTGCCGCAAGCGAGGTGGAATCTAAGCTGAGCCCGTGCAGTAGGAGAATGGGCGGTTTTCCCACCTGACCGATGTCTGTGTAGGCAATCCTCACACCATTGTTTTCTATATAAAGCATGTCACCAGCCACCTTCCGCACGACCTTGCCCTGCTGAGCGCATTGCAGCAGGGGATCGACGCGTTCGTCCGCACTGGGGCGGTAAAATTGCTGTTTCTCTGGTTTGGGAATAAAGATTGTCAACGTCGCGACGATGCATCGCAGGGATGGCGTCGCAAGCGAGTTGTTGTCCTGATCTCACAGGTACGATTACACAGCCGAGCAAATTCGTCTGTGTAGCCCAATGAGCTGCCCGTATTTAAATCGATTTCAGTCGACACGGTGACATAGGTCGAGGTCACTGCGAGAAGGCGTCTGTCTTGCCGCGTCCCCTCTCAAGGCGCAAATGCCTCCAGGGTTTAGCATGCTGCACTTGAAGGATGACCAGGTGTAGCATCAGCGAGCCGGCGCGTCGTTAACGGAAAACAGCCCCGAACCGGACCCGGGGAATAAACATCCTCGGCTCAGGATCAAACGTTCGATGTCGTGAGCGGACCCGATATCCAAGCGAGACATACCCGAGCTGCGGAAGCAATCGAGCTAGTGCAACACGCAAGGCTGACGTTCTCTGGCGTTCTGGTGCGATGGCATGTCTTAGCATTCAAGGCAATTCCGAATCGATTCCGGCTGGTCAGTAGGTTGCAAGGGCCGGTTGTCGGAAGCAGATGCCGATCTCCGTCGCTTACGGTGCTCTTAGCTAAGCTGACACACACTCGAAATCCTGCAGGGCATCGCCGTTCCTCCGCTTCTTATCTAGGCGACACGCAACATGCAAGCGAAGCGGGCTCTTGTCCGGGTCGCCCGGCATCACTGCCCTCACATTCCGGCCGTACGTGGCCGATTGCGCTTCGCAGTAGCTAGCCTATAGCCAGAAAACACGGCCAAGTGAATGCAGGTGGGCGGGTCGCTGGTCTGAACTAGTGCCGTTCGGTTGATCATCGGTTTCCACTACCACAACGTGCTGGAATCCGAGCAGATAGCTTTTTAGAACCCGGATTACTATCTCCTCGACACAATCGAGTAAACCGGCAACCTTCTGCTTTCGCATCCTTACACTTTGCTGTCCCGCACTGCTATCCATTGGCTGATTACACAGCCACAGCACTGCGGTGTTGTTCCTGAAGGTAGCTAAGCGTATCTATGCGTGCCATCTAAAACAATGTGTCCGTCTCAAACCGATCTCACAGCCCTTCTAAACGCCCGCAGACAAACATGCTCCAGACAAAGCTGGCATTCAGCCTCGGGTTCTCAGCGGTACCAGCAGTATTGTGTCGACTGCCCCTGCTGTTCCTGTTTGCGAAGCGCGTTGTGTCCTGCCCAAATCATGTTGAGCGGATTTCGGCCCCTTTACGCATTAAGTGATAGAGCAGTTCATGTTCGCGAAGTGAGCGACCGGACGCTTGCCTGCACTATCGGCGATTGTCTTAATGGATAGCGTTCAGCCTGCTGCTTGGCCAAGCTGTCTTTGCGCTTGTCTTATCCAGAAACTACCCAAGGATAGGTCCTCGCCACCGATGTAGGGAGTGTAGGAAAGGACCTCTTTAAACCTCCAAAACCAGCTCGACAACACCAACGTAGCGCTTCACCCTCAATCACTCAATCAGATGAAAGACGAGGAACTGTGCTAATGCTCGACATGTCAACACCCTACAACCGGCCAGAGGACGTTCAGGTCACGGAAGTACTAGAGAAGAAGGGCATGGTCCCCATCCAGCAAGGCTCTGCTGTGAAGGTTTGCTCCGTCCTTAGTGGCGGGCTCGGCTCATGGAGAAGCAGTACGCTTCACGTCAATCAAAGCGTCAGCAAGGGAGCGAAGTGGATCTCCCCTCCTTACCAGGCATTACGCGAGCTTGAGCTTGAACAGGACACGCACTTGGGATTCGTGCGTTTGGAAGAAAGTGCCTTTGACGCTGCACTTTCAGATGCCTCGCGGCATAGGGTCTCGCTGATAGCACAGGAGAACATTCACGATCCAGCGTTAGACGAACTCGTGACACTCTTGCTTCGCGAGAGTCGCAACGGTTATCTGAATGGACCCTTATTTGCTCAAAGTCTGCAGACCGCGCTGGCCTCCTATCTTTTAGCGAAGTTTCCGGCAGAAGTTCCTCCTACGCCTCACAAGGGAGGGCTTTCGCGACGGAACCTGCGCCGCTGCCTCGACTACATCGAAGAGCACTTCGCGGATCAGGTCAGTCTAGACGATCTTGCACGGGAGACCGGCGTCAGCCGGTCGCACCTAATCCGCAGCTTTCGCATAAGTACAGGCGCCAGTCCCCACCAGTACCTCCTTAGACGACGTGTCGAACATGCCAAATCTTTTATGGGTATACAACACTACACGCTGACAGATGTAGCGCTGGCGTGCGGCTTCGCTAACCAGCATCACCTTTCCAGAGTATTCCGCTCATTGGTTGGCGGTACGCCAACTGAATATAGATCAAACAAATGTTAACTGGAAGCTAAGACGATATGATCGCCGACGATTGCTAGGAAGCTAACACTTTATTGCGGCGCGTCTGCAGATTGTGAGGACAAGTGTTTTATGGCGTGTTGTTGCGTGGGCAACCTGCAACTGCGGCATCAGCGCAAGCAAGATGTTCAGCGACACTAGCTGCGGCAGAATGGACCGCTTGGCGGTAAGCAGAGAACAACCTGAAGCTGCCTCCGATTGGTGTGATCAAGACCAAGGTCCTCGCTAACCAAGGCCTTGGCCAGATTGCTTGTATACGCAAGATACATGTTGTGTATGTCCATTCATCTGGAGGGATCCTGGGCAAGCAGCCAGCCCTAAAGGCGCTGTTTCCGTCACACTCTGGCCCAACCACAATGTTGCTGAGCAAATTGGACCTGACTGCGTGCAGCGACCACATCTGCTCGAAGTTGGCTAGCTAGATAATGAACACCCGACATCTTGGCATCGGACCCACTTAGGCTCTTACTATCGGGCCGCACACTCTTTAGTGTCATAGCTGCCCACTCGTAGAATAACGGATCCGGGCCACTGCCAATCGGTACCTCACAGAAGAGCGATGGGGGATACAGACCAGCTTCGGTGAAGTATCGAAATAAAGAGGATCCTGCCTCAGAGTGGTTCAGAGCCGACCGGAATGCTGAGGCTATCTGCTCAGCAGTCTCGTCCCACAAAGGCACCGCAGGAACTGAAGGTGGAGCATACCGGCAGACCACTTCGTGAAGCGCCACAACACCACCAGGGCGAACACGGGCGGCGACCCGCCGAATGAACTCCGCTGGATCTGCTTGGTGCAATAGAACGTACCTTCCAATTACGAAGTCGAACGGCTCGGGGTCTTCCAGAGTAGCTTCATCCGCTTGATGGAACGCGATTCTAAGACCAGCATCGTTAGACCGGGCCTGAGAGGTCATCACAGCTGTCGCGTCGCGGTCAACCCCCACCACGCTGCCGTGAGGGCCGACAAACTGCGATGCCAACATCGAAACATCACCTAGGCCACAGCCCACGTCTAGGACGCGCATCCCTTCCCGAAGGCCCGCCTCGTTGAACAGCCTCCTGGTAATCTTCTCGATGCAAGCAGATTGAAGCAAGAGGCGTTCTACTTCATGCTCACTGTGGCCAAGTACATAGGGTTGGGCAAGAGATTCCGCTTTCATGTGATCCCCTTCTAAAAACACTTCACAGACACAGCACTCCTCGCCAAGAGCAAGGCGTGGCAGAAGTACCTCGGTACATTCGCTCCAAATGCTAGAGCCGGACAGTGCGATTACAGCAGCTGCCGAGATGTGTGATGTTTACGTAAGTAGCGGTCTGTACCTATTCGGCTCTCAACAACGCCCCCAAAAGGCTGCCACTAGAGTTCTAGATCGCTTGCAAACGGATCGAGACGGCCTATGCTCCGACGAGACACGCGGGGCACCTTTCAGATAAACATCTGGTCACGTTGACCGGAGTCGCATTCACCATCTAGGGCGGTCGCGCGAGATAGCGCGTCAAATGAGACATGGCAATAAGTGTGCAACGGCTTTCGTTCAAAAAGTCGACTGAACCCGCAGCTCAAACTTTTTCCTCCCAAGTCCTAGTTCAAGTGCTGAGACCCGTTCGCTTCGAGTTTGGTCTCAGCCGTGGCAGAATGTCTGGTTACTCCTATGGATGCGGCGACACCATCCTTGCCCAGCGCTACGCTGAGGAATGGGTTCACTGACACACGCCTGGAAGCTTGCTGGTCGCATCGATCCCCGACGAGTTTCTGATGCTTGCGGCAGATGAGTTCACACATGGAAACGCGGATTGGAGAGTACGGCAAGACTCGGGGATCAGCGGACCTCGCGGATGATGGACCTACTCGCAGAGGAGGAGCTTGAGAAATTCCCGAATGGCACGCTGTACCTCCAATCCATGCTTCAGGCACTCGCCACATTACTCATCCGCCGGAAAGGCACCTCAAGGCCGTCCTCTCCTCGTTCAGCAAATGGTCTCGCTCCGGGCAAACTACGCCGGGTCAAGGAACGGGTGGAAGAAGGTTTAGACCAGGACCTTTCCGTCTCGGATCTAGCGCAGGAGGCAGGTCTCAGTTCTGTTTATTTCAGCGACATGTTTCGCAAAAGCATTGGACAGACGCCGCATCAGTACCTCATGTCTCGAAGGATAGTACGAGCAAAAGAACTACTCCGGTCACAACAGGCGAGCATCCTGGATGTAGCGCTGAGCTGCGGGTTCAAAAGCCAGCAGCACTTCTCGCGTGCCTTCCGACAGTTCTCATCGATGACACCGAAGACTTTTCGAGATCAAGAGATGCGCTGACTCAGACACCAACATTCAACAAATACGATCAATGCGTCAAAGGGCAGTGGTCTTAGGCAAAGTTCGATGATCCCCGAAGCGCATTCTTCCTTCAGGAGATATCAAATGCCGCTGCTCGAATGTCCCCGATTTGCGCGAAGATAATGCCGTAGCCGAATCAGCTTGAGCCTCAGCAGAAGCGTGACGACTGGCAAACTGGTCTGTGTCACAGCAGGACGCAGAATATTGGCGCTAGCCATGATCGAAATAGAGGACGATCTACGCACAAGTAGATGAGCTCTCATCTTTGCCCGATGTCGCAGAGCAGACGACATTAACAAACTAGATCGGCTTTTGGGTAGTTGGTGACCTGTATACCTTCCACCTGAGCACACCGAAACTTGCCGTCAGAAAGATCGAAGTTGACTGTGAGAATGGCCCGCCGCAGCATTGCTTTACCGAAATACTTGAGCTCCTCGGCTTGCTGAAAAGAGCCACCGCTGAGCGCCTTCTGCAACCACAAACCAAAGGAGCAGCTATGCAACTTCATTCGGAGTCGCGATCCAACATTAGTCCCGAGCAAACCTTTGTCGTCCTCGGAGTGTTGCTTCAATTTCTCTCTGTACCTGAGCACAACGGCAGTGACATCAGCCTGATCAAGGGAACACTTCAACCGGCCGCAACAATCCCTCTTCACAGCCATCCCGATCCTGAGATTTTCTACATTCTTGAAGGCTCTCTGGATGTTTATCGAGCCGACACCGCAGCTTGGGTGATCGCGAAGACAGGCGAAACCATCTCGATTCCTGGAAATCTGCGCCATGCTGTCCGCAATCCGGCTGACGTTCCAGCCACCACAATCACGACAACGAAGGCAGATCTATACAGTTTCTTCCTTGAGCTAGCGCAACCCTTTCGGCCTGACGCACCGATGCTACCGCCCACACCGGCAGACATGGCCAAGGTCTTTGCGGTGGCCGCCAAGTACGAATACCGGATGGGAACTCCAGAAGACAACGCTGACATCGGCGTTTCCCTCGGCTGATTCCGTCCGCCATAACCCCTGTTTGTAGGAGATTGCTTATGCTTTACAAAACGATTCAGAGTCTACCGCTTCTAAACGGCCGGGTCTGGCGACGCTTCAGGAGCCGCTTTCTTCACAGATTTCTTAGCAACTGTCTTCGTTGCGGACGTCTTCTTCACGGGGCTTGTAACAACAGCCTTCGCGGCCTTCTTGGCAGCTTTCTTCTGTTTGGCCCAGCGTGCCTTCTGCGCCTCGGCAACACGCAGGCGACCTTCCGCGCTCATGCCTCCGCCGGTCGTTCTCGGAGCGGCGATCTGCTTTTCGCCTTCGATGGCTTCAGAGACCTGGTTGCGTAGCCGTTGTAGACGTTCGATCTCTGCATCGATGTGCGCGACGTACTGTTCGGAGTTCTGAGTAAATGCTTGTGCCATCCTGCAAGGATACCGTTAGCTTTCCTTACAAGGAAGCGGCGGGAGCCGCCCGACTCCCGCCAGCCACTCATTGGATGTTTAAGACAAGCTGCTGGTTTAGTTCCGCCGGAACGCATTTACTGCAGCCACAGCGCTCCGGCTCGATGCCTGGCAGTTCCGCGCAGAGTGGGAAGTGCCTGTTGAGTGCCGCGGCGGCAAGGTTGTAATCCTCTTTACTCCAGACCGTTCTGCCGTTCTTCTGCATTTGCTGATTGGCGGCATCCATGCCCAGTAAGTGAGCGATCCGGTAGGTCATCTTCATGCGATCACCTGCTGCAGGCAGAGGTCGTAGCCCAGTTCTTTCAGGCACAGCAGATGTGCATCCTCCCAGTGGGTGAGCGCACCATCGCTATAGATACCGAAGTCCTTTCCGAGATGATGCTTCGCGATCAGCAGGAAGGCGGTGACGGCCAGGTCGTAGGGCCGGAAAGCGGTTTTGCAGTAGGTGCTGTAAATGCCGTCTTCGTCCATCCATTCCGAGTCGATCGAGCGGTCGAACCGAAACGTCTCGTAGGAACAGTCCCCATTGCAGGTGCGGTAGGGAAGAACGCTTCCCATGCCGATGTTGCTGCCGATGCCGACAGCGTTCCTTGCGGGCCCGGCAAGCCGGACCCCCGGGTTGATGGCGTGCCCACAGTTCTGTACGCCGTTGAAGAGAACGCTTTCGGGTGTGATCTCTGGTTCCTCCCGTCCCCATGCGTTGGCGATGGGAGATCCCGCTGCTTCTAATGCCGGCAGGACCTTCAGGAAGTCCTCAGTGATGCTGTTGAAGGTGGATGCGGCGATGGTCTGGGGACGTTCCCAGCGGTGCGAGTAACCCATGATGCGGAATCCTTTCGGTTGGAAGGGGAAGTAGGAGTGAGGCCTTAGCGCGCAAGGGGAGGGAAGCGGCAAGTGAGCGTGCCGGCTAAGCCGGCTGCTCTTCTTCCCTGGTGTTCCCAATGATCATGTCGACAGCCTTCTGGGCAGCTGCCGCGGCCTGCACGATGAGCCGGTTGTCGCCTTCGAGCTTTGCGATCCAGTTCTGGAGGTATGCGGTGGTGTTGCGTTCGGTGTGCTGGTTGGCGATACCGGCAACTGCACACAGGAAAGCCGCTCCGGTTTCTGCAATCAGTTCTTCCCGGCTGTAGAGGTCGTCTCCGAAGCTGGAACCGAAGGTGCGGTTCAGGCGCGTCTCGTGTCCTGTGCTGTGGACCAGCTCATGGAACAGGGTGCTGTAGTAGAGAGCGGAGTCCACGAAGCGGGAACGTGCCGGCATGTGGACGGTGTCAGTGGCGGGACGGTAGAAGGCACGGTATTCGGTCGGGCTGAGCCGTTGCAGGAAAGGCCTGTCTTGCCAGGCCTCGACCATGGCTTCGCAGGCTGCGTCCTGCTCGAAGAGGTCCGGCTCGACGGAGGGTAGAAGTTCTGGCAGCTTGAGGCCGTCGCACTGCTCGACGTTGAAGACGGTGTAGCTGGTGAGCATGAAGGGGCCTCCGGCCCTTGCTGTTGTCCTGGTCTTCTGGCTGTTCTTCGGTCTGGTCTGTGCCGTTCTTATTGCCAGTGAACTGTTTGTAGAAGACGATGGCTGTGCCCTTCTCACCCTTGCGGACGGTTCCGCCCAGCTCCTGGGCCTGTTTGTAGGTGAGCCAGAAGGGAGCGGAGTAGGGTGTGGACCAGAGCAGCATGACGTTCACACCACGGTAGGGTTTGCCGGTACGGAAGTTGCGTGGGAAGTTGCCGCCTGCAAAGGTGGGTGCCTGCCATGGCTTCTCCCAGGGAATGACACCTTCTTTCAGGCTGGCAAGGATGCGGTCGGTAACAACCTGGTAGATATTGGGCTTGGTTGCCGTCTGGTTTGAGTTCTTGGCTGCTGCTTGCTTGCTCATGGGTGTCTTCTCGCTTTTCAGTGGTTAGGCTGTGGCTGTTCTCAGTCACGCCTTGGCCCTGGCCCACGCCAGCGAGGGGTAGCAAGTGCAACGCTGTGGGAAAAGTGCCCTAGGAGGGCAGGCCTGAAAGGCCCGGAGGAAGCGAATACCTGGAGCTGCACGGAGCTTTTTCTCACCAGCTTGCGCGCGCGTGGGAGCAGAGCCTCCCTAGAAAGGTCTGGCTTCCGATTTGCGCGGCACGCGCGGAATTGCTTGCGTACGGAACTACCCCAGCAGCACATTCAGCTTCGGCTACCGAGCCAAGTACATTGATATGCTCGACATCCTATAGACAAAGCCTGTCTTAACGGAGCTTCTATGGACCCACGGCGCGCCAACACGTGAACCACGTGCAGAGGCCCGGCAGTCCTGAGTAAGCGAGAACAATCGGTGTAGTGTTGGCTATGAAGGATTCCTACTCAAGCCCGAAGTCAACGCGCTCTCACCTGAGGAGTTCTCGCGCCATCTTGCACTGCTCGAAACTCTCGCCCGGTCGGTTTCTTCAAGGGCCGAGTTCTTAAGAGTCACAAAACACGCGAAGGAAGCAGGCATGACCTACAAGGAAGCGCTTGAGGCGGTCATTCGCGAGAGCAACGGTGGCGCAGATTAGGTCTTTGTTACCCGTTCTAGCAAAGGTGATCTGTGCGCACGCCAAGCATGTATCTGTTGCTTGGGAAACTGATCTCAAAGAGCTGGCGCTCAACGAGCCACTGCAAGACGTGACGTCAGAACTAGTGGCGGGACGATTTGCGGAGAGTATTCAGCAGCCATTGCAAAGCCCAACATCACTCTAAATGCGCTTGGTCTAGGCTTCGGCAATCAGAACGAGTACCTCACACTTGCACGCATCTTTGAAGACATCGGCGTCTCGGCTTACGGTGGTGCAGCCTACCTGCTCACCACACCGGCCGTAATTCAAACCGCTGCCCGGATTCTTGCGACTGAGGCACAGCATGTGGGCACGCTTCACACACAGATAGCACGTCTCAACATTCCCAGTCCTGTACTTGATGGTGCCGACCTGGTACCCCCACCCACGGGCGGACAACTCCAGTACCTTTCCCTCAACCCATCCAACGGCTTGCCCGCGCTTAGGAGCGTGCCGCAGGTCCTGAATCTTGCGTATGGCGGAGCCGGGAAAACGTCTGGAGCATTTTTCCCCAACGGCATCAACGGCGCGTTCGCCGGTACCGCAAGCAGCGCACCCGCGACATCGGCAAACCTTGCCACGCTGCCTGCTGGCTTCGCACCTGCTCCCGCATAATCAACCGAGCCGGTTCAGCTTGTCGCTGAACCGGCTTTTGCTAGGTCACTCCGTGTCAGGGGCTGCGTTTGGGTGAAGAACTCTGATCTGGCTCACAGTCCGTCATGAGTGCCGTCATGCGACCCGCTCGCATCGCTACCATCAACTCCGACCGACAGGCTAGCGGACATGCGCGTAGAAGAGGGCGTGATGCGCCAGGATGAACAGGGTTTTGTGATCCTCGCCTCCAAGAACGAGACTCAGTGGTCGCTCCGGTACGTCGATCTCTGCGATCTGCCTGCCCTGTGGGTTGTAGACGAAGATTTCTCCGTTAGCCACGTACACGTTTCCCTTTCCATCTACCGCCACACTCTCGCCGCCACGATTAGCGAAAGGTCTTAGGTCGGCAAGTGTTCCATCGGGATTTACCTGCGCGCTGTAGGTGATGTCTTCTGATTCGTTGCTGACGTAAACACGTGCACCGGGAGCTGCGTTGATAAGATTGTATGTATCCAGATTGTCGGAGAAGCGCCAGCCGGAGGTGTCTGTCGCCGGACCCTGCTGGAAGACGCGGCCGGCTGGCAAGAAGACGCTGCGGTCAGGCGAGACGTACTCCCGTGCCTTCGGTGTGGACACGTCCTGCGCAAACATCTGCGTGAGCGTGGTGTACGTCATGGTGTCAGGATGCAGTTGATCGTTGAACTCACCGTTGTTCCAGTAGTTGACCGGCAACAGCGCAGACGCACTGGCATGTTGCGTCACAGGCTGTGGCTGCAGCACGCTAATCTCTCCCTTAGGCGAACCCGGGCGAAAGGCGTACACGGTACTCTCTGGACCGGAGGACGACAGCACCAGCAGATTGCCTGATTTGTCGAACGCCAGGTTCACGGGATCCAGAGGCTGATCGCGTTCAATGCTCAGACCCTCAGAAGGTGACCAGCCATAAATACGCTGCTCGTGCCGGTCTACGAAGTAGATCTTGCCCGCTCCATCGACGGCCGCACCCGCGATGGAGAAGAAGCCATCCTCCAGCTTTTGCACGCCCTGCGCGCTGAGCACTGCGGACGCATTCTCGCGTGCAGACACCGGTTGCGCCGGTATGTCCAGTACCGCAAACTCGCGCTCGCGAACGTCGCGATGAGACGTAAGGTCCATGATCGCGTTTTCATAGGGGTACTTACTGAGGCGCAGAAACGTGCCGCAGCCATTGGCGTCGCATGTGGCGTAGCCGCTCTCGGCGTTTATATGCACGTTGCGAAAGTGTATGTCCTGCGACTGGAAGATGCGGACCGCTGTGGGGGACGCGGCCCGGCTACGGGCGACCCGATACGCGTGGTAGTTCGCGATAGTGATGTTGCGAGAAAAGCCAATTTCCAGGGACAGCGCCTCGGGGCTCTCGCCGGCTTCTTCCTCTGTTTGCGGAGCGTTGATGTCCCAGTTCTCCACGTGATCCAGCTTGATCTCTACTCGGACGTGATGCTCATTGGAAAGCTCATAGACATGGCCAGGTGTCTTCGTGTCAGAGACGAAGAAGCCAGCCTGCGCGAACGTATCCGGTGTCCAGATGTCAGCGAAGGTGCCGCCGCCACCCTGCGTAATCCACAGGCTGGGATACTGGCCGTCCCATCGCTTCTTCAGGTCCGGGTCTGCGGTGTGGTTGTTGTTGTATGGGTTGGTTCCGCTGCCGTGCCCGCCCAGGTAGCGCACATCGTCGATTAGAGACTGCTCGTCGGCCTTCCACAGCGTGCCTACCGCGCGTGGATTCACTCCGCCCGTCATGATGCCTATGCCCGAGAGCATATTGGTACCGCCTGATGGCGCGGCAACAACAGGCCTGGGTGCACCGATTCCTCGAAAGGCAGGCGTATCGTCCGGTAGATCGATCTGCGTCAGCGTCGGATGCAGGCCGATAATCACCGTATCGGATTTGAGCGCCAGCGTGTCTGTCACAACATAGTGGCCGCTCGGGAAGTACAGAACGCGGTGCGACGCGATGGCATTCTGGATGGCCGCAGTGTCATCGGTGGCTCCATCGCCCTTTGCTCCCAGGGCTTTTATGTTCGTCCAATCACCGGTAGGCGGCAGCGGTAGAATCGCCGGCCCCGGGGCTTTGGGCATGGCTGCCAGCGTCCATGCGTCATAACGCATGCCGATGCTGCCCATCGTCCCCTCTGCCGGCACAATCAGGCCGTAGTTGAAGTTCTTCACCTGGTACATGTCGCCTTTTCCGGCGATCTTCTTACCGCTATCGCGAAACAAGGCGAAGGTGGGTGTGTGGCTCACCGTCACGTTGTCGAAGCCTATCTCGTTGAGGGAACTTTTCTCGCTGCTGATGGTTACTACGGAAGTGGAGATGTTCTCGAACCGGCTGTCCTTTACCCAAAGCTGATCGTAGTACCCGGCGTCGATATCGATTGCTGTGGGCACATTGAGAAAGCTGTCACGGATCAGGGTCAGGCCTGCCTCATGCTCGCGGATGGCCGACTCACGCTGGCCCTCGAAGGAAGAATCGATCAATGTGAACTGCCACGCGGCCGACGTCTTTTCCGTGAGGATGCCGTATCGACCACCATAGATGTGCAGGTCTTCTGCCTCATTGCCTATTTGTGTCAGAGCGGCCAGACCGGAGCCCACGTGGAAGTCCATGTGGCTAAGGTACGCATGCTGCGCTGCGTGAAAGCGGATTGCGATCGCCGCAGCATTCCCGCGGCCAATCTGGAAGTCGATGTTGCTCATAGCGGAGTAGAACGTGCCGGAGTTCGCGTCGGCAATGGTCGGATCGGGAGGTACGCTGCCCTGTGGAGGGAAAGGCACACGTGCACTAACAGCCGGATCCCTGCGGCGGCGGCCGGTGAAGATGACCATGTCCGCAACGCCCTGCTGAAAGCCTGGCGTGTTGTCCGCAAGCTCGAAGACTGGACGCATCTCACCGAAGCCGATCAACCGCACACCCGGCCAGACATATAGCGTGCGCGTTAGGCGGTAGCGTCCCGAAGGGATGAAAACCAGGCCCTCAGCTCCCGTGCCCGCCGCTTGATCGATAGCACGTTGTAGCGCGGCAGAGTCGTCCGCCACACCATCACCGCGTGCGCCTGTGACAGAGACGGCCCTCGGATCGTCGGGACGTGTACGGAAAACAGACGCCGCGAACGCTGAAGAACATAGGCTGAAGAGGAGCAGGGTGGACAGCAGACGAGATCGCATGTGAGATTCCTTCGCCACCATTATGCCCACACACCCACGAAAGCGCTTACAGCAGCGGCCACATCGGCCGCGCTGGTAAAGCACATATCTTGCGGGACTGGAGGCGTGTGCGTAGCCGTCCTTCAGAGTGCATCGGAAGGATCATGCGGCTCTCTTCAAATTCTGCAAAGGTTCTGGCCCGTGATCGTGTCGAAGGCTGTTGAGTCATCGTCCGCCCCCTTACATCTCTGCTGATGAATTATCATGTCTGAGCTCAAACGCCCTGCTCAGAGGTATCTGGATCACAGGTGAACAGCTCAGAGCCGCTAGTCCGCTAAGCGCACCTCATCCTCCTAGAGCGCCTGTTGCGCCGCTGTCGCGCTGCTTACTAGAGGTTGTAAAGTCGTCGTGTCTGTGCGTTGGACAAAAACTCGTCAGGACTCAATCTTTCGTATGGAGGAACACGCGTGAACGTTGTTCAAAGGTGTTGGAGGAGTTCCTTGCTCGCGTTGCTACTCCTGCCTGGCGCGAGTGCCTAAAGCCAGACCACGATCCAGCACCTCGGGCAGTTCCAGGGCCAAGGCGATTTGGGCACGATTCTCCATCCTGGCAGCGGTCGGTATGACGAATCAAAAGAGAGTTACACCGTCTCCGGCAGCGGCGCCAATCTATGGTTCGGCATTGATGACTTCCATTTTGTCTGGAAGAAAGCGTCGGGCGACGTTGCTTTAAGTGCCGACATTGACTTTGTCGGCGAGAAGGGAAACGCGCACCGGAAGCCGTACTGATGATCCGACAGTCGCTCGATCCGCATTCTGTTTACGCCGACGTCGCTCGCCATGGGGACGGGCTTACTTCACTGCAGTACCGCGATGCTACCGGTGCGGACACGCACGAGGTTGAGACGTACGGCAAGGGACCTCACCGCGTCCGCATCGAAAAGCGTGGTAACTACGCGTATGTTTCCATTCCTGACGACAATGGCAACTTGGTGCCTTCGGGTGCGGCGATCCGCGTCGACTTTAAGGGTGACTTTTATGTCGGTCTAGGAATCTCGTCACACGCCGAGAACGTCACCGAAACAGCCGTCTTCTCTAACGTCAGCATCGAGCCTTTGGCCACTTCCACAGGACAGCCTGTACTGCACAGTACCTTGGAATCCGTTATCGTCGCTTCGACGGATCGTCGTGTACGTTATACCGCACCCGTTCACTTTGAAGATCCCAACTGGACACCTGATGGCAAAGCTCTGATCTTCAATCAGGACGGCACCCTCCAGCGCTTTGAACTTGATAACGGCTGGAGGCGATGCTCCAAGCAATAAGCCTTAGCGCTCCCGACTCTAGCCCCGAAGACTCCGGTTGTTTCTGGCGATGTCTTGTCCTCTACCGCTTTTAAGCGACAGCCTCGGGCGACGCTTCAGGAGCCGCTTTCTTCGCAGACTTCTTTGCAACTGACTTCTTCGCAACGAGATTCTTTGCAGGCTTTGCAATGACAGCTCTCGCCGCCTTCTTGGCGGATTTCTTCTGTTTGGCCCAGCGTGCCTTCTGTGCTTCTGCGACACGCAGGCGGCCTTCAGCGCTCATGCCTCCGTCGGTCTTCCGCGCTCATGCCTCCGTCGGTCTTCTTCGGAGCGGTAATCTGCTTCTCGCCTTCGATGGCTTCTACAACCTGGCCGCGTAGTTGTTGAAGACGTTCGATCTCTGCATCGATGTGCGAGACGTACTGTTCGGAGTTGTGAAGTAGGTAGAAGCACAGGTGACACCAAGCGCACTGCACGAAGTTTCGGTCTGACCGGGCGATTGCTTATCCTGAGGCTCTTTTCGGGGATGTTTCTGCTGACTAATCCCGTCGACTCCGTCCTTCATTGGATGGGAAGTATTTGAAGACTGTGGCCCGGTAAAGAAGAAAGCGGACAAAGAGAGCAAGCAAAACGGAGAGCACGCTGCGAAGATTCATGGGACCTGCTACCAAGAATAGTGTTTTGGTGCTCGAGTTGGCCTTGCACGAGTGTTAACACGCAATGGGAGCCGTATGTCTGCAAGCTCATGCGGCAGCTTTTCACCGCAATCGCTATTGCTTTCGGAAAGAAGCGGCATCCAAATGGAAGGTAAATGGTGGATCTTGCGACCAACTACTTCGGCCACCTGGCCCTCACCCGCGTTTTGCTGCAGCGGGGCATGGCCGCGATCTATTTAGTTGCTTTTCTTTCTGTCCTGAACCAAGCCGTCCCTCTCGTTGGAACACAAGGTCTTCTTCCCATTCCTGAGTTTCTGAGACACACGACGTTCCGAGAGGCACCAAGTCTTTT
>JBPBPZ010000175.1:0-20901 GCA_050954525.1 Janthinobacterium lividum
TAAGTTATCGTCATCTCACGACTGGCACGTTCAACTATGTTGTCAAAGATCCTATTCAGATCAGGCCTAAGCCGTCTGCTTTGGATCAAGGACGCCGTCGGTCATAGACTCAAACGGTTGTGTCCTCGAACTTCTTCATCGTTGCCTCAGCAACGACTACTGTTAAATTGTAGATGACTTGGGCCTTAATTACCAGACTGGAGATTCACTCAACTTGTCTGGCGTTCTAAGCGCTTGGGTCGTGAGTGCAGCTTGCAACCGCTCTCGACGACTTCCTTAATGTAGCAAACTCTCCCAGCCTGGTCAACCCTCGATTGGTGAAGAACCGAAATCCAGTGAGCGCGAGTCATCTGCGGCAACACAGGTGACGGTCTGGCTGTGGCTTAGTGGAGCGTAGCGCTAAAGCTATCTCCTCAGGCTGGATCCAGCTAGCTCCTTGTGATCAGCGAGCGGCAGTCAATCAAGTATTAAAGCTTGGGCTCTCGGCGTGTACCCACCTTCGCTTCACGAAGACCATCTCAAACACTTCCTTGTAGTCAGTACCGGCGGCGCTGACCTACTCTGTCACTCCTAGGAAGGAAGCCTCGTGAAGGCTTTGCGTGCGAGTCTTTTGAGCTGTGCAAGACGGAGTGGAAGTCCTCAGGAGATGAGAGCGTGGTCCTGTCTGGATCCGGCGCTTGCAGAACTGCACCGAAGAACTGCACCGACAACCTGCATCGGCCGTTCGATTCCCTTGTGTTTTCAAATCGGGAACTGGTTGTAGCGACCGCGTTAAACACGCATACATTGGCCCCATTCTAGGCAAAACTCCCTCGCCTATCTATGCGCCAGGGTTGCGCAGATGAATTCCGACCAAGTACGGGCTTGCGCCGCACGTGGGGCTAGTTTGCGCCATTTCCCCGAACCTGCCTGAAATCCGTTAAACACGGTGATCACGAACTTCGACGATGTTGCTCGAAAGTAGAGATACGGAAGCCTTTGACGGATGAGACCCGAACTTCCGTAGAGACCGTGAGTCCAGAACCCCGAACCCGGTGGAGAACCGTAGCCAGAACAGCAGTGTTCCGATTAAGCGCTGCCGTAGATTAGAGCGACGATCCGTTTGCCTTGCCGTCCTAGCGATCGGTCTTGCACGTCTCCACCGGTGTTGTAACCCGGTCCCATTTCTCAGTGCGTCCAAACGCAGCAATGCCAACATAGCCCCGCAACAAAAGCGTGTCGCCTTCACTGGTCATAATGCCCTTGTAGGTCTTGCCGCTCTTGGGGTCGTACAGCTTGCCGCCTTCAGCCTTGTTGGCGTCCGATCCGTGAAAGCCCTGGCCGATAGGCAAGCCGCACAGTGGCCGCGTGCGAAGCGCCGCGTCCGGGTTATTGCCATCCACCTGGGCAGAGGCTGCCTTGCTGACGACGACCAGTGTGGCGCAAAGCGCGTCGCCGCAGGGCGCGATGCGGATCACTGAACCGGAGGGTTCGCGCCAATCGCCGACCACGCCCGCGTTCTGTGCAGCGGCGCTGAAGGTAACTGCAAGTGCGGCAACGCCGAAATATGCAACAAACTTCATCAACATCGATGTTTCTCCCAGAAAACTTAGCGCACCGGACGAAGCGCCAGCACGGCATTCAGACCACCGAATGCAAACGAGTTCGACAGCGCCAGGCGCGGCTGCTTCGGTCGGTTCAAGGCTAGGACGCCGTCAAGACGCAGTGCGGTGTCCAGGTTGGACACTGCCGCGCCGGCAGGCAGCACGCCTTCAGCAAATGCAAGCAGCGTTGCCAAAAGTTCCATGGCACCGGAAGCGCCCATGGCATGGCCATGCAAACCCTTGGTGGAGCTGACCGCAACCGTACGGGCGCGTTCTCCCAACACCTCGTGCAGCGCCTCGGCTTCCACGCGATCGTTCACCTCGGTACCGGTGCCGTGCGCGTTGATGTAGTCCACTTCATCGGCATCGGCCTGTGCATCCAGCAGCGCACGACGCATGGCCGCGGCAGGCCCGGACGGGTGCGACTGGGTGATGTGGCGCGCGTCCGACGACATGCCAAAGCCCGCAATTTCACACAGGATGGGTGCGCCGCGAGCCACTGCTCGGTCCATCGTCTCAAGCGTGAACACGGCAGACCCCTCGCCCAGCGTCATGCCGTCGCGGTCCGCTGAGAACGGCCTGCAGCCATCCCGCGAAACCACGCGAAGACTGTCCCACGCTTTCAGAAATCCGTACGTCAGCGGAGCCTCGTGCCCGCCGGTGACAGCCGCAGCCACGGTACCCGATCGCACCATGTGGAACGCCTGGCCAATGGCATGGGCAGACGACGCACACGCCGTCGATACCGTGTACGCCGGACCGGTGATGCCATGCTCCATGCTGACCAGGCTGGTACCGGCGCTGGCCATGATGCGCGGCACGGTCAACGGATGTGGCCGTGCGCCCTCGCCGTATAGCCGCGCCAGTGCAGGTTCTTCCACGCTGCGGCCGCCGGTGGAGCAGCCCAGCACAAGCGCGATCTCGTCGCCGCCGTAGGCATCCAGCAGGCCCGATTGCGTCATGGCCTGCCGTGCCGCTGCAATGCCAAATGATGCGGACCGCTCGGCCAGTTGCTTCTGCGCGGGCAGCAGCCAATCGCCGGCTTCGAAACCTTCTATCGCCGCAACGGCGTTAAAGTGCAGGTCGCGCCGCTGGCTGTCTGGCATGGCACGAATGCCGCTGACACCGGCGAACAGGTTCCCGCTAAACTCTGCGGTGCTCTTGCCAATGGGCGTGATGCAGCCCGCGCCCGTCACAACCACCCGCGTCATGGCTGCGGCTTCTCTACCGAGGAGGCTTCCTTCGCGGCCAACGAACTCCGGATCTCACCGACCAGGTCGCGCACCGTCACGATGCTGTGCAGGCGGTGTTCCGCGATCTCGATGCCGTACTTCTCTTCCAGGTCGAACGACAGGCTTACCCGGTCCAGCGAATCCAGTTCGAGCGTTTCCAGCGAACTGTCCAGTGTGACGGACTCGCGCGGGATCCCCTTGGAAGCGGCAATGGCAGTGATGCACTCCGCGGCTATGTCCCTGTCGGTCAACGGCTGGCTCATCTCAGCGAGTCTACGCGGGAGGGCATTGCCGGGTGAAGCAGGCGGCTTGCCGGAATGCGTGTCATGGAAGCGATGCGGGGCAGCAGCCCGGGGAACATGTGCCCGGCTCGCGCAGCCCAGGGGTGGTTCACCAGCAGGCGCGACATTTCAGTGGCAAGACGCAGACGGAGACGCATCTGCCCGAACACATCCTGTTGGAACGCCTCTGATGGCTTCCCGCAGAGGTAGTGCTCCGCTGCCAGGGCCGCACTGTGCAGAGCGATGCTCATGCCGTCGCCGCTGAACGACGGGATCACCGCGGCCTGGTCGCCCAGTCGCCAAAGCCCGAGCTCGGTTCCCTGCTGCACATGCCCGTAGGGGATCGACGCCACCGTCAGCGGAGCGTCCAGCAGCGCATCTGCCCCATGCAGGCGCATGCGAAGGTGCGGTGCATGCTGCAGGATGTGCGCCTGCAGACCGGGCCATCCGCCGCCAGCCGCGCGTAGGGTGCGGCTGTCTACCAGCAGGCAAAGGTTCGCTCGACCGCCTTCCACCGGCTGCAGACCCGCGTAGCCGCCGGGGAACAGGGCAAGCTCCACCGCCTCGGCAAGCGCGGCAGCCTGCTCCGGCTGCAGGCGGAAATACATCTTGAAACCCACCAGCCCGGCATGCCTTCCTGCTGGCCGGGGCAGGTTGTGAAGGTCGTGCTTGCCCGTGGCTAGAAACACGTCCGGCGCGTGTACCGGCTCGCCTTCGCGTGTGTGTACCAGCCAGCCGGTACTGCCTCGTTCAAGTCCGCCTGCGGTAACGCCCCGCCGCACCTCGACGCCCGCGCCAGCGGCTGCTCGCAGCAGCTCCTCGTCCAGGCAAGCACGTGTGAGCGACATCGCTGGAAATGGCAAGTCCGCTTCGGAAAGCGACTGCCCGGTTGCCAGCCGCACCCGCCGAATGGAAACCGCTCCCAGCGCTTCCGGTGCGATGCCATGGGTGCGCAGGTAGTGCAGCGCCTCCGTGCTCAGGAACTCGCCGCAAACCTTGTGGTGCGGTCCACGGCTCCGCTCCAGCAGAACTACGTTGCGGCCCGCGCCGGCTAGGCGCAGTGCTACGGAGCAGCCCGCGAGGCCGCCACCAACTACCACGGCGTCGTAGCTCACATTAATCTGCCCGCAGCCACGAAACACAAAGCCTCGCGGGCCACACCGGTTGGATCTCTGCGCCAATACCCTCAAGACCGGCGGCCTGCAGATACGCCTTCCAATCCCCTTCACGAAACGCCCTGCGGATCGACACAGGACCATCGTGCTGCACAAACCGGTGCCACCGCGCCACCTTCGACAGCGCCGCAAACGCGCGATACGGCATCCGGGCACGGTACAGGTCATTAATAAACCAGCCTACCCGCGCGGTCTCCGTCATCCAGTTAAGAAAGTGAACGATCTCGGCGTCCGGCAGGTGATGCGTGAACAACGAACTGATGACAACATCCACGGGAGCTTCAGGCTGATACGAGAACGCATCGCCAGTAACCCAATGGATCGCACTGCCTGCCGGTGTGAACTCCGTAGCGGCAAGCGCCGCATAGGGATTCAGGTCGATGCCGGTCAGCCGCACGGGCATCGACCATTGCTTTGCCGCCCGTTCGATGTGCCGAAGGGTATCGCCTCCGCCGCAGCCCACGTCCACAATGTGCAGCGGAGCAGACCCGCGCGGCAGCTTATGCAGCCAATGCATGGTTCCGCGCCGCGCAAACGTCAGCGTGTTCACCTGTTGCAGATCACGGAGGCAGTCGCGAAAGTCTTCGTACGTGCAGGGTTCATCCATCCACTCGGACAGGTAGGCGCGATGCTCGAAGTCGAGTTCAGTCGGCGGCATGGAAGCGCATAGTCTCCGCGGTAAGCCCCGGGCCAAATGACATGGCAACGCCGCGCTCGCCGGGCTGGGCTGTTTGCATTAATCGTTGCAGCACAAACATGACTGTCGCTGATGACATGTTGCCGAACTGCCGCAGCACTTCGCGCGAGGCGGCCAAGGCATCCGGCTGCAAGGCAAGCGCGTCCGCCACTGCATCCAGCACCGACCGGCCACCGGGGTGCACGGCCCATAGGCGAACGTCCTCACTGCCCACAATGTCGTGCCGATGCTTCTGCAGCGCGCGATAAATCTCTGCAGGCACCTGGCCTGACAAGACCATGTCAAAGCCCTGGTCGCCCGCGTCCCACCGGATCAGGTCGCGCGTTCCCTCAAGCTGCAGCGCATGAAAGCTGTCGATGCACAGGCCTCCGCTGCCGCTGGCTTCGCCGGTCACTAGGCTGGCCGTGCAGCCATCGCCGAAAATCAGAAACGACAGCACCTGCCCCAGGTCCTGCGTTTCCTGCAGGTGCAGCGTGCAAAGTTCCAGGTTGATGACCAGAACGCTATCCGCTGGTTCCGATCGAACGATGTGCCGTGCCTGCTTCAGGGCGTTGATCGCCGCATAGCACCCCATAAAGCCGATCATCGTGCGCTCGGTCGATGGTGGCAGACCCAGGTGCTCCATGGCCTCGAAATCAAGCCCAGGGGCATACAGACCCGTGCACGACGTGACAACTACGTGGCGGATGCGGTCGCGCTCCTCCGCTGTTAGCAGCAGCCGGTCCAACGCGTCGCGCATCAGTGCCGGTGCAAAACGCTTGAACAACTCCATCCGCCTTGCCGTAAATGGGAACTCACCAAGCTGGTAGAGCTCATGCGCAGAGAAGGATGCGATGTCCGCTTCGCCAGCAACCTGCAACGCAGAGTACCGATGTTCGATCCCCGAACGCGCGGCCATGCGCAGGAACAAGGCGCGGCTGCCAGCGTCCTGCAGCATGCCATGCGCAAAATCCACAAACGCCTGGTGGACGTCGTGGCGCGGTACAGCCGTGGCAATGCGTCGAAGAAAAACGGGGGACATCAAGCTAGCTAAAACAATACGCCGCAAGGGAAGACACGGGCTCTGCGCGTTGCGTGACACGGTCAGCTGGATGCGCTTCTGTTGAGGACCTTGTTCTTAAGACATCGCAGCACTACAGACTTCCTGATCCATAAAGACCGGGCACGCAACCGCCGCCGCCTACCTCATGGCAGGCCTCTGGCACTGCCAAACTGACGCGAAACGGTAGTAACGGCACATGCGGGCGGTCTGTTTTAAGCGCCATTGCGGTCCGCTGTTGCAAAGCAGGCGTCGCCGATTCACGGGTTCTTTATAATCGAGCCATCTGAACATCACCTGGCACAACACGGCAGAGGGCCTGTCCCTGGCGGACGCTATACCTGCCAGTGGCGAGGGTGGCTTTGCGCAGCCCATTTCTCCGGCGGGTTACGTTGCAGCCGCGGATATCGGTGGAACCCGCGTCCGCATGATGCTGGCAAACCTGGATGGCACGCCCGCCGCACGCTGGGACACCCACATACCCGAGGCGCAAAAGAGTCCTGAGCATATAGTGAGCCTTTTGCATACGGGATTAGACGCCATGTTGGTATCGGTTCCACTCGCACCCCTGCTGCATATCACAGCGGGCGCACCGGGCATTACCGACGTGGAACGTGGGGTGGTGCTGTCTGCTCCGAACCTGGCAGGATGGACAGCCGTGCCCCTGGTGCAGTTGCTGGAAGCCCGTTTTGGTGTTCCAGCCGCTGTAGACAACGACACCAACCTGGCCGCTTTGGGTGAGGGTGCCGCAGGTGCCGCGCGCGGTATCGACGACTTCATCTTCGTTGCCTTGGGAACCGGCGTGGGCGCGGGCATCGTGCTCCGTGGCAAGCTACACCGCGGCAGAAACGGTTCCGCCGGCGAGATTGGCTACCTGCCCATTGCAGGGGCGCCGCGGCAGCCTTTACGGCTGAGTGAGACTGGTCAACTAGAGGGCAGCATTGGCGGCCTTGGCGTTGAGGCTCGGTGGCGCGATCTGCTGCAGGGCAGCAACCGTTCCGACGCCGTGGAAATCGCAGGCCTTCGCGCGCCGGAGGTTTTTGACCTGGCCGAACGCGGGGATGCACTTGCGATGGAACTGCTGCAGTGGGTCGCTCAACTGCTGGCCGATGCCCTGCAAGCGGTGACGCTGTTGCTGGACCCGGCGATGATTGTGCTGGGTGGCGGAGTGGGATCGCACCGGAGCCTGTCTGCGGCCACTGCAACCATGCTGGCGAAAAACGACTTTCCCGTTCCCGAGATCCGGCCTTCTTCCCTGGGAACACAGGCCCAGCTTTTTGGAGCCGTCGCCGTATCGCTGGCCGCGCTGGATGCGGCACGTCGCTGTTGACCGCAGGCCTGTTCGATCGACGCAGGTTCACATCCTGACGAACTTCAGCACCGCAAGATTCGCACGTTAGCACCAGCACTTTTGGAGGCACCATGACCAGCTTCTCTCGCAGCCTGTTTACCCGCAGTCTGGCCGTATCCGCACTGATGTTGTCGGTCGCACCGGCAGCTCTGGCCCAGTCGCAATCCATCAACGGCACCATTCGCGGCCAGATTACCGATCCGTCCGGCGCACCTGTGCCGAACACGGCCATCACTGTCAAGAATCTCGACACCGGCTACGTGCGTGAACTGACCAGCGACAGCGAAGGCCGTTACGTTGCGCCCAACCTGCCAATCGGCACCTACTCCGTGCAGGCGGTGTCGTCATCGTTTGCGCCGTTGACGCAAACCGGCATCCACGTGGGCGCGGGTACTGACAGCACGCTGGACGAGGTGCTGAAAGCGGGTTCCGTCGCTACGGAAGTGACCGTGACCAGCGAAGCTCCCATGATCGAGTCGGCGCGTTCCGACCTGTCGCGCACCATCACGGCCGCTGAGACGCAGAACCTGCCGCTGACCTCGCGCAACCCGTACAACTTCATCCTGTTTCAGCCCGGCATTTCAGGCCATCCCAATCCAGAAAACGGCATCCCGCGCCTGCTGAATACCAATGGCCTGGTGGACCGCGTGAACTACCAGTTGGACGGCATGGTGGATACGGAAACCGATCGCTATGGCCTTCGCCTGTTCGCCATCTCCGACAGCTATACGGAGACGGTTCAGACCATTTCGAACGCCTTTACGCCGGAGTTTGGGAACACCGCAGGCGTTATTTACAACGTCATTACGCCCTCTGGCAGCAATAACCTGCATGGCGCGGTGCAGTACATATGGCGTCCAAAAGCGGCTTCTTCGTGCCCAATTCTGCAAAATTGCACACCCGGAGCGACCAACTTCCGCGCCAAGCCCGACCTGCACGTGGACGACTACACCGCCCGTGCAGGCGGACCGATCGTCAAGAATCGCGTCTTCTTTTTCGGGGCGTACGAGAAGCTGAAGCGGGCCAATCCACAGGCCGTGACCGTGACCGCAGCGAACCAGGCCCAGTTGGTTGCGCTCGGTGTTCCGCTGGCGGACTTCAACACCGCTCCGCAGGTACAGCGCGCCCAGTGGGCCGACGCCCGGCTTGACGTCAACATCAACGCCAAAAACACAGCCTTCATTCGCTACAACTACTTCCGCAACGAATACCCGTTCAATACGAACGTGGGCGGTCTGTACCTGCAGTCGGCAGCGTCCGACTTTCGTGATCGTGCCCACATCATCGGCGCACAGTTGATCACGACCTTTAAGCCAACCCTGCTGAATGAGTTCCGAGGCTCGTGGCCGTACCGTAACCAGCAGCACTTCGCCGGGCCCAACACTGGCACCGGTCCCATGATCTCCATTGCTGGTGTTGTCAGTGGCTTCGGCGGCACCAATGGCGCTGGTGATAAGTTCCAGGAGAAGATTCCATCCTTCTCTGACAACATCACCTTGATTCGTGGTGCGCACCAGTTCAAGTTTGGCGTTGGCTTCCAGAAGAACAACGACACGCAACTGCAGGACGTCTACACGCAGTTCACCTTCCCTACCATCGCGGCCTACACCGCAGCGCTGCAGGCACAGCGTGCTGGTGCGCCGGCTGCAGATCCGCGCCTGCACGGCTATAGCACCATCGCTGCATCGCTGGGCCGTCCCGGTGCGGGGTACCAGACCGTCTGGTTCGACGTGTTTGCGCAGGACACCTGGCAGGTCACACCCAAGCTGGTGGCCAACTACGGCGTGCGTTATGACCAGTACCGCGCACCAGCCGCCCTGGCAAATGCAGCGTTGACACAAACCCGCAGCTTCCGCACTCCCATGGCGAACTTTGCACCACGGCTTGGCCTGGCGTACATGCCACAGGCCGGTACAGTGCTTCGCCTGAGTGGTGGCATGTTTTATGAGTCGACGCCAACCAACAGCTACTTCAATCCGCTGTACAGCAACGGTGATCCAACCAGCGGAAACCTGATCGCAAGCCTCACCGGTTCTGCGGGGCCTGCCTTTCCGAACTCCTTTAACCTGGCCACCGCAATTCCCACGACGGTTTTGAATCCCACCGTGCTGACGCCACGCTTCAAAAACGAATACACATGGAACGTCAATGCACAGGTGCAGCAGGAACTCGGCAAGAGCGATGCGCTCACCATCGGCTACGTTATGACCAACGGCCGTAATCTGCAATTTTTGCGAAACAGCAACCTGATCAATCCCATTGGCAATCTTGCGGACGGTCGCCCGGTTTACAACTCAGGTCTCGTCACGGGCCCAACACCCAGCCGTGCGGACACGCGTTATAACAACATCAATTCCATCGAGATTGGCGCGAATTCCACCTACAACGCGCTGGTCACCAACTTTACCCATCGTACGGTGGGTGGCCTCACGGTCAACGCTTCCTACACCTGGTCGCACGCCATCTCAGACGCGCCGGAAGCCAATAGTTACGAGAACTCCAACTACATTTCTGACCCGACCAACGTCAAGCGCGACCGTGGTAACAGCGCCATCAACCGGCCCAACTCCTTCACCCTGTCCAGCGTGTACCAGCCCAACACGCACTTTAGCAATCGCTTCCTGAATGGCCTGGTGGCAAACAACAACCTTGCGGTTCTTGTCACTGCCAGCAGCGGCGATCAGCAGAACTTGGTGTCGAACCTGAACCTGAACGGCGACGCCCGGTCGAGCGGCCAGCAGCGCCCGCTGTTTGTCGGACGTAACACGCTGCGTACGCCGAACATCTACCAAGCCGATGCGCGCTATACCCGCACGTTCGCCACGTTCTTCGAGCGCGTGAAACCACAGATCTTCGTGGAAGCGAACAATTTCCTTAACCGTTCCAACTTCACCTCGATCAACACGACGGCTACCACTAACGCCGCCGGTGCTATCACCGGAAACCCGAGCCTGGTACCAACCAGCTCCGTTCTGGAAGCGCGCATCCTGCAGTTTGGCGCACGGATTGAGTTCTAACTCGTTCCTCTCTGGCCTGGCTGGACGCTCCGCACGCATGTCGTGCGGAGCGTCTTTTGCTGGGGCAAACAGTTTGTTCAGGACACATGCTGGCGTTCCGATCTGTCTGGTCACTTCGCCACAGGCCCTGCTAGACTCTCGCGCATCCAAAACCGCGAGGATGTATGCGCCTCCAAACCTGCTTCCTGTGCTCCCTTCTCCTCAGTCTGATCTCGGCGCCGTCACACGCCGACACCATCTCCAACTCCTTCAACTTCACCTTCAACAACTTCCAGGGAACGGACGAAAACTCGTTTGGCGTGCCCAAATTCGATCCAACGCTGGGCACACTCAACTCCCTTACGGTCACTTTGACTGGCAACATCGTTGTGACCGGGACTGGCTTTTACCATCTCAGTACAGAAAATGGCATCGTCCAGGATAGTTCTACGAGCGGCATGTTTTCGCAGGCGACGGAACTTACCGGCTCCGCCTTGAGCACTTATTACGCAACACCCGGATTTCCCGGTTATCGTCTTGCTTTTCTCGATGAATACACAACAGGCACACTCAGCTTTTCGTCGCTGGGCGCAGTGGTGAATACCTACACGTACAACTACACGCCAGCTGCGATCACTCCGGAGCCTTCAAGCCTGCTGTTGCTTGGATCGGGCCTGTTGGGTGTGTGTGCGCAAGTGCGTCGCCGCATGCCGGCATCCTGATCGCGACTGCCCGAGCAGCGTTTGAACTCTGACCGGGGTACTTTCCTCCGCCACAAGTGGCACTTGTCCGGCAGCGGGCGACTATTCTGAAGGGGATGCAGTCTACCGATAGCCCTCTCTCCACCTTTCCTGCCACTGTGTACCGCGAACAGGTGCTGACCCACATTTTTGCGGACGCGCAACGGCTGTTTCTGCCGTCGCTGCTGGAGATCGATCGGGCGCACCTGGTGATGCTGCGAACGCAGGAGATTGTGTCACCGGCAACAGCTGCGGCGTGTGCGCGGGGGCTGCGCCTGCTGGACCAGGAAGTGCTGCGCACGGCAACCTATGACGGCAGCGTGGAAGATCTCTTCTTCCTGGTGGAAAAGCAGCTTGCCGCGCTGATCGGCGAAGACGATGCGGGCCGCCTGCACACGGCACGCTCACGCAACGACATTGACTTGACCATGTACCGCATGGTGCTGCGTGAAAACCTGCTGCGGGTGCTGGAGTCGTCACTGCAACTGCGCGGCGTCCTGCTGGGCATTGCGGAGGCGCACGCAGCATCGCTGATGCCGGCGTACACGCACAACCAGCCCGCCCAGCCCACCACGCTGGGCCACTACCTGATGGCCATGGTCGAAGTGCTGGAACGCGATGCGGAACGCATGGTGGCTTGCTACGGCCGCGTGAATCGCAACCCGCTGGGTGCCTGCGCCATTACGACGACCGGTTTTCCGATCGACCGGAGTCAAACGGAAACGCTGCTTGGCTTTCGCGGCCTGGTCGTCAATTCCTACGGTGCCATTGCCGCGGTAGATTACGTTGCAGAAGCCTGCAGCGTGCTGGCCACGGCCATGTTGAGCCTGGGCCGTTTCACGCAGGACATGCTGCTGTGGTCCACCGCGGAGTTTGGATTTCTGCGCCTATCCGACGGCTACGTGCAGATCAGCAGCATCATGCCGCAAAAGCGGAACCCCGTGCCGCTTGAGCACACGCGCATTCTGGCTTCGCGCGCGCTGGGAGAGGCGCAGTCGGTGCTGGGATCGCTGCACAACACGCCGTTTGCCGACATGAATGACGGGGAAGATTCGCTGCAGCCGCTGGTGGCGCTGGCCTTCGCCGACGCGCAGCGGGCACTGGCGTTGCTTGCCGGTGCGCTGTCGGAGGCAAGCTTCGATACGGCACGGATGCGGACGCGTGCGCATGGCAGCTTCCTGACCGTGACCGAGGTTGCGGACACGCTGGTGCGCGTATGCGGCACGTCATTTCACGATGCCCATGCCCTGGTTGCCGCAGCAGTGAAGGCAGCCAGCAACGACAGCCCTAAGGAGCTTTCCGCGGATCTTTACCTGCGGACCCAGGCTGCGGGACTCAGCATTTCTGAAGCCCAGCTTCAGACAGCGCTCGACCCGGATCACTTTGTTCGCATTCGCAAGATAGTGGGCGGTCCATCCCATGAGGCCGTTTCCGCGGAACTGGATCGCGCGGGCAAGCAGCACGTTACCGACAGCACCTGGGTCGAAAGGGAGCGGGCACACCTGACTGCGGCGCGCCACCACCTTGACGAAGCTTGTAAGTCGCTCGAACTCTAAACTCGCCGCTGGCGTTTGCCACTGATCTTGCCACGCATGCCCAGCCACCTGCTCAGGCAGCCGCACACCTGCGCCTTCGCTGGTTCCCCCGGGCAGGGTTGAACCAGTCTCGGCTGGAGCTTTCCTCAAGGAAAATTGAGACGATTCAGCCGGACAGCTTGCTATACAGGCGGTCCGGCATCCGCGTGCGGGCCGGGGTTCAATTGAGACGTTTCAATCGCAAACGCCGGAAATACAGAATGCGTTCTGTTGCCTGTTCCCAAGAGCAGATTTCGTATGGCATAATCCGTCGTCGCAAAAACAGTACGTTGGCCGGTCGCCGATTTTGAGACGTCACAAAATCCGTGCAAACGGACGAGGTTTGACGCGCACGCTCAAAGGCAGGCACGAACAGAACCGCCCACGGCCCATGAATCGCGGCACGAATACATGTTGTTCTTTTTGGAGGCACACGGATGTTTGCACGCAACAGTCAACCGCTTCTACCCACCCGCGCGGGCGCATGGAACACGGCGGTGCTGCGCACCGTGCGTCGCACATCCCTGGCATTCGCGATTGCCGGCTTCTCATTTGCCGCCTTGAACGGCAGCACGTCTGCGGCATTTGGTCAGGCCAGTTCCAGTTCTGACGCGCAGGGCAAGGTGACCGACGCAACCGGCGCAACCGTGCCGGGGGCAACCGTCCACCTGATCAACAACGGCACCGGTGCGGAACGTACCACCACAACCAACGACGCGGGCGAGTGGTCCATCCCGAACATCCCGCCCGCAACCTACCGCCTGCGGGTAGAGAAGCAGGGCTTCAAAGCCAGCCAGATTCCAGCGCTTGCCGTTGAAATCGGCCGGACGGCCAACGGTTCGCTGACCCTGGCTGTGGGCGGCACCGATGAAACGGTAGAGGTCACCACGTTGCCGCCGCAGCTGCAGACGCAGGAAGCGACCGTAGGGCAGGTGATCGATCAGAAGCAGATCAACGACTTGCCGCTGAATGGCCGCAACGTGTTGCAACTGGCCACGCTGGCTCCCGGCGTGTCACCACCGCAAACTGGTCAGACCGGTAACCCGGCACAGACCGGTACCTCCTCCAACTCCCGCAACCTCTACATCACCGTCGATGGCGGCCGCGGTAACTCCACAAATTACGTGCTCGACGGCACGTATGTCCGTTCCATCCGCTTTAACAACATGTCATTGTTGCCAAACACCGACACCCTACAGGAGTTCAACCTGCTGCGGTCGACCTTTTCAACCGAGTACGGCCAGGGCCAGGCGGTCGTTTCCATGGTGACCAAGTCCGGAACCAACAAGATCCATGGTTCGGGCTACCTGTTCGCGCGTAACGGTATCTTTGACGCCCGTGACTACTTCTTCACCCCTGCCCAGGGCCCAAAGCCTGACTTCCACCGTTACCAGTTCGGTGGTACAGCCGGCGGCCCAATCATCAAGGACAAGCTGTTCATCTTCGGTGGCTACGAAGGCCAGCGGTCGTCCAGACAGACGAATAACACGGCCCTGTTTCCCACGCAAAGTGAGCTTGCCGGCAACTGGACCAGCGTTACTGCTCTTCCGCCCGGCTACAGCGCGACGAACCCGGCAGGCTTTGCAGTGACCAACCGCGTGGCACAGGTACTGAACCCCACCTATCCCACCGTGACCAGCGATGCTCCTACGATCAACGGCACCAGCAACTATTCCCTGGTGCTTCCCTTCACCGATAATTACGACTCGTATACGGTTCGTGGCGATGCGACGCTCTCGTCCCGGCATTCCATGTTCGGCCGCTACGCCAATTACAACGCCAGCCAATCGACCCCAACCGTAAGTGGCAGCTCCAACTCCAATCCTCTGCTCGGACGAAATGCCGTGCTGGGTGATACCTATCTCATCACCTCTAAAATCGTGAATGAAGTACGCATCGGCTGGAACGAGTTCTATAACATCGGGCTCACCAATCTGCAGAGTGCAGGCCCCAATGGGAACTGGGCTGCAGCAGAAGGCTTGCAGAATGTCACCGCGCTCACTTCGCCTCGCCAGAACGGCCGCGCCGCCTTTACGATCCAGGGCTACTCCTCAGTGGGTGACGGTGCGGGCGACCAGGGTGGTCACGAGAATGTGCTCAGCGCAGGTGACACCTTGTCTGATGTTCTTGGCAAGCACACCTTGAAGGTCGGCTTCCAATTCCAGAATCGTCGCCTGTGGCAGATTGCAGATAATAATTCCCGCGGTTCCGCTACGTTTGATAACTGCACAGCCGCCACCTACGCAGCAGGTTATACACCGACGGGCCTCGACGATCCAAATAACATCACGTCTCTCGGCAACTGCGCCATTGGTTCCAAGAGTTACACAGTCAATGGTGCCACCTACCTTTACAACAAATTTCAAAACTACGCGCGCGGTATGTGCACATCTGGCTGCAACGGCAACACGGGTACCACGCTGGGCCATTACCGCGATAACACCTACGGCGCATTCTTCAGCGACACCTGGCAGATTGGTCGCGGCCTGACAGCGAACATTGGTCTGCGCTGGGAGTATAACCAGCCCTTTCATGAACAGAACCAGCTGGAAGGATCGCTGGATCCGGGCACTGGAAAGATCACCTTCACCAAACTGCCTTCAGTAATACCTGCCGCATACCTGCCCTACATTGACACCACGCGCACGTACCAGCCGGGTATCATCCAGCCATTCAAGAAAGGCTTTATGCCTCGTGTTGGACTGGCATATGAAGTTCACCCTGGAACGGTGGTGCGGGCGGGATACGGCATCTACTTCGACAACCTAAACACGAATGAGCTGCAGTTCACGCGGTATGCTGCTCCGCTGTATGCACAGCAGTCGTTTAACAACGTTTTCGTTGGTTCGTTGTATCCGGACCCAACCACTTCGACCATCCTCCCAGCACCCTTTTCCATCTTCCCGTTCAACAAGCAGCCGCTGACGCAGGAGTGGAATGCCAGCCTGCAGCAAGACCTGGGCCACGGCGTCGTTATGGAAATGGCTTACACAGGCAGCAACACGCACCACATGTGGAAGCGCTATGACCAGAACATGTACATCCAGTACCCGTTCCAGATTCCAGCCAACCTGACCACACGCCCATTTCCGCAGTTTGGCCCTGGCATCCTGACCAGCTCTACCCTGGGTTCGGCCAACTTCAACGGCGGTTCCATCAAGGTGGAGCAGCGCTTAAAGAGTGGCCTGTTCTACCTGGGCAGCTATCAATGGTCGAAGAACCTGGACAACATTTCAGGTGAAGCGGCCGCGAACGATTCTTCCTACGCAACGACGACTTCCTTCGACCATTCCTACTCCAACTTTGATACCCGCAATCGCGCGGTGATCTCAGGTGGATATGAGCTGCCATTTGGACGCAACCACGACCATCTGCAAGGCAAAGTAGCAAGCGCAATTGCTGGTGGCTGGAGTCTGCAGCCGGCGGTTCAGCTGCGTTCGGGGTACCCGTTCAGCGTGGGTGGCTCAGGTTGCACATTCGCAAACTACATCGGCTGCCGGGCGTTTCTTGCACCGGGCCGGACCGTCGCCAGCTCTTACAAGAGCAATCGTGGGATCAGCAACTGGTTCGATCCCACGGCCTTCTCGAACACTCCCAATGCCGTCACCGTCACGGGAACCCCCGGTAATTACGTGTCGAATGCGCGTGCCCTGCCGAACCTGCAGGGTTGGGTAACGCGCAATACGGAGCGTGGTCCCGGTACCCTGTCGTTCGACCTTTCCGGCATCAAGAACTTCCGGGTGACTGAACGGTTCAACATGCAGTTCCGTGCCGAGGCCTACAACATACTGAATCACGGTATCTTCGCTAATCCAGCCGCCGGGCTCGGTTCGCCGTCTTCCCTGGGTAAGATCACCAGCACTTCGCTGGATAACCGCAGCCTGCAGTTCGCCATTAAGGGGACCTTCTAAACAGCATTGCGCAGGGTTCATGCTTGAACAAAAGGGGCGGCAGTTCACAACCTGTGATTACTGCCGCCCTTCTTGTTTCTGCTTTACCCGTGAAGTCAGGACAAGGGGAATCGTCGATGAAACGAGCTGCTTCTATCTTGTGTTGCACTGGACTTTGTAGTGCTTCCCTGCTGATTGGGCCAGGGTTCGGCCTACGGGCGCAGCAGGTCTCACCCGCACTGGAGTCGCCGCCAGCACGGCCGCCTGTGACTGGTGCTGATGGCAGGCAGTACATCGGCATGCCGAAATTTCATGAGCCGGATTCGTATGACATCGACGAGCACACCGGCTTCAAGCAGATCTTCGATGGCAAGAGCTTTGCCGGTTGGGATGCGGAGCCGTCCATCTGGCGCGTGGAAGATGGCGTCATGGTTGGCGAAACGAAAGACACCGACCACAAGGGCAATAACTACATCGTCTACAAGGGCGACAGACCGAAGGATTTCGACCTGAAGCTGCAGATGAAGATCGAAAAGGGTGGCGGTGGCGGCATCCAGTACAGGAGCCAGACCGGCATCCCATGGACGCGTGCGCAGGTACCCGGCGGACCCGCCTTCGATCTGAAGTACATGATGACCGGGCCACAGGCCGACTTCTGGTACCCGGTTCAGCCCGCGGCTGCGGCGTACACCGGCCAGTGGTATTCCGAGAACACCATGCAGGGCATCCTGGCATGGCGTGGGCAGGTTACCGAAGCTTTGCCCGGCAAAGCGAACCGGCTGATCGGCACCATCGGCGATCGGCAGGCGCTGGGCGGCTATGTCCGCGTGAATGACTGGAACGATTACGAGATCATCGCGCGCGGCGGTGTGATGATGCACATCATGAACGGGCAGCTGATGGCCGTGTTTATCGATGACGATCCAAAGTCGATCAATAACCAGGCTGGCCTGATCGGCTTCGAAATTGAGAGCCAGCCGTGCAAAATTTCAGTGCGCGATATTTGGTTGCGGACCTTCAACTAGGCTCTGCTGCGGATCCGATGCTGCAGATTCTGGTCAATGCAAGCTGAATGGGCGGCACAGAAGCGGATCCTTCGGCTTCGCTCAGGATGACGTTTCTGGTTATGGCTACCGAGTCAGGGCCGCTAGTTCACTCGCTGCATGCCGCTTGTTAACTAGAGCGTCAGGCGCTTGCGTGTGGGTGGTTCCGGCGCACGCAGAAAGGGCCGCTTGTCGACCGGACCCGGCCGAAATTCGGGACGTGCCCAACCCAGGGCATCCAGAATGCCGCTGACTTCGTAGGCGCTCTCCGGCCGGCCGCTTGGGTCCGTGCTGAGGAGCATTTTCAGCAACCGTGCAAGCGGATCACCGTCCTCGACAGTCGATGGCATCTGCCAGTTACCGGTGCGATGCCGCTCCTGGATTTTCTTGAGTGTTTCATCCAGAAACAGGGGACTGCCTTGCAGGCACTCACACAGAACCGCGCCCAGCGAGTACAGATCGCTGCGCACATCCAGGGGCGCGCCTGCGAGCTGTTCGGGGCTGCTGTAGAGCGGGGTGCCACCGCTAAATGGCCGCGTTTGCGGGCCGGTGCTCTGCGATATGCCAAGGTCCAGCAGGCGGTACTGGCCATACACATCCAGACGGATGTTGCCGGGCGTCAGGTCGCCGTGCACGATGCCGGAAGCTTCTGCGTGGCAAAGCAGGCTGTTGACCTGCGCAGCCAGGTTCAGCGTTTCATCGCGCGAGAACGGACCGGCTTTCAGCAGGATGCGGTCCAGGTCGGCACCTTCCACATACGGCATCAGCAGAAAAAACAAGCCGTCCAGTTCGCCAAAGTCGAACACCGGCACAGCATTGGGATGATTGCCGAGGCGTGCGGCGTGTGTGGCTTCCAGTCGAAAGCTGGCAACGATCCCAGGCTTGTCCACCAATTCCGGGTGCAGCACCTTGGCAACAAACAGGCCGTTGTGCAGACGGTGGCGCATCTGGAAAATAGTCGCCATGCCGCCAATCGCAATGGGTCGCAGCAGTTCAAAGCGGCTGCCAAAGATGCCGTGCAAACGTCCGGCCAAGTCGGCGGTGTCGGTGCGGGCCGTGACATGCGAAGCAGCCTTGCTGGCTGTGTCGGGCTCAACGGCAGCATCTGCGCGGGGTTTGTCCATCTGCGTCAGGCTCATTGCAATCGCCGCCTTCGATCTCTAAGTGCAGCATCCTGCGGGTTTGCCGCACCATCGTTATGCAGAACGCCTAACAGCGGCATGGGTTCGCTGTACAGGGTGTGGTGAAGCGCCAGCGGCTGCATGACGTGCATGGGCGCAGGGTTTTGCTGCTCGCCTGCCAGCATGGCGACCAGCCGGTGCATGGCGTGCTCCACCGTGTTGCTGACGCGGTGCCGCTGCCACAGGCACACAAATCCGGTCTCTGGATGGATGTTGGGGTGGACGACGGGCGCTTGCAGAAACATCTCCATGGGTACTGCGGGGAAGTGTACCGGGAAATCAATACGAACGGCATGACTCATAAGTGGACACGCCGTGGGGTCGGTAGATACTGCCAAGGCCGCGGGCCCATGCAGGTGCAGGGTCAGCACGGAACGGTCGATCTGCACATGGGAGAGGCGGCCAGGGTTACGCGCAGCCAGGTCTAACAACAGCTGCCACTCGTTTTCGAGACGTCGTTGCAACAGGCCCGTCAAGCGTCAGCCGTTGGTCGCAACCGTGGAGACGCGCAACACGTCGCTGGGACGAACGCCCTGCGCATCCAGCGGAGCGGAAAAGTCGAGTGTTTTGCCGTTCCAGACCACTTCCGGCTCACCGTCGCCCTTCAGCATGTCGCCACGTTCGCGCAGGTCGAACAGTATCTCCTCCAGCACCATGTCGAGGGTTTCACCTTCGTCGATATCGACGTTGTATTTCGTTTCTCCACTTACGGTGTCGAAGTAAACCTGGTATTTCGGCATGACGTCGATGGTCCTCTCAAGCTGCTGCGATGCGGATGTTCAGCGGTGTGCGACGGCGGATACCACTGTATTGTGGAGCGATGCGGGCAGGTCTGGAAGGGCTGTACCGCACCGTTGACATTCGCCGTTGTTAAAGTCCCAGCAATCGCGGCACTGGGCACGACGGCACTTTGGACACATGCGCAGGTCTACCTGGTCTGCCGCGCCACGGCACATTTGGCAACGGTCGTGCCGCGAACGTGGTCCGGTCACGCGCATCCACCAGCTTTCTTCCACGGGCAGCAGAGGCACGCGTTGTTCCAGGCACAGCTGGCAGCTGCGGTGTTCAAAGCTCCAGCAGGTTTCGTCGCACACGTGCATGCTGCACCGCGGGCACGCAAACACCAGCGCACCCGCCGACAGATGCCGATTGCACAGGCCGCAACGCGCTTCAGACCGGCGCATGAGAAACATGGTGACGCCACTGCCAACAGCCGCTGGCAGAAAAGTAAACAGTCCGGCAAAGTCCGAACGGAATGCGAGGTCAACCACCGCCGCAGTCAGACCGCACAAGGCGGCGCAGACCACTGGCGGCACCCAGTTGCCACCCACCGGTAATTCGAAGTGCAACCACAGCCACGTCGCACCTGCGCTGAGCAGCAAAGCCGCGGGCAGGGCAAACGCACCGCCCACCAGGGCGGCTCCAAACTGTATCGAAATCAAGAGGGTAAGAACGCCGCCCAGCAAGGCCGCGCGTTCCAGAGACCGATTCATAAGTGCCTTTGTGCCTCCGCTCATTCATACAGCAGTGGACTGTGCCCAGTACAGATGTCTTTCCGGCAAACCAAGCTGTTGCGGCGACAGCCTGCTGATCGCATCACCGGACCGAATGCGATGCACCACGCGCGTGGGTTGCAGACTACGCACATCGCACACGGGGCACACGCCGTTGCGGCGAACACTGGCGACTCGCAGGTACGGCTGCGATTGCGAACCGCAGGCCGCACAGGTAGCTTCTGTACAGATCGGCCAGGCCAGTTGCACTTCCCAGTTTTGTTCCAACGAATGTTCCAGGGCAGTTTTCCACGGCAGCGGCTGAAGCCTTTCTGGCGCTGGCTCATGCCAGGGGCATGTGGAACTCCGCGTCAACAACACCTGTTCGTGCTTCCAGCAGGACTGCCCCGCGACGTTACGCAGCGAAGCTTTCAGCGTACTGGAGCGTTCCGGCCACTGCTGATCGTTTGCAAATTGCAACATCCTATTCATCATGGTTTCAGCAATGTGCTGCAGGGTAGCGATAGTTCCCGTCATCGCAGGTGTATCTGCCGGTGCGCGGCAGCCCAGCGACGCAGACGCGGCATAGCCCAGCACATTGGCACGGGTATCTTCGCCCATGCCGC
>JBPBPZ010000176.1:0-20886 GCA_050954525.1 Janthinobacterium lividum
CGGTCATGCAGCCGCGCTTTGCCATGACAGCCGCCATGGCTTTCTTTTCCATCGCGCTGACGTTGAATATCGCAGGCGTCCGGCTCTCCTCATTGCGTGCCAGCGATCTGCGGCCCAGCAGCATGAAGAAAAGCTTCTGGGCGGTGAACAACCGCGTTGTGCGCTACTACGACAACCTGCGCGTGGTGTACGAACTGGAGTCGCGCGTGCACGAGATGCAGCGCGAAAGTGACGCGGAAACGGCACCGCGTCGCGGCATCCTGTCGACGCCCAAGGACGAGCAGCCAGCGCGGCAGGCACCTGCCGGTCCGCCGCGGAGCAGTACGCCTCGGCCTCGTAAGAACGCAGCTCCGTCCCAAAGCGAACGCGAAACCTACCGGCCCCTGCCGGTCGAACGCACCACAGTCGAAACTGTCGCGACCACCGGGCGCGGCGAAGGAGTGCAGGCATGAGCATCCAGGACCCATCGCAGACCCCCTACGGCCAGCAGCCTTACGGCACACCTTCGTCCAATCCCGGCTACCAACCGGTCTCAGACGCATCCGCACAGGACCCATCCGGCGGTGCTCCGCCTTCATCGGGTTTTGGAGCCGGGTACACGGGTGCTCCGTACCCCAACGCACCCATTCCCGGTGCTCCCAATCCTGGGCTGGCAGCGCTGCTCGGCTTCATCCCAGGCGTTGGCGCCATGTACAACGGCCAGTTTCCCAAGGGCATTGCACATATCGCCATCTTTGCGGTGTTCTCATCCCTGTCGAAGAACGTCAACGGGATCTTTGGACTCTTCGTCGCGGGATGGATCTTCTACATGGTGTTTGAGGCGTACCAGACGGCCCGCGCCCGGCGCGACGGCTTGCCCTTACCCGATCCCTTTGGCCTGAACAACATTGGCGAGCGTTTCGGCTTTCGCGGCAACCCTGACTTCAGTTCATTCTGGAACCACCACACGCCTCCCGGACCTGTACCGCCGGTCTCTGACGTGCCCCCGGTTGACCCGGCTACGGGCATGCCGAACTACGGTCGGCCGGCAGGTGGACCGGCACCCTACCAGGTGGACCCGGAAGGCAACGTGTACAGGGGAGCAGCTGCGCCGGGTTACCCACCACCCGCCTCAAGCTACCCACCGCCTGCGTCCGGCTATCCGCCACCCGCGTCGGGCTACGCGCCACCTGCGTCGGGCTATGCGCCACCTGTGCCCCCGCCTGCCGGGTACCCGCCCTATGGACCGCCGCCCTCTGCGCCTTTTGGTTCAGCAGCCTATGGGACCTCACCGTATGGTCCGCCACCGATGCCTCCCATGCCCGTACCGCACGGTGGTTTGCCCACGGGAGCGTTATGGCTCATCGGGCTGGGATTTTTCGCACTGCTGGGTTCGCTGCGCAGCTTCGCCTTTCTGGAAGGAGAGGCAACTGGCGGTCTGTTCCTGATCGGCCTTTCCATCTTTCTTCTCTATCGCCACTACAGTGTGAATCGCGGCCTGTTCGCGCCTGGCTCGCCTGCGGCACGGTGGAACGTTCTGCGGGCAAGCAGGGGGCCAGGTGTTGTCTTCGTGGTTGGCTTGTTGACGTTGCTGCAGGGGCTCCATGTCGTGGATTGGGAGTATTCCTGGCCGCTTCTGTTGATCTTTCTGGGCGTCTTCATCCTTGTGGAACGGTTTGCACAGAACAGTATGGCTGCGACACCCTACCCAGCCGGGTATCCAGTTGATCCTCAATCTGCGCCCGTGGAGCCGGAGGCGGAAACATCTTCTTCCACCTCCATCCTGCCCAGGTACAGCAGACCCAGCAACGATCTGGATCAGAAGGAAGGACGTTAGCCATGGCTTCCACACCGCCAAACTTTCCGCAGCAGCCGGGCGACCCGAATGCTCCTTTCGATCCCACAAACATCAACGATCCACGCTACGACCGCAGCCGCGACCCCAGGTACGATCCCCGCTGGCAGCACACGCAGCAAAAGTTTTATCGCGACCAGCAGCGTGCGCAAGCCAACAGCGAACGGTCGGCACGTCGTGCCCAGGCCGCAGCCTGGAGAGCACAAACACGCGCCCAGCGGGAGCAATGGAAGATGTACTGGCGCGGCCAGCGCCGCACCTCGCTGATCGGTCCGCTTCTTCTGATCGCTGTTGGAGTGGTGTTTTTCCTGATCCACACCGGACGTATCGCCCCATTCGCCTTCTTTGGCTGGTACGCGCACTGGTGGCCGCTGCTGCTGATTGCCATCGGTGTGCTGCGCCTGGCCGAATGGGCCATTGACCGGGCACGCCAGCCAGAGGGCGCACCGGTGATGCGCTACAGCGTGGGTGGCGGCGTGGTATTCGGCGTGGTGGTGCTGGCCTGCCTGGGCCTGGCCCTGCATGCCGGCGGCCAGTGGCGCGCAGACCGCAACGGCGTGGGCTTCGTCATGCCGGACTGGGCCCATGGCAACATGGATCACTTTTTCGGCGAAAAACACGAAGAAGACGCAACGCCGCAGGAACGTGATATCGCCCCGGGGGGCTTGTTATCCATCGACAACCCACACGGCGACGTCACGGTGAACGGTACCAGCGACGACGGCAAGGTACACCTTTCGGTTCACAAGGAGGTCTTTGCCAACTCGGACAGTTTTGCCATGACGCGGCTGCGCGAACTTTCAACGGTGCTGGATGGCACAAGCGACAATCTCACGCTGCGCGTCCCCAGCGTTGAATCCGCGGGAGCCGACCTTGTGCTGCTGGTTCCGGCAAGCACACGTGTGGTGCTGAACAGCAACCATGGCGATGTGCATGTCAGCAACCTGAAGTTGCCCCTGTCGGTCACCGCAAATAGTGGCGATGTCGAAATTGCCGCCATCACCGGTGCCGTGCAAGTACATGTAAACAACCGCAGGCGCGACCTGAACCTACGCAGCATCACCGGCAACATCTCTATCGATGGCAACGGCGATGAGGTGACGCTCTCTGACATTACCGGTGCGGCAACCATCCGTGGTGACTTCTACGGCGGCGGGCACCTGCAACGGGTGAGCGGCGGAGTGGAATACCACAGCAGCCGGTCAGACATCAGCCTGGCGCACCTGAACGGGGAACTGCAGCTGGACGGCCATGACCTGACTGCAAGCGAAGTGGTCGGTCCCATGCTGGTCAACACCCGCAGCCGCAACGTCACTCTGGAAAAGGTCACGGGCGACGTCAAGGTGGTCAACAATCATGGCGATGTGGACGTCCATGTGGCACCACCGACTGGTTCAGTTACTGTCGACAACCAGAACGGCAACGTTAGCGTCACCCTGCCCGAGCGCGCAAAGTTCACTCTAAGCGCGGAAACCAGCGATGGCGATGCGCATAGCGACTTCAGCGGCAGTGACACGCATGGTGGACGCGGAGTTCTGAACGGCACTGTGAATGGAGGCGGCGCAGCAATTCACCTGAATACTTCGCACGGCGACATCAACATCAGCCGCAACACCATGGCACCGTTACCGCCTGCTGCACCGTCGAAACACGTCTCCACCTTTGGCAGCGTCGACATGCCGGCACCGTCAGACATGAACGACATGCTGCAGATGCAGCGGGACGCCATGGCGACAGCCGCGGCTGCGCTACACCAAAGCGCAGAGCAGGCTCGCCAGGAGACAAAGATGTCTACCCAGGAAGCCAGACAGCGGGCCAGGGAAGCCATGCAACAGGCGCGCGACGCCATAAGGGAAGCGAAAGAAAAGGAGCGCGAAGCGGCACGCTTGCAAAAAGAGGCCGCACGAGCCAATCCGTAGGAAAGAGAAAAGGTCCGCCGAGAGGCGGACCTTTTCATCTAGAACACAGATCTACTGCAGTTCGTAGCCTGCGAAAAAGTAGCCGATCTCAAATGCGGCCGTATCTTCTGCATCGGAACCGTGGATTGCATTCTCTTCGATAGAGGCGGCAAACATCTTGCGGATGGTGCCTTCTTCTGCGTTTGCTGGGTTTGTTGCACCCATTAGTTTGCGCAGGTCGACGATGGCATTGTCCTTCTCAAGCACCATGGGAAAGATGGGGCCAGATGCCATGAACTTTGTCAGGTCCGCGAAAAACGGACGTGCGGCATGAACATGGTAGAAACCTCGCGCCTGTACGTCGCTGAGCGACATTTTCTTGATGGCGACGATCTTGAAGCCGGCCTTCTCGATTTCTGCAAGGATGGCGCCAGTGTTGCCCTTGCGAACCGCGTCCGGCTTGATGATGGAAAATGTGCGCTGCGACATGATGCTCCTAGAAAGTTTCTGGTGGTCTTTTCATTGTATGGGACCGGGCGGTATCAGGCAGCGGAGCCATGGTGCGGTACAAACAGGGAGAAGGTGGTTCCTTGCCGACCCTGTGCTGTACACGAACGTACGCTCAACTTCCCGCCGTGACGCTTCGCGATCGAGTTCGAAATCCAAAGTCCAAGACCCGATCCTCCAGCCCCCTTCGTCGTGTAGAAAGGCTCGAAAATCTGTGCCGCGGTGCTTCTGCTCATGCCGTGTCCGGTATCTGACACGCTGATGCGGACGCCCAGGCTGCCAGACTTTGGATCACGACCGGGCGCTGTGCGAATCTTGATGACGCCACCATGTTCCCGCATAGCATCAATCGCATTGCCGACCAGGTTGTTCAACACCTGACGGATATCGCCTTCCGCACATCGAAACGCCTTGCTGCGCCGATGTTGCCGATCAATCCGAATGCGGGAATGGTGCAAGCGACCCTGGTGTAGCGCCACAACCGACTCAATCAGAGATTCCGGTATACAGTCCGCGATGGAAGCGCTGCCACGCTGGAAGCGAAGCGTCTGCGATACGATCTCTGTGACTCGTTTCAATTCCTGTTCGGCCTGGCGAAGATATTCGTTCGACTCATTCGAAATCGACTCATCCGTTCGAACCAGATACAGCAGATTTGTGACTGCTTCCAACGGATTATTGATCTCGTGCGAAATGGAAGCTGCCAAGCGGCCAACGGCGGCGAGCTTTTCCGACTGGACCAGTTGATCCTCGGCGAGCTTTTGCTGTTCCCGGAGCTGCTCAGCGGCAATGCGTTCCACTGCGAAAGAAGTCTCCCTGTGAGACACGGCTTGTTCGTGTTCAAAGCGGGCTGCAGCATCGCGCTGGCGAAGCACTTCTTTCTGCTCGTCCTCATTCTGTCGCATACGATGCTCTACTGCCTGCCTTGACGACAGGTCTGCCAGTGTAATAACGGTGCCGTCCACCTCGTCACCCTGCCTCAGTGGCACAGATGAGCAGGCAACTGGCACAGCCTTACCAGCCTTGGTCCAGAGAGTCTCCTCCAGGTTGTACACAGCTTTACCCGTCAGGCGGGCACGGTACAACGGACACTCCCCCACGGGATAGTCACTCCCGTCGGCGCGACGGGAGTGAATCAGACTGTGCATGTCTCTGCCGATACACTCGTCTTCGGCGTAGCCCAACAACTCAAGGGCAGCCGGGTTGACCATGGTGCAGAATCCTGCGTTGTCTACCGCATAAATGCCAACGGCTACATGGTTCAAGACTTCAAGGCACGACAACAGGTGCCCGCCAACCGGCTGAGTTTGACCCGTATGCTCACTCTGTCCATCGCTTTGCATGCAGGCCCCACGGCGACCAAACATCATCGCCTAAGGTATGGATGCGTGTTACAGGCAGAACGCAGTAAGGTCAGTTGGTCAGCTTGCGCCGACGCCCACACCTTTCATGACATATAAAAGGTCGTTCGTCAGGCGCAGATGCACACGCGAAGCCGTTTACCTGCCAAGTACGCGCGCCATGGTCTCGCCAATCTCTGCCGGCGACTTCACCACGTGAATGCCAGCCGCGGTCATGGCGGCCATCTTGCTCTCAGCCGTACCTTCGCCGCCGCTGATGATGGCACCGGCATGACCCATGCGGCGCCCTGGAGGCGCGGTCTGCCCGGCAATGAAGCCGACAACCGGCTTGGTCACATGCGCCTTGATGTACTCGGCTGCTGCCTCTTCGTTGGTGCCGCCAATCTCGCCGATCATCACGATTGCCTCGGTGCCGGGGTCCTCATTCAGCATGCGGATGGCGTCGATGTGCTTGGTGCCGATGATCGGGTCGCCGCCGATGCCAATGGCTGTGGACTGGCCGATGCCGCGCTGGGTAAGCTGGTGCACCGCTTCATAAGTCAGCGTGCCGGAGCGCGACACAATGCCGACCGAGCCTTCCTTGTGGATGCGGCCAGGCATGATGCCGATCTTCGCCTTGCCCGGCGAAATGACGCCAGGGCAATTCGGCCCGATCAGCACCGACTTGGAATCCTTCACCACGCTCCACACCTTGACCATGTCCAGCACCGGGATGCCCTCGGTGATGCAGACGACCAGCGCGATCTCGGCGGCAACAGCCTCCATGATGCCATCCGCAGCAAACGGCGGCGGGACGAAGATCATGGTCGCGTTCGCACCGGTGGCCTTAACGGCTTCTTCCACGGTGTTAAAGACAGGCCAGCCCTCATGCACGGTACCGCCCTTGCCTGGCGTCACGCCGCCCACGACGATGTCGTTGCCGAACTGCTTCGAGTACTCGGCGCAGCCTTTGGCGTGGTACGTGCCTTCGCGGCCAGTGATGCCCTGAACGATGAGGCGAGTTTCTTTGCTTACGAGTACTGACATCTAGTTGGTCCCCTTCGCCGCTTCCACCGCGAGCTTTGCTGCTTCCGCCATGGTCTGACCGACGGCGTACTTCAGGCCTGAATCCGCGAGGATCTGACGGCCTTCTTCGACGTTCGTGCCTTCCAGACGCAGGATCAGTGGCAATGTGACATTCAGATTGCGCGCAGCCGCGACAACAGCAGTGGCCAGCACGTCGACCCGCAGGATGCCGCCGAAGATGTTGATAAAGATCGCCTTCACGTTCGGATCGGCGAGCAGGATGGCGAAGGCTGCCTCGATCTGCTGCTGATTCGCACCGCCGCCCACGTCCAGGAAGTTCGCGGGTGAACCGCCGCTGTACTGGATGATGTCCATGGTTGCCATGGCCAGGCCCGCGCCGTTCACCATGCAGGCGATGCTGCCGTCCAGCTTGATGTAGTTCAGCGAATCCTTGCTGGCCTCGACTTCGAGCGGGTCTTCCTCGGCGACGTCGCGCAGTTCCTTCAGGTCTTTGTGCCGGTACATCGCGTTGTCGTCGAAGTTGATCTTGCAGTCCAGCGCCGCCAGCTTGCCGTCCTTGGTGGTGATGAACGGGTTGATCTCCAGCAGGGAACAGTCGGTCTCGATGAATGCCTTATACAGTCCCGTCATGAAGGCGACGGCGGGGTTGATCTGTGCGGGTGTCAGGCCCAGCTTGAACGCGAGGTTACGTGCCTGCCACGGCTGCAGGCCCAGCGCCGGCTCGATGGCTTCCTTGAAGATGGCGTCGGGATTCTCGGCTGCGACTTCCTCGATCTCCATGCCGCCCGCCTGCGATGCCATAAAGGTCAGCTTGGCAGTGGCGCGGTCCAGCACAATGCCCAGGTACAGCTCCCGCTCAATGGCGGATCCGGCCTCGACAAGCAGGCGCTGCACTTTCTGCCCCTGCGGACCGGTCTGATGCGTGATCAACTGCATACCCAGGATGGCCTTCGACGCGGTGTTGGCGTCATCCAGCGACTTGGTTACCTTGACGCCGCCGCCCTTGCCACGGCCACCCGCGTGGATCTGCGCCTTGACCACGACGACTGCATTTCCAGCTGAGAAAAGCTGCTTCGCGGCCTGGTCAGCCTGTTCCAGCGTGGTGACCATCTCGCCCTCAGGGACGGGTACGCCATACTTCCGCAGGATTTCCTTGGCCTGGTACTCGTGAATCTTCATCTGGGATCGGTCTCCGGCGCTGAGTTGCTGTCACGGAATGGTAGCCGATAGCACCTGCACATGGATACCGCACATCTGTCCGTTTACCGCGCAGCGCTGCTCTGCGAGAAGATGGAGGTCATGGAACCAATCGAACTTCTACAGAGCGTGGTAACTGGCGGAGACGCGTTGCTGTTTGAGGATGCACGCGCTCTTATGACCGCTCTGCTGCAAGGTGACTTCAGCGAAATAGAGATGGCCGATCTGCTGAGCGCCCTCCACGAGCGTGGCGAGACTGCAACGGAACTGGCAGGCTTTGCCGATGCCATGCGTTCCGCCTCTTTGAAGCTGCCGCTGACCGACGCGGAGCGGGATACGCTGGTGGACACCTGCGGCACCGGCGGCGATGGCAGCGGTACCTTCAACATCTCTACGGCGGTGGCGCTGGTAGCCTGTGCTGCCGGGGCAAAGATCGCCAAGCACGGCAACCGCGCGGTCACCTCGCGCTGCGGCTCAGCAGACGTTTTGGAGGCGCTCGGCATCCGCACGGACCACACGCCGGAATCTGCGGCACATAGCATTCGCCAGCACGGCTTCGCTTTTCTGCTGGCCACGCGCATGCATCCGGCCATGAAGTTTGTAGTGCCGGTGCGGCGAGCCCTGCCATTTCGCACGGTCTTCAACCTGCTGGGACCCATGACCAACCCGGCGGGCGCACGCCGGCAGGTGATCGGCGTCTACTCCGCTGCCGCAGTGCCGCTGGTGGCCGAGGCGCTTGCAGCGGGCGGCCACATGGCGCACGCGCTGGTGGTGCATGGTGCAGGTGGTCTGGACGAGCTGTCACTGTCGGGCGAAAGCCTGGTCGCGGAAGTGAAAGGCACGGAAGTAAGGCAATACACGCTGCGGCCGGAGGATGCGGGGGGTGCTGCATCGCAGGACGCGCTCGCCGGCGGTGATGCGGCTTTGAACGCAGACCTACTGACCCGCCTTTTTGCCGGTGAACCTGGCCCACGCCGCGACATTGTGTTGCTGAACGCCGCCGCCGTGTTGCTGGTTGGCGGCCTCTGTGATGATCTGCAGGCCGGTGCTCGCATGGCCGCACAGGCTATTGACGCTTGCAAGGTGACCGCACTGGTGCAGCGGCTGGCAGCGCTTGCACAATGATCGTTCGCCCGCGCCCGTCCGCATGGGAACTGCCGTTCATCTGGCGGCTCTCCATCCTGCCGCGCATCGCACCGCAGATTATGTCCGTCGGCCTGTTCGCGACGGGTGTGGTGTTTGCCTCGCATCGTTGGCCCGGCGTACTCCATAACTTCAGCGTCGCCCCGTTTACGCTGCTGGGCATTGCCCTGTCTATCTTTCTGGGCTTCCGCAATAATGCTTGCTACGAGCGCTGGTGGGAGGCGCGGCGGCAACTTGGCGCCATGATCGGCGAAATGCGGTCGTTCAGCCGCTGGACGCTGAGCCTGCCCTGCGCAAGCGGCAACCGGGAGCGTCGTGTGCGCCTGGTGTGCCGTGCCATCGGCTACCAATATGCGCTGATGGCGCACTTGCGCGGCGACTCCATGCCCACCGAAGTGGAGCGGTACACACCAGACCTGGCCAGCCTCGCAAACGCGCGCAACCTGCCGAACGCCCTGCTGCGGGCCATGGCGCAGGAGTCCGCAGCCATGCTGTCAGACGGTGAGTTCGGTGAGGTAGCCTTCGCCCGCTTCGACGAACGTCTGGCCAACTTCGCCGCGATGCAGGTTGCGTGCGGACGCATCCTGGGCACGCCTCTGCCGTTTACGTACACCTTGCTGTTGCACCGCACGGCGTATGCGTTCTGCTTCATGCTGCCGTTCGGCCTTGCCGGAAACTTCGGGTGGGTCACGCCAGTGTTCTGCGCACTGGTGGCCTACGCATTCTTCGGTCTGGATGCGCTTGGTGACGAACTGCAGGAGCCGTTTGGCCGGGGCATGAACGCGCTGCCGCTCTACGCCATGGCCCGCACGGTCGAGATCAGTCTGCTCGAAGCTGCCGGTTCGGAACTGATTCCACGGCCTCTGGGGCCGACGGGTAACATCCTGCGGTGAACGTCTTCTGGTGCGCAGATCATCGCCAGCTTACCGGCTGGTGCTGCCGTCTGCTTGCAGCAGGTTCTGCGCGCTCTGTGGCAGGGGCTTGTCGGCGTTCTTTACCAGGTTGCTTAATTCCCACATCTGCTGGTCGCTCATTAGCTTGACATAGGAAGGCATAGCCGACAGCCGGATGCCGTTCTTGATCTTCCAGTAAGACTCGCCCACAGGATCATCCGAAACGCCCACAACTGCGCCGCCATGGTGCCTTTCCCAAAGCTGCGGTGCGCCCGGGAACATATTGCTGGCAAGTGCCGCCGGGTGGTTCGGCAATCCGTGACAAAAGGCGCACTGCTGCTTGTACAGGTAGGCACCCTCCGTAAGCGTTGCGTCGTTTACAGGAACAGGCGACGCACCCGGCAGTTCGCGATTGATGCGCGCATGCAGCGGGTTGTGCACAATAGCTGCTTCCATAGGAAAGGAAGGGTCGGCAACGGCAACGGGTGGGTGCCCGTGTCCCAGGTAGAAGTAGGCTGCAACCGGCACCGCCACAACTCCCAGGAAAAAGAACAGAACAGCGATCGTAAAGCGATTCATTTGAACCTCTACTCGGGCGACTCTGCTTCGCCGTCCGATTCTTCTACCATCTCCCCAACATCTTCAAGGGGTGCGCCGAGTTTGATGCCGTAGCGGGGTGCCAGTTCCGGAGCGAAGCGGGCGATGTCGTTGCGCAGGCGGATGAGGGACAAGTCTTTAGCCTTGCTCTCCAGCATGATGTCAGTTTCGAGATGCTGGATCGAGCGCAGAAAGGTGAGCGTCTCGAAAGGGTTGTTGTAGTCGGCGTGGCCAGTCCAGATGGGCGGCTGCAGCACGGTTTCGATCAGGCCCGTCTTCTTGTTCTTGCGTTTGATCTCGCGCATTTCTGTCCGCGCACAACTGAAGTGCATTTTGGGCCGCACGCCTGTGGGCCACGTCTTTAGAAAGCGTGCCAGCGTGTCGACCAGCGGCAGGCCTTCGGGATTCATGCACCAGTGGTGCTGGTAGTCGAAGACGCACTTCACCCCGGTACGCTCGTGGATGGAGAGCACGTCTGCGGAGGAGAAGCGAATGTCGTCATTCTCAAGCACCATGCGGCGCTGAATGGGTTCGCTCAGCCGCGACCACGTCTTGACCCAGTTGTCGCAGCCCAGCGCGCGGTTGCCGTAGGCACCGCCCACGTGGATGACCATAATCGCTTCGGGCGGCAGTTCCATGTAGTCCAGCATGGTGGCCTGCGACTGCAGGTCAGCGATGGATTTCTGCGTCAGCGCCTCATTGTCGCTGTTCAGCACGATGTACTGCGACGGATGAAAGCTCAGCCGCAGCCCTTGTGCCTTGGCCAGTTTGCCCACGTGCTCCAGGTCGGCGCGGCTTTCTTCCACCATGTTGTGGAACTGCGGCATGTCCGGATGTGTGTGGTACGGGGCCAGGTCGCTGCTCATGCGGTACATGCGTATGTCGTGCTGGCGCAGGTACTCGAACGTCTCGCACATGTAGCCCAATGAAACGCGCAGGTGCGGGTTCAACCGCCAGCCGCGCGTGTCGTTGCTTTTCAGGTCGGGTCGGCCCATCACCTTTACCGGAAAGCCCAGCCGCATGGCATCAACAGGGAAGGCTGGCATGGTCAGGCCATCCGCATCCTGGGTGGGCCAGCCACACGAGGCCATGGGCTGGGTTAGGCGGCGTTCCTGGGCGGCCTCTTCATCAGACTTCTTGCGATCGCGCGCAGCCTTCATGTTGGCCTTTTTGCGGGCGAGCTTCTCTTTAGCCTTGAGCTTCTCTTCGCGCTCGATCTGCGCGGGGGTAAGCGGCTTTTCCGGCTTCTTACCACTTGTCGTCTTTGCTGCTGCTTTCTTCGCGGTCATCATGGAGTGTGATGCGGATGGCTTGGCCGCATCGCCTGTGTAACTGAAGTACTGCTGGGCGGTCGATCTTCAACATCTGCTGAACTCGCGAGGAACGCGATTGCGTCTGCATGAGAAAATAGGGAACGATGATCTCTGTTTCGAATGTCACGATGCGGTACGGCTCGAAGATTTTGTTTGAGGACGTATCCACGCAGTTTATTTCCGGTCGCCGCTATGGCTTGACTGGCCCCAACGGCGCGGGCAAGTCCACCTTTATGAAGGTGTTGACGGGCGAGCTTGAGGCGCAAAAAGGCACCGTCATCCGTCCCCGCAAGCTCGGCATCCTGCGCCAGGACCAGTACCAGTTCGACGCCCTACGCGTAATTGACGCGGTCATTATGGGCAATGCGCCGCTTTGGGCCGCCATGGAAGAGCGCGAGACGCTTTACAACAAGGCCGATCTGACCGACGACGACGGCATCCGCCTGGGCGAGTTGGAAGGCATTGTCGGCGACGAAAACGGCTACGAGGCCGAAAGCGATGCCGCTATCCTGCTGCAGGGGCTCGACATTCCCGATGAGGTGCACAATCGCACCATGGGCGAGCTGCAGGGCGGGCAAAAAGTCCGTGTGCTGCTGGCGCAGGCGCTGTTTGGCGCGCCGGAAGCCCTGCTGCTGGACGAACCGACCAACTATCTTGATCTTGAATCAGTTCACTGGCTGCAGGACTTCCTGCTGAGCTATCGCGGCACGCTGATCACCATCTCGCACGATCGCCATTTCCTGAACGCGGTCTGCACCCACATCGCCGACATCGATTACCAGACGATCATCACCTACCCCGGTGGCTATGACGACATGGTGATGCAGAAGGTCAGCGTCCGCACCCGCATCGAGAGCCAGAACGAAGAGCGCAGCAAGAAGATCGAGCAGTTAAACGACTTTATCGCTCGATTCTCTGCCGGTACGCGGTCATCGCAGGTGAACAGCCGTAAGAAGGAAGTCGAACGTCTGGCGACGACGGAGCTTGCGCGCTCCAACATCCAGCGCCCGTTTATTCGCTTTGACGTGGCTCGACCCTCCGGCAAGAACGTGCTGGAAGTCGAGGCCGTTACCAAGACCTACGACACGCCGGCTCCTGATGGCACGCACGGGCCTGTCTTTAAGCCCTTCACATCGGCCCTGATGCGGGGCGACAAGGTCATTCTGATGGGCCGCAATGGTACCGGGAAGACGACGCTTATCAAGTCGCTGCTCTCCGGCGTGCCTGACGTGCAGGACAACGATTTCGTCCGGACGCACGGCACGGTCAAGTGGGGACATGAGGCGCAGATCGGCTACTTTGCGCAGGACCACACGGCGGCCATCAGCAAAGGCACCACGGTTGCCGAATGGCTGCACGGCTTTGACGGCAAGAAGTCCACGGAAGAGATTCGTGGAATCCTGGGCCAGATGCTGTTCCGCGGTGAAGAGGGTACCAAGAAGACCGACGCCCTTTCCGGCGGCGAGGCGGCACGGCTGCTGTTCTGCAAGCTGATGATGCAGAAGCCGAACGTCCTGATCCTGGATGAACCGACAAACCACCTTGACCTGGAAAGCATTAACGCGCTGAACCAGTCCCTGCAGAAGTACGAGGGTACGGTTCTCCTGGTCACGCACGATCAGGACCTGATCGAAGAGGTTGGCACGCGTATCTGGCACTTCGAACATGGCACCGTCACCGACCACAAGGGGCCGTACGAGGAATATCAGCAGCAGCTTGCCATGACGGCGAAGTAAGCTCGTCCCCAAGGGTTCGCCCAACGCAACACAGAAGAAGGACAGCATGCCGCGTACCGAACCAGAAAAAGCTGAATCGAAGAATGTGCTGGGCCAACCCATGCAGACCTGTGGCAAGGATCCGCTGACCGGCTTCTACCGGGATGGTTGCTGCGAAACAGGTCCGGACGACCTCGGCGTGCATACGGTCTGCTGCATCGTTTCGGAAGAGTTCCTTGCTGTTTCCAAGCACCTGGGTAATGACCTGTCCACACCCATGCCGCAGTACGGGTTCCCTGGTCTAAAGCCGGGGGACCGCTGGTGCGTGTGCGCCGCACGCTGGCTGCAGGTATATGAAGCGGGTGCGGCGTGCCCGGTGGTGCTGGAAGCAACGCATGAAAACACGCTTCGCATCGTCGGTTTTGATCTCCTGCTGCAACATGCCGTAATTCCTGAACAATTGCACTAGCGTTTCCTTGACACCGCGCCTGCTGTTCGCTGAATCTGGATCTATTCCACATTTTGCGAATCCGTCTGTGCGCCAGTGCGCCAAGAAGAACGGATCGCACCTGCACGCTGACGAAGCGGGCGTATTCGCCGGCAGTCCCGAACGGGCTGGCCGGGTTTCAGGAGCGACGCACTTGAAGAACCTTTCCGTTTCGAAGAAGTCCTTACAGGCTGCTGCCTTACTGGCCTGTAGCCTTACCGCAGGTGCTGGCATGGCCCAGTCCGCAGCCCTGGGTGGCATTGCTGGCGTAGTGCGTGACAGTTCCGGCAGCATTATTCCGGGCGCGACCATTACCGTGATCAACACCGGCACAGGCGCGAAACGTGACCTTACAGCCGACAGCGACGGCCACTACTCCGTGGGCTTTCTTCAGCCCGGCGCCTACGAGGTCATCGTTTCCGCGGGTAGCGGATTCGGTCGCGTGGATCAGAAGAACGTCTCCATTACGGTCGGCAGCAACAACTCCGTGGATGTCACGCTGCCTGCGGCCAGTGTCTCCACAGAGATCGTCGTGACCACGGAAGCTGTTCTGGTTGACTCGGAGAAGACGGACCAGTCGCAGGTCGTTTCTGAGCAGCTAGTCGCCAATCTGCCGGTCAACGGTCGTCGTTTCGACAACTTTGTGCTGCTGACGCCGAACGTCGCTCCCGATGGCAACACCGGCCTGCTCAGTTTCCGGGGCATCTCGGGTCTGTACAACACCAATCTGGTCGACGGCGCGAACAATAACCAGGCCTTCTTTTCAGAGTCGCGTGGACGCGCGATCGGTGCACCGTACGTGTTTCCGATTGATGCCATCAAGGAATTTCAGTCCGCGACGTCTGGCTATTCCGCGGAGTTTGGCCAAGCCGCCGGCGGCGTGATCAACGCCGTGACCAAGTCCGGCACCAACAGCTTGCACGGAGACGTGTACGAGTACTACCGGACGCCTGGCTTTAACGCGCTTGACCCGCTCAGCAAGTACAACGGCATCACGCAGAAGAACCCTCTTCTTCTAACGCAGCCTGTCAAGGTGCAGCACCAGTTCGGTGTCTCGGTGGGCGGTCCCATCATCAAGGACAAGCTCTTCTTCCACGCGGTTTACGATGGCTATCGCCGCGTCAATCCCATCACCTACCTGTCCACCTACAACACGTCCACACAGGGCATCGGTGATCTTGCTGCACTTTGCGACGGGCGCACCAGCGGATACCTGACGCGTGGCACCACGATCTATCCATCCGCGATTGCAAATGTGACGCCTGACCAATGCCGGGCCGCTGTTACGTTCGCGAACACCAAGCTGCTGGGCTCGTTTGCGCGAAACACAACGCAGGACATCTACCTGCCGCGCCTGGACTACCAGGTCACGCCGAAGACGCACCTTTCCGCCTCCTTTCTGTTTGAGAATCTGAAGCAGCCGAACGGATACAACGCCAACGCGACCGTGAGTAACGGTTCCGTAACGCAGAACGGGGCCATCAATTTCCACGAGCGCTTCCTGTTCGCAAACGCGGAGACTTCGCTAGGGCCAAACGCCGCCAACGTGGTTCACTTCCAGTGGTCGCGCGATCTGGAAACCGCTGGCACCAACACAGGCGGTCCGGCAATCAACCTGAGCAACCTGTTCGCCTACGGTGAAACGTCAGCTCTTCCACGCGGCGCGTTTCCTGACGAGCATCGCTGGCAGATCACCGACATTTACTCCCGCACTGCAGGCCGGCACTCATTTAAGTTGGGTGTAGACGTGAACCTGATCCATGAGCAGGTTGCGAACCTGTTTGGCGGCGACGGCTCCTTTTCCTACTCCAATGGCACGGCAGAGTACAACTTCGCCAGTTGGGTGCAGGATGTTTACCAGGTTAACGGCGGGCGCCACTACAACACGTTTTCCCAAACCAACGACCCCATTACCAAGGTCGGCGCGGATGATTTCTGGAACAAGAACCTGGACATCTTCGCGCAGGACGATTGGAAAATCACGCCAAAACTGCTGCTCTCGCTGGGTGTACGGTACGACGTGCAACTGGTACCGCAGCCTGACCTGCCTAATACCGCAAACCCTGTTGCCTTCGCAGCCACCAGCACCATCAACACCGACTATCACATGGCCGCGCCCCGTTTCGGATTTGCCTGGACTCCGCAAGAGGGCACAGTGGTACGTGGCGGCTACGGCATTTTCTACGGTCTTACCTCCAATTCTCTCTGGTACACGCTGCGGCGCGAAAATGGCGTCTACCAGCAGCAGTTCTCGACGCCCAATGTCAACGTGGTGGCGTACACAGGTGTAACCGGAGCAGTTGCGGGGCAGCCGAACGTCCGCCTGCAGCAGCCGGGGGCACAGTCGCCTGCTGCCACGTACGCAACCTACGCCCCGCAAGGGGGCATCCCGGCTTTCACACCGCCGGGTCCTGCTCCGGTGAACCAGGTAACGGGCGCGCCTACCCCGGCCGTAAATCCGGGCCTGCCCTTCGGTTCGATCGGCGTACGTGGTGCCAGCGCCAATTTCCTGAACCCCTTTACCCATTCGTACGACCTCGCAGTCGAGCAGCAGTTACCCTTCCGCGCAACCCTTACACTCAGCTACGTGGGAACACGCGGCATGCGTCTGCCGATCTACGTGGACACCAACGTGAATCCGGCGGTCGTGACAAACCGCACCTACCAGGCGTCCACCCCGAGCGGAAACTTCAACTTCAGCTTTCCGTATTACACCCAGCGGCTGTATCCCAGCACATCCTCCGTGTTGACGGGCTTTTCCGATGTGAACAGCTGGTACCACTCGGGTGCGTTCTCTTTGCGTAAACCGTTCTCAAATGGTTTCGAAGTTCTGGCGAACTACACATGGGCAAAGACCATGGACGCAGGCCAGGCAGGGGCTCCCAACGGAACCTTCAACGGTACGGATTCGCCCATCATCCCGTTTGCACTCGGACATCGGCAGGGTCGCGGTGCAGAATACTCCCGGTCTGACATTGACCAGCGTGGCCGCTTTGTAGGCACCCTGCTGTACAGCACCAAGTTCCCGATCAGCAACAAGTTCGCAGCTTACGCTGCCAACGGCTGGCAGATTTCGGGTACTGTGACAGCGCAAACCGGCTTCCCAGTCACTGGCTTTATCAACGGCAGCATCTCCTCACCTCTGAGCGGTGACGGCGGTATCAGCGGAGCGCAGGTAACGTCCGGTACCGGCTACCGCGTTCCTGACCAGCTTGCCCGCCGCAACAGCTACAAGGGGCCCGGCGTGCACAACACAGACATGCGCGTTTCGCGAGAGTTTCCGTTCTTCCACGAAGGCATGCGCCTGGAGCTGGCGGCGGAAGCCTTCAATGTCGCGAATCACACCAACATCCTGGCCGTAAATACGAGTGCCTACTCGTACACGGCACCCAGCACCGCGGCCGGAACCACCTGCCCAACCACGCTGTACAGTGGTGGTTGTTTCTCGCCTTACTCGCAGTTCTACACACCCACATCAACGTCGAGCACGATCTATGGTCCTCGTCAGCTGCAGCTGCTGGGCCGCCTTTACTTCTAAACCACTTGTCTGCGCAAAGAAGAAAGCCCCGGGATGCCGGGGCTTTCTTGCGTTCATCATCGATTCAGAAGGTGGTGCACTCGAGAGGATTCGAACCTCTGACCTACAGCTTCGGAGGCTGCCGCTCTATCCAGCTGAGCTACGAGTGCCTGCATGTAGTGTACTGCAAACCACTTTGTTACTGTCGCTGCTGCGGCCCGGGACTTCGACGCTTGCAGCGGAGTAACCTGCACCTCTGTGGCTGGATTGCACGTGCAGCCTAAGGGATCAAGCGTCTAGGAACCCGTGGTCGGATTCAGCGCCTTCTGTCTCTGCAACTCTTCCATTGCGGAAGAGACCAGTTCCTTGGCATCCGTGATGCCGCGCATCACTGCTTGCAGGTCCATGGCTGGCATCGATGGGTTCCGGTTCGACACGCAGTACACGCCATGTTGTCCGATCAAGGCAAGTGCGTCGGTCAGCACGTCCAGCGAAACCGCCAGACGCCCGCGGGCCGTACCCATCATGAATTCGTACTTCTCCAACTCGTCCTTGTGGTCCCAGAACACAGACATTCCGCTACCACTCTTTCGCTGCAGAGTCCGGCTCCAGCGAATCCTTCGCGATCGGAGCCTTCCAGCGCAGAACGGGCTTACGCGCGGCACCTGTTTCGTCCAACCGGCGGATGCGTGTGCTGTGCGGAGCGGTTTTGACCAGCTCCGGATTCTCAGCGGCTTCGCGGGAGATCTGCTGCAGGGCATCGATCAGAAGGTCCAGCTCTTCGCGCGACTCGCTCTCGGTCGGCTCGATCATCATGGCGCCGCTCACGATCATGGGGAAGCTGGTCGTATAGGCGTGAAAGCCATAATCGATCAGTCGCTTGCCCATGTCGCCTGTCTTGACTCCATTCTTTGCCTGCAGCTTGTCGCTGAAAACAACCTCATGCATGGAAGCAGTCTTGTAGGGCAGGTCGAAGTAGCCGTCGAGCTTTGCGCGGATATAGTTGGCGTTCAGAACGGCATCTTCCGTGGTCTGGCGCAGGCCGTCGGGGCCGTTCGCTAGGGTGTAGGCGAGCGCGCGGACGAACATGCCGAAGTTGCCATAGAACATGCGCACACGGCCTACGGAAAGTGGTCTTTCGTAGTCGAAACCGAGGCTTCCATCCGCTTTCTGCACGACTGTTGGTTTGGGCAGAAACGGCTCCAGAATGGCCTTGCAAGCGACCGGGCCGGAACCTGGGCCACCACCACCGTGCGGTGTGGAGAAGGTTTTATGCAGGTTCAGGTGCATGACATCCGCGCCGAAGTCGCCGGGACGCGTCTTGCCGACCAGCGCGTTCATGTTCGCGCCGTCCATGTACAGAAGCGCGCCTTTGGCGTGCAGAATGTCTGCAATTTCGTGGATTTGCGACTCAAACACACCGATGGTCGACGGGTTGGTCAGCATGAGCGCGGCGGTATCTTCATCGACGGCCAGGCGCAGCGCTTCAAGGTCGATCGCGCCCTCGGCGTTGGATTTCAGGTTCTGCACCTGGTAACCGACGACGGCAGCCGTGGCCGGATTGGTGCCATGCGCGGAGTCCGGAACCAGCACCTTTTTGCGTGGGTTGCCCTTGCTCTGGTGGTAAGCGCGGATCATCAGCACACCGGTGAATTCCCCATGCGCACCAGCCGCAGGCTGCAGCGTGATGGCGTCCATGCCGGTGATTTCGAGCAGGCAATCCTGCAACTGTTTCATTATGCCAAGCGCGCCCTGCGAAAGGGAAACCGGCTGGTAGGGGTGCGCTTCCGCAATGCCCTCGAAGCGCGAAACGGCTTCGTTTACACGGCCGTTGTACTTCATGGTGCAGCTGCCCAGCGGGAACATGCCCAGGTCGATGGCGTAGTTCCAGGTGGAAAGCCGCGTGAAATGGCGAACGATTTCGATCTCGCTCATTTCCGGCATGGCGCCCATATCCTTGCGAATGCTGCTGCCCAGCAGGGCAGCGGCATCCACGGCTGGAACGTCAAGCTCGTCCATTCGATACGCCTTTTTGCCTGGCGAGCTTTTCTCGAAGATCAGGCCTTCGTTCTGGCTGGTATGCGTGGTGGCCTTGCGCGGCGTGCCTACAAAGGGCGCTGCGACCGGGGTCTTCTGTGTTGCGGATTCGACAACGGGCTGGTCCAGAACTGCTGTGTTTGCCATGGCGTTTATGCCTCCTGCAGCGTGCGCGCCACGGGCAGAACCACTGCCTCGCAACGAACGGGAAAGTTGACGGAATTTGCAATAAAGCACTTTTCGTGTGCGACGTGGTGTAAGGACTCGGCCAGTTTCAGGTCTGCCGTGTCGGCCAGCAGCACTCGTGGGCGCAGCGTTACTCCCGTGAAGCGACCTGCTCCATCGCGATCCAATTCCATAGTGCCCGACATGTCGTCGGTGTATTCAAGGACCGTGATGCCGGCGTCTGCGCACTGGTGCAGGTACGACAGCATGTGGCAGGAGGAGAGTGCCGAGAGCAGCATCTCCTCGGGATTCCACTTGGCAGCATCGCCCCGAAAGGTCGGATCAGACGATCCCTCCAACTCCGCTTTGCCGTTTGCCGCAAGGGTATAGCTGCGGTCATAGTCGCGGTAGCCGGAGGTGCCCGTGCCGCGATTACCGGTCCAGCGCAGCGTTGCGGAATAGTGGTGATCCTTGCCGATCATGATCGACTCCTTAGAACTCCGTAGTCTCGCCGTCTGACGACAGAAAGCTGCCCACCTCGGGCGTATCCAGGTCTTCCGCGCGAAGGCTCAACGCGAAAACTGTGCCGTTCTCAAACTCAACCGTGAGCGACCGGCCTTCATCAAACTCGGACGCGGTAACCAACTCGCCGATTGCTGAACAGAGCGCATCACGGTAGTTTGGCTGACCGTACCCAACCGAAATACCGTCCGCATCTGCTGCATCGGGCCAAACAAACAACGTAAGCAGAGCGTCGTCGAACCGTAGTTGCAGGTAGTCCTGCACAAACTCAACCGCAGTCAGTCGTTCACCGGACAGACTATCCAAACTCATCAATGTTCCCTATGTCCATCGCTCAGGCCCTTGGGAGGGAGGTGCCCTGCGAGGTTTTACTCTCTGCGGCTAAAAGCCGCATTTCTGATTGCTGTTCTATCTCGGTGGCTGAAGCCACTCTCATCAGGATTCCGGATAGTACTTTACGCGCCGACCAGTTCGCGGTCGCCTGAGTTTACGTTTGCCATGGCGGCGGCAGCCTGGTCGATCTGTGCCCGCGTAGTCAGTTCCGTTGCGCACCAAAGTGACGCGGTCTCACCCAGTTCCGGGTACCACTGTGCCAGCGACAGGCCGCCGATGATTTTCTCTTCGAGCAGCGCAGCGTTGATCTCCTCTGCGGATTGCGACGTGTGCAGGACAAA
>JBPBPZ010000218.1:0-20542 GCA_050954525.1 Janthinobacterium lividum
CAACCGTCAGCGCGCCCATTTCGCTGGCCAGCGATGCAATGACCGGCGCCGCCCCCGTGCCCGTACCGCCGCCGAGTCCGGTGGTGACGAACACCATGTCTGCGCCTTCCAGCGCCTCGATAATCTTGTCGGAATCTTCCAGCGCCGCCCGCCGACCCACATCCGGGTTCGCGCCCGCACCCAGGCCACTGGTCAGCTTGACGCCGAGCTGCAGCTTGACCGGAGCCATGGACGTTTTCAGCGCCTGCACATCCGTGTTTGCCGCGATAAACTCGACACCCTCGACACCGGCCTGGATCATACGATTGACGGCATTGTTGCCGCCGCCGCCCACGCCGATTACCTTGATGCGTGCGCCGTGGGGCATGTCGTCGTGGTACTGGATCCGGAGATCTTCATCGGGCATCATGGGCGGGGACTCCTCTGGCTGGGACAGGACATGCGAATGCGCTTTGCGACTCGTCATTGCCCGTTGTCTGATTCTGGCACGCACTTGTCTACAAACAACCATGCAAAAGTAGGCGAGTTGCCGGGGTGTGTTCCCTTTTTGGTTCAGGGGCTGATTAGGAGCTAGCCATCGTACCTACCCGACCAGTTACGTCCGCATAGGTGTAGGGCAGGATCGTCACGACCGGATCGGGAATTTCAAAGTGAATGCACGCTTGCCGTGGAGACCGATCACGCGCATGCCTGACCGAAGCCCGTTCCGGGCTGAGCCACGCCATAAGAAGGTACGTAGCCCTTCCGAGTACATGAGCAGGTGCCAAGTTCTACGCCGAACCTAGAAACTTCCCGCAAAGATCGACTTCAGCTTTTCCTTCAAGCCAAGCTCTTCATTTGCCCGGCGCAGCTGCGTACGATGCGTGTAGAGCAGCATGCCGATGGCGGTCGAGAACTCCGGCGCGGCAAGCTCCTGCGGCATGCGCGACAGCGGAACCGGCGAACCTACCCGGGCCGGCGTACGCAGAAGGCTCTCCGCCACATCCAACAAGCCCTGCAGCTTTGCGCCGCCGCCGGTCAGGACGCAGCCTGTTCCCAGCGCCTCCAGAACGCCGCCCTGCCGCAGGTTGTCACGCAGCATGGTGAATAGTTCGCGCGCGCGCGGTTCCAGGATTTCTGCCAGAAAGCGCTGGCGCACCAGGCGCGGTGCCGAACCGCTGCCCATCGACAGGTTGCCGCCTACCTCAACCTCGTTCAACGAAGGCACGCTGGTCACCACGCAGTTCCCGTACTCAAGCTTTAGGTGTTCGGCTTCCTCTGTACTGACGTGCAGGCCAACAGCGAGATCATTAGTGAAGTGGTCGCCGCCAATGGGCAAAACGGCCGTGTGTGCGATGGCACCTTCGAAGAAGACGACCAGTTCGGTCGTGCTGGCACCGATGTCCGCAATGCAGACGCCCAGTTCCCTTTCGTCGGCGCTCAGCACAGCCTCGGCCGATGCAATGCCCTCATACACTGTGTCGATCACCTCAAGCCCGGCGCGATTCGCACAGGTAATCACGCTCTGCGCGACACCGCCGCTGCAGGTGGAAAGGTGCAGGTTCACTTCGAGCTTGGTACCGACCATGCCGATGGGATCGTGAATGCCCGACTGGTCATCCAGGATGAACTCCTGCGGCAGGAGGTGCAGGATCTCGCGGTCGGCAGGCAGAGCCACAGAGCGCGCACGATCCACAGCAGCGCGCACTTCATCCCGCGTGATTTCGCGCATGCGGCTGCCCATGGAGATGCCGCCGCGCGAGTTGATGCCGCGCACGTGGGTGCCGCCGACGCCCACCACCGCCGTCTCAATGCCAAACTTTGTCAGTCGTTCCGCGGTCAGGGCGGCCTGATTGATGGCGTCTGCCGCTGGCCCCAGCTCCGCGATTAGGCCCTTGCGCATGCCCTTTGATTTCTCAAGGCCATGCCCCCGATAGCGCAGGACGCCGTCCTGCACTTCTGCCACCAGCACAAAGCTCTTGGAGCTGCCAGCATCAAGGACCGTGATGAGATTTTCGCTGTGTTCCTTCACAGGAGCTGCACCGCCTGCGTTGCATCATACTGCGAAGTGGTTGCCCCGATGCGGGAAACGCACCCGCCATGTACAAGTCTTGATGCCCTGCCGCGTACCGATTGGCGCGCAGACCGCATCCCGGCCAGACCTGCTATCTTGTCTGCCCAGCCGCACGTGCCTTTTCACGCTTCGCCATCCACAGCTTGATGGCTTCGACACGCTTCTTTCTAGCGGCATCATTCGCCAGTGCAGACTTGCCACCCGCAGGCCTTGCCACAGCCAGGTGCTTCGTCTCCGGGGTTCTTGTGCCGGAAGCGGACCGCGGCGTCGAACCAGCCGGATGCGAGGCGGTCGCAGTAAACGCACCCGGGTGAATATCTGCGGTTGCGGCAGACGGAGTGACGGTCGAGTCCTTCGGCGGCATTTGCAGAACCACCTGCCGTTCGTATCGCATGTCCACGCCGCTCAGGCGCGGGTACTGGGTACGCCACTCGACCAAATGCTCCTGGAACTTCTGAAAGCGCGAAAGGAAGTTTTCAGTGCCAAAGTGCACAAGGATTTCGCTGTTGTGGTCCGGGACCAACGCCTTTACGTCTTCCGGGTCAGACAGGTCGATCTCGCTCAACTGCCCTGAGGTGCCCTTGCCGTTCGAATCCAGATCTTTCAAGAATGCCGTGTACAGCTTCATTCGCTCCGCGCGGGAAGCTGCCGTGTCTTCAGCCTTCAGGCCCGTGACCACCGGAAAGGAGTATCCGGCGTTACCCGGTGTGTCCGGGGGAATGTCGAGAAGGACTCCATTGGCGTCTGCCAGGCCGATCGTGCCGCCCTGCCGTACAAAGGCAACCGGCACACGCTCCGTTATCTGCACACGCAGCCGGTTTGGCAGCAGCCGCATCACGGTCGCATGTTCCACCCATGGCATGGCCTCCAGCTGGGCACGCCTCTGCTCCATGGGCACATGAAACACGCTGCGGTCCACATCTTCCCCGAACACGCTCAACATCTGCGCGCGGGTCAGGTGGTTGTTGCCGACCACAGTGATGAACTGCGAGGAAGGGATGCGGAATTTCGGGCTGGCCGTCAGGTACCGCCCGGCGAGCGTCGCCCCGCCCGCAAGGGCCAGCAGGCACAGCAGCGAACCCACACCGACTGCAATCCAACCGTTCCGGGTCTTGGGAATAAGACCGCGTCGAATGCGCCGATTGCGTCCACTTGCTCGCAGAAAGGCTTCCGTATCGGCGTCATCGGCAAAGTCGTCTACCAGCTCGCGACGGGTGCGCAAGGGATCGGTCAGAGGTCGCCGAATTTCGGACGCCGTTGAACGCACGGGTGCACCTTCCTCGGCATGCAACACCGCCGCAGAAGACCCGCCGTTATCTTTCACCTTCCGCATGCCTGAGCCGGGCCACGGAGAATCGCCTGCGACCAATGTACAGCGCCGCGTGCCCCGTGGCGTGCAAAGCAGAGGGGCGTACCTTCGCCGGTAACGCGTCGTTCATCTGCACGACAGAATTGCCGGCCATTTGCGTGATTCCAACAAGACCGGTGTCCTAAATTGGGAGCTGCAGGGCCTGCAAGACCAGGGGGCCCGCCTGGGAAATAGTACCGGCACCCAGCGTCACAATGGCTTCGCCCTTTGCCGCGACCTCTGCCAAACGTGCGGCACCAGCGGAAAATCCAGGGGCGTAGTAAGCATCGGTGCCTGCGGCGCGCATGGCCCTGACCAGCGCCTGGGCGTTCACCCCCTCGATCGGCTCTTCGCTCGCCGCGTAGATGTCCAATACCTCAACACGATCGGCGTCTTTGAAAGCGGTCGCAAAATCGCCCATCAGTTCCCGCGTGCGGGAGTAGCGGTGCGGCTGGAACAAAACATGGACCCGCTTGAAGCCGCAGTCGCGTGCTGCTGCAAGCGTTGCCCGGATCTCGGTGGGATGGTGCCCGTAGTCATCCACCACGGTCACACCCCGTTCCACTCCGCGTGTCTGGAAACGGCGGTCCACGCCCGTAAATCGCTTCAGACCGGCAGCAATCTGGGCAGGCGGCACACCAAGTTCCACACCGATCGCGATGGCTGCCGTGGCATTCAACACGTTGTGGCGTCCCGGTACGTGGAGATGAAATGGTCCCAGCACAATACCCCGCACGTTGACCTCGAACACTGCGCGGGAGCCATCCTGTTTTGGCAGCATCACCAGCCTGAAGTCGGCGTCAGGGTGTTCTCCATAGGTCATGACGCGGCGCTGCACACGGGGCAAAATCGACCGCAGCATGGGGTCGTCGATGCATGCGGTAGCCGCTCCATAGAACGGCACCTTGTTCATGAAGTCAACAAAGCACTGCTCCACGTCAGCCATGCCCTTGTAGTTCTCCATGTGCTCGCGGTCCAGGTTGGTCACCACGGCAAGGATGGGCGAAAGCTTCAGGAAGCTGCGGTCGCTTTCGTCCGCCTCTGCCACCAGGTAGCGCGACTGGCCAGCGCGTGCGTTGGACCCGAACAGGTCCACGCGACCGCCGACAACAACAGTAGGGTCCAGGCCACCCGCGTCCATTACCGCGGCAATCATGCTGGTAGTCGTCGTCTTGCCGTGCATGCCCGCAATGGCTATGCCGTACTTCAGCCGCATCAATTCGGCCAGCATTTCGGCCCGTTGAATGACCGGGATTTTGCGCGCAAGCGCCTCCAGAACCTCTGGATTGCTCTTCGAAACCGCGGAACTGGTCACCACCACATCCGCAGGGCGGACCTGGTCCGCTGTGTGCCCTATGAAAATGGTCGCGCCCAGCTTTTGGAGGCGGTCGGTGGCAGCAGAGGCCCGAATATCAGAGCCGCTGACTGGAAATCCTACTGACAGCAGAATTTCCGCGATCCCGCTCATGCCGATGCCGCCAATGCCTATGAAATGTACGCGCTGTGCCGCTGCAAACAAGGTGCAAGCTCTCCCTGGCCCGTCTCATGCTCCCCGGCACCAGAAATCAATGTAGCAGCGTCCCCGGTACAGCTGTCCGGCAAATAGACCGGGGCGATGCAGGTCCGCGGAGCGGCACCGCAACCTCTTTCTGGGAGTTGGGTTCTTACCACCGTGCCGCTTCAAAACCGGTTGTTCGGGAAGCAGGCAGGCGTTCCAATCGGCAGGCAGCACCTCAGAAGATGCTTTCGCCGCTTGGACGTGGAGGTAAACATCATGAAGTTCATGCAGAAGATTACGGATTCAGCAAAAATCGTTGCACTTGCAGCCCTTGTAGCGGCCCCGGTACTGGCCCTGAGCGGTCGCACAGCTTCGGCGCAGGCCATTGAAGTAGGCGCGAGCTTCGGTGCGCCACCCGCAATTCCCGAGTACGATCAGCCACCCGCTCCAGGCGACGGATACATCTGGACGCCCGGGTACTGGGCCTGGGACGGCGCGGCGAACGACTACTACTGGGTCGATGGCGCGTGGGTACAGCCCCCTTACGTGAACGCCCTTTGGACACCTGGATGGTGGGGTCCCGGCAACGGTGACGGCTATCTATGGAATGCCGGCTACTGGGGTCCGGAAGTGGGCTACTACGGCGGCATTAACTATGGGTTCGGGTATTTCGGCACTGGATACTACGGCGGCTACTGGCGGGGCGGGAACTTCTGGTACAACCGCGGTCTGAATCGTTTCGGATCCGGCTTCCGTGGCGGCCATTTTTACAACGGCGGCTACGGTGGCTTCCACGGCAACATCCGGGGCGGCGGCTACGCCTTCAATCGGAGCCCGGCATTTACCCGTGCCAACTTCGGTGGCGGATTCAACCGCGGCGGGTCGAATGGCTTTGCGAATCGCGGTGGGTTCAACGGCGGCTCCAACGGCTTTGCGAACCGCGGCGGCTTTAACGGTGGCACAAACGGATTTGCAAACCGTGGAGGGTTCAACGGCTCTTCGAACGGGTTTGCAAACCGCGGTGGAACGCAAAGCTTCAACGGCGGTGCACGTGGTTTTGCTTCGCCCGGTGGCAACTTCGGCGGTGGCAACCGTGGCTTCTCACAGCCGGGTAATACTGGCGGCGCACGCGGCTTCTCTGCACCTTCGGGCGGCAGCTTCGGCGGCGGGAGCAGGGGCTTCTCGGCACCCAGCGGCGGTGGTGGTTTTCACGGTGGCGGTGGTGGCGGAGGCTTCCATGGTGGCGGCGGCGGTGGTCACCGGTAGTACAACATCCCTCCCCCAAGAGGTAACGGCCTGGCGAAAGCCGGGCCGTCTTATTGCCGCAAACACCTACCGCGCGGCCAAGGACACCACAAGATCGGCAATCTGGTGCAAGGCGTCAGGCCGTGACCTTGCCCTTGCGTTTGCAGACATGCCGCGCAGCAGATCGGGAGATCGCAACGAGGTCACGAGGGCTTGAAGCAGGGTCTCTGGCGTTAGCTCTGCCTCAGGCATCATCTGTGCGGCACCAGACCGCACCATCGCAAGGGCGTTTTTCGTCTGGTGATCGTCCGCAGCGCGCGGAAACGGCACCAGTAACGAAGGTCGGCCGGCTGCTGCCAGTTCCGCCACCGTGCTACCTGACCGGGCAAGCACCAGCGTCGCACGATCCAGCTGCGCAGGCATATCGTCGAGAAACGCACAGACACTGACCCTGTTCTCAGCAATGCCATGTTTGCGGTATGCGTCAGCGGTCGCGGCAAACGCACGTTCGCCGGTCTGATGCACCACCGTTAGCCCGGGAACGGCGGCCAACAGTGCACCCGCAATCATGGGTAGCGTCTCGTTGAACACGCGTGCGCCATTGCTTCCAGCGGTAATCAACAATCGTGGCGGATCGACCTGCAAAGGACCGGCAGCAACGATTTCGCTGCGCACCGGAACACCTGTCACCACGGCGTTGCGAAAGTACGGCAACGTTTCCTCAAATGCGATGGCGGCGGTGCGAACGAATCGCCCGATCCTGCGATTGACCATGCCCGGGATGGCGTTCGGCTCGTACACCATGGTGGGCACACGCAGCAGCAGGGCCGCGAGCATGGCAGGCCCGCTGGCGTAACCACCCACTCCCACAACCGCGTGAGGGCGGAATCTCCACAGCAGCCGAAGGCACTGCTGTACGGCAATTGGCAGGCCCGTAGCCGTCTTGACGCGGGTCATAAAAGACACGTTCGCCAGTTGCCCCACGCTGACCAGGTCCAGCGGGAACCCCGCTGCAGGCACCAGACGCATCTCGATGCCGCGTGACGTTCCCAGCAGCCTTACCTCGGCACCATGGGTGTCGCGCAGTTCACGTGCAATCGCCAGCGCCGGGACGACGTGGCCACCTGTGCCGCCACCCGCGATCAGGACGCGAATGCTGCTCCCTGTTCCATGTTCTGGTTTCCCTGCCGGAGGCACCCTAGTCGATCTCGCGCGTAATGTTCAGCAGGACGCCCATGCTCGCCAGCGTGATGAAGACGCTGGTTCCGCCCGACGAAATAAACGGCAGCGGAATGCCCTTGGTGGGCAGCAACGCAAGGACCACACTCATGTTGAAGAAAGCCTGGATCAGGATGGCGCTAGTCATGCCAAACGCCAAAAACCGCGCAAAGGGGTCGGTTGAGAGGTACGCCGCGCGCAGGCCACGATATCCCAGCAACACAAACGCACCCAGCAGCAGGAGCGCGCCCAGCAGGCCCAGTTCCTCGCATACGGTCGCATAGATAAAGTCAGTATGCGGCTCCGGCAGGTAAAACAGCTTCTGCATGCCTTCGGTCAGACCCTTGCCAAAAAAGCCGCCCGTGCCCACCGCAATCAGCGACTGCAGGATGTGAAATCCTGCACCGCGCGGGTCCGCGTCAGGATTTACAAAGGCCAGCATGCGGGCGCGACGAAATGCCACGTGGAACAGCATGTAGTACAGCAAGGGTGCAGCCCCGGCGAAGGCGATACCGATGTAGCGCATCTGGATGCCGGCGAGCCACAGCATCAGCACCGTGACACCAGCGCACACGATTGCGGTACCGAGGTCCGGCTCCTTAATGATGAGCGCAATAAACAAGAGCGGAACCGCCACGGCCCGCAACAGCGTGCCGCGCACATCATCGATTTGGTGGATTCGATTTTGGAGAAAATAGGCGAGGAACAACACAATGAGAGGTTTCGCGAGTTCTGACGGTTGCAGTGTCTGACCGCCGATACGCACCCATCGGTGTGCGCCGTTCATGCCGCCCATGAAGAACACGCTAATCAGCAGCAGCGCTGTGATCGCGATGAGCGGAAACACTACCTTGGGATTGTTATAGCGGCGATAGTCGACTCGCATCAGAACAAACAGGGCCACGACGCCCATCACTACAAAAAACGCCTGCGTCGTCACAAACTTGTACGGCGAGCCGAACTGCTCCTTGGCCATCACCGCGCTGGTAGAAAAGATCATCACCAGTCCGAAGAGGACCAGCGCCAGTACCGTTCCGAAAAGCCACTTGTCCGCACCGACGCGCTTTGCCATGCTGTTCGAAGCCTAACGCTTGTGCGGAAACTGGATGCATTTCGTTTGCAGCGCAAGGTACCTAGCTGGGTACAGGCGGAACTGTTCAGCCCAGTCAGATGGTGCGTTCCCGTCATCCTGAGCGTAGCGGGAGTCGAAGGACTGCTATTTTCCTGAGCAGCACTGCAGACGGAAGGAAGCAGGTCCTCCAGTTGCACACTGCGTTCCGCTCAGAATGAAGGGCGAGAGACTGCAGGCTAATCCTCGTGAAGCGGCCAGGTCACATAGAAGGCAGAGCGCGCACCAGCTCCGTAAACACACGCCCACGGTGCTCATAGCTTTCGAACTGGTCAAAACTGGCACACGCGGGTGCCAGCAGAACCGTTTCACCCGCCTGCGCAGATGCCGCTGCCATGGCGACGGCGTTTGCCAGCGTACCTGTACGTTCCAGCTTGATCTCGGCCCCAAGCTGCCGATCGATGATGTCTGCGGCGGCACCGATCGTGTAGATCGCAACGGTGCGTTCGCGCAGCAGCGGCAACAGTTCGGTGTAATCCGAGCCCTTGTCCTTGCCGCCCAGGATGATGCGCACGCCTCCCGCAAACGAAGCCAGCGCCTTCATGGCAGCGTCTACATTCGTTGCCTTGGAGTCGTTGTAGTAGTCGACTCCTCGCACTTTTGCGACAAATTGAAGACGATGGTCGACGGCTTGGAAACTCGGAACAGCCGCGCGCACAACGTCCGCTGAAACGCCTGCCAGCCGGGCCATGGCAACCGCGGCCAGCACGTTTTCGACATTGTGTGCGCCGCGGAGGGGGATCTCGTTGACGGGCATCACTGGCTGGGGCGTGCCACCTTCCTTTGCAAGAAAGTACACGCCGTCGCCATGCACGAAAGCTCCTTGCTTAATGCGTCGCACCGCGCTGAACCAGTAGATCTGCGCATGTGTCTTCGCCGCAACCATCTGCGTCGGTTTGTCTTCTGCATTCAGAACAAGGAAGTCGTCCGCTGTCTGGTTTTCGGTAATCCGCGTTTTGGCCGCGGCATAGTTCTCAAAGGTGCCATGCCGATCCAGGTGGTCGGGCGTAATGTTTAGAACCGCCGCGATCTTTGGCTGGAAGGTATCGATGGTTTCAAGCTGAAAGCTGGAAACCTCAAGTACACTCCACATCTTTTCTGTCGAGCCTTCAACCAGCTCCACCACGGGCAAACCGATGTTGCCGCCAATCCTGGTGTCCAGGCCCGCTTGCTGCAGGATGTGACCCATCAGCGACGTTGTCGTGGTCTTGCCGTTCGATCCAGTAATCGCGATGACACTGCCCTGCAGACCCTGCGAAGCGAGCTCGAGCTCGCCGATCAGCGGGATACCAAACGCAATGGCCTGCTGCACCTCAGGCGTCGAAAGCGGCACGCCGGGCGAGATGACGATCAGGTCCTGGCGGCGAAATGTCAGCAGCCCATGCCCGCCGCTCTCGACCATGACGCCCGCATCCAGCAGCGCAGGGATTTCCTTCGCCAGCGCATCGCCCGGACGAGCATCGCTCACCGTGACACGCGCGCCCAACCCACGCAGGTATAGCGCCGCAGAGACGCCGCTCTTCCCCAGGCCGACAACTAGGACGCGTTTGTTCTTGAGCTCCATCACGGTCAGTCTACTTGCTTGGAAAGGTGACGCTCTTGCACATCGTTTGCCTGAGGTAAGCGAACCGCTGCACTCGTCATAGTCGCCGCAACCTACCGCAGCTTCAAAGTCGTCAACGCAAACAGCGCAAACACCAGCGCCAGGATCCAGAAGCGCGCAATGACCTTGCTTTCGCTCCACCCGCCAAGCTCAAAGTGATGGTGCAGCGGTGCCATGCGGAAGATGCGTTTACCACCACGCAGCTTGTAGCTGCCCACCTGCAGCATGACGCTGACCGCCTCCAGGATGAAGACGCCGCCGATGAACGGCAGCAGCAATTCCTGCTTGATAAGCACGGCAACGGTCGAGATGGCACCACCCAGCGCGAGCGATCCTACGTCGCCCATGAAGACTTCAGCCGGATGCGCGTTGTACCAAAGGAAGCCGATCGACGCTCCCACCATGGCTCCGCAAAAGATGGTCAGTTCGCCTGCCAGCGGCATACGTTGCAGTTCCAGGTAGTCGCTGAAAACCACGTGGCCGCTGACATACGTCAGCACCGTAAGCGCGCCCGCCGCGATGATGGTGCAGCCAATCGCCAACCCGTCCAGACCATCGGTGAGGTTCACGGCGTTCGAACTGAAGCTGATCACCAGCATGACGAACAGCACAAACGGCAGAAACGAGGCCCAGTACAGGCCGTGTATGTGGTGGATGGATCCAATGATCAGGTCAGGCCGCAGTCGCTTTAAAAACGGCACCACAAGCCGCGTGGAGTACATGCCGCGCGTCTGCATCCACACCAAAACGCAAGCGATGCAAAAGCTGGCAAGGAACTGCAGCACCAGCTTCTGCCGGCCGGTCAGACCCTGATTTTGCTTGTGGATTACCTTGATGTAGTCGTCCGCGAAGCCAATGGCACCGAAGGCGGTCGTAGACAGCACCGCGATCCACACGAAAGGATTCGATAGATCGCTCCACAGCAGCGTGGGTACAAGCACGGAGATGCAGATGAGCACACCGCCCATGGTGGGCGTACCCGTCTTCTTCTTATGGCTCTCCGGTCCCTCGTCGCGGATGTATTGGCCGATCTGGAATTCGCGCAGTCGGCGAATAACGAACGGCCCGATCAGCAGGCCGATCAGCAGAGCTGTAAGGCTCGCAAATACGCAGCGAAACGTCAGGTAGCGAAAGATGCGAAACAGCCGAAAAACCGGGTAAAGCTTTTGGTAGAGCAGCCAGTAGAGCAACAGACCTCCGTCCGCACACCGGCGGAACTACACACTTGATCGCTTTTCAGCTTACGTTGCGTGGCACACCCTGCAGACACGAAGTGTTCCGCATCGGGTACTCCTGTACCAGCGCCGCCTAGTTTTCCTATGTGCCGCGGAGATCAGCCAACCTTCAGTAACTCGGTCAGCGCACGCTCCAGCCGCACACCACGTGAAGCCTTCATCAACACCGCGTCCCCCGGTTGCAGGTTCGAACGCATCCATGCCCCGGCTTCTTCCGGCGTTTCGACAAACACCGCGTCTGCACCCGAACCGGCGATCAGCAACGCCGCGTGGCCACGCACGCCCACCACAACGTCGACTCCGCGCGCAGCCATGTGTTCACCACAGCAGGCATGCAGGCGATCTGCATCCGGCCCCAGCTCAAGCATCTCGCCCGCAATCACGATGTGGCGCTGCGCCTCAACAGCCATCAACGCATCCACCATCGCATCCAGCGCACGCGGATTGCTGTTATAGCAATCGTTGATGATGCGCGCACCATTCCACTCGATCTGCTCGCCGCGCTTGTCACCCGGGCGCAGCGCCGCCAGGCTATCGATGCAGGCCTGTAAGGGGATCCCGCTCTCAAGGCCAACGGCAATCGCTGCCAGAGCGTTGTAGACATTGTGTTCACCCAGCAGCGCTATTTCAACAGTGATACTGATTCCTGTTCCCTGCTCATTGCTGCCCGCAGCCACATCGAAGCGCATGCCGTCCGCACCTGCGCTTTCGACCGATGTCGCACGTACAAGAGCGCCCGCGGCATGGATGCCGAAGGTACGTGTGTGCGCCTCGCGCTCGCGACCAAACCGCGACACGTAGGGATCATCCGCGTTGAGAAACGCGATGCCTTCCGACGGCAGCGACTGCACCAGTTCGTACTTCGCGGCAGCGATGCCTTCCATCCCGTTGGGGAAGTGTTCCAGATGCACGGGTGCAACATTGCTGATCACGGCCCAGTCTGGCTCCGCAATCTTTGCCAGCGCGGCAATCTCGCCGCCGTGGTTCATGCCCATCTCGATCACGGCCACGTCATGCTGCGGCTGCAGCTTCAACAACTGCAATGGCATGCCAAAGCCATTGTTCAGATTGCCCGCAGACTTCAGCACATGGAACTGTGACGAGAGTACCGCTGCAACACATTCCTTTGTCGTCGTCTTACCGGCCGATCCCGTAATACCGATGACGCGTTTGCCCCATTGCCGACGCACCTGCCTGGCCAGCTTCTGCAGCGCCTTCAGAACGCAGTCCTCGCTGTCGGGCACGCGCAGCAATTTGCAGCTATCTACTTCGGCTGGAACAACCCAGTGCGTGCTGACCACGGCAGCCGCGGCACCGGCCTGCAGCGCACTTTCCACAAACTGGTGCCCGTCGAGGTGTTCGCCCTGCACGGCAAAGAACAGGTCCCCTGCGGCCACCGTGCGCGAATCAATGGAGTATCCCTGCACTTCTGCGCACAGGTCAACATCGCCCTCTGCGTGAATCCAGTCTGCAACCTGTCCCAGTGTCAATGTCATCTTCCTGCTTCCCTCATACGCAGTGCGGCCGCCGCCACAGCCACATCGTCGAACGGCGTCGATACACCGTGCGCAGTTTGCGTCTTCTCATGGCCCTTGCCTGCGATCAACACGATGTCTCCTGCCTGCGCTTCCGCAATGGCAAAGTGGATGGCCGTGGCACGGTCAAGCTCCACATGCACCTGCCTGTTGCCGGACGCTTGCACACCCACCATGACTTCCGCTGCAATCGCCCCTGGATCTTCACCGCGCGGATTGTCACTGGTCACAATGACGACATCACTACCCTCGCCTGCGACACGACCCATCTTTGGCCGTTTGGTACGGTCGCGATCGCCACCACATCCGAACAGCGTAATCACATGTGCGCTGCCTGCAAGTTCACGGGCCAGTACGATCAGGTTCCACAAGGCGTCATCGGTATGCGCGTAGTCCACCACAACCGAAAAGCCGCATGTGTTCGGCACAGTTTCAAAGCGCCCCGGCACTGGCAGCAGGTTGGCAGCACCTTGCACCGCATCATCCATCGAAAGCCCTCGGGCGATGGCCGCGGCCATGGCTGCCAGCAGGTTGTGAATGTTCACTCGCCCGGTCAACTGTGACTGCACATGCGCTCTGCCGAACGGCGTAATCAGGTCGAACTCCGTTGCTCCCGCGTGCAGCAGGACTTCGCCTGCAACGAAGTCCCCCTGTCCTCCGACAGAGTACGTCCACACAGTCTCGCAGCCGCTGGCAGCCTCCAGCATGTGCGCGGCGTAAGGATCATCTGCGTTGATGATCGCCACACGCGGTGGCGGAGCGCCCACACCCGCAAACAACCGCGCTTTCGCAGCCGCATAGGCTTCCATGGTGCCGTGGAAGTCGAGATGATCCTGCGTCAAATTCGTGAAAATCGCTACATCGACCGGCAATCCCCACACGCGCTCCTGCTGCAGGGCGTGCGAACTCATTTCCATGATCGCCTCACTCGCACCGGCAGCCAATCCTTTCGCAAAGATGGCCAGCACGTCGCGGCTTTCCGGCGTGGTGTGCGGACTTGGCCGCACCTCGCCCGCGATATGCGTTTCGATGGTGCCAATCAAAACACATTTACGTGCCGCACCGTTTAGTAAGCCTTCCAAAAGGAACGCCGTCGTGGTTTTGCCATTGGTCCCGGTAATGCCGCATAGCTTCAACTGCTGCTCAGGATGCCCGTAGAAGTTTGCACTTACAGCCGCCAGCGCACGACGGCCATCCGCAATCAACGCAGCCGGTACGCCACGCGCATCCGCAAAGGCAAAGCTCTCACGCGAGTCGGTAACAATCGCGGCAGCGCCCACATCCAGCGCAGCACGAAGGTATTTGTTGCCATCCGTTGTTTCGCCACGCATGGCAACAAATAACAATCCCACGCCCACGCGGCGCGAGTCATACTCCACACCCGCAATGTCCGCGCGTGAAGCGTCACCAACGGCAAGCACGGGAACACCGGCAATCAACTCAGCCCAAGTCATACTCGCGCGATTCTACCGCTGGAAGAACATGCGCGCGGCAACGGCTGCCAGCATGAGAGCAAATCCACGCTTCAGCACGACCGTCGGCAACTGCATCGCCAGCTTCGCCCCGTAGATGCTGCCAACAGCCATGCCCGTCGCAAGCAACAGGCCAAGCCGCCACTCCACGTGATTTGCACGCGCATAGATAAGCATTGGGGCAATCCAGAGCGGGCACGAGGCCATCAGCAATGCCGTGCCCTGCGCGCTGGTTTGCGACAGCCCAAACACAAACACCAGCAGTGGAATCATGATGGCGCCGCTGGTCCCAATGGTGCCAACGACCACGCCGACGGCAGCACCGATCAGGATGATGATTGACCAGTGCGCGTTCATCATCGCGTGAAACGCACAACCACTTCCGTGCCGATCGGCACCAGGGTTCCTGCAGCGGGTACCTGTTCGCGGGCCAGACCGCTGCCCACAGGCTGCACGCGCAAACCTGCAACTGCTGCTTTCTGGATCACAACGCGCAGTCCACCATCCAGCACCGGCACGGCGACTTTTCTGCTGGAATCCACAACCACCGTGCCATTGTCACGGATGTGTTCGCTGGCAGGCGCCTGAAGCGGCTTCAGCGAAGCTGTTTCGTCACTCAACCACGACGATCCGCCGTGCTCTCGAAAGGTCTGCAGCAGCTTGTCGGGAAGCGCTGCAAATATCCCTTTCTTACCGCTTGAAACAGGTGCAATGGTTGCCATTGTGGCCATCGCCACTGCATCGCTCTTCTGTCGCAGGGGATCGTCTGCAGGCAGCGTATTCACTTCTTCAAACAGCGCATTCAGGTCGCCCACTTCTTCGCTGGGGCCTTCCACATTCGCCATCTGCAGACGTTGCGCGTCTTCCGGCTTCTTTGCACGCAAAGGCTGATCGTGCGGAACGCCCAGGTACTCAAGCACCTGCTGCGCAACTTCAGCGAACACCGGCGCGCTGGTTGCCGCGCCATAACCCGTACCCACGGTCGGCGTGTCGATCACAACAGCCACCGTAATCGCCGGGTTATTCACCGGTGCCATGCCCGCAAAGCTGGCCACCAGCTTGGTGTGCGAGTAGGCATGCGTCACAGGATCGACCTTGTTCGCCGTACCCGTTTTGCCGCCCGCGCTGTAGCCGTTCAAGGCAGCATTGCGGCCCGTGCCTTCCACTACCGTGCCCTGCATCATGCTGCGCATTTTGCCGGCGGTCAGTTCGCTGATGACGCGATGTGCGCCCTCAGGCAGCACCGCAGGAACCTGAGTCGATGGCCGGAATACAGCCGGCTTCAGGTATCCATCGCCCTTCACCTTCTCCGTTTCACTCAGCAGCACATGCGGCGGAAGGTACGTGCCTCCATTGGCAATCGCGGAAACCATGGTGACCAGTTGAATCGGAGTCACCGCAACCTCTTGCCCAATCGCGATAGACAGGATGCTGGTTGCACCCCATTTACGCGGCGCAGCCAACAGGCCGCGTGTCTCGCTGGGCAATTCCACACCGGAACGATCACCAAAACCAAAGCCGCGGATGTAGTCGTAGAACTTGTTTGAGCCCAGCTTCAGCGCCATCTTCGCCGCGCCCACGTCGCTGGAATGCTCCAGCGCATACTGCACGGTCACACGTCCGAAGTGGTCGGACTTGTCATCGTGCAGCGTCCGCCCAAACATCGTCATGGCACCGCCCTGGCAGTCCACAATATCCGTAGGCTGTACGTTTGCGCCGTCCAGCGCAGCGGCGTACGTCACCAGTTTGAAGGTGGAACCCGGCTCGTACACGTCGCTCACTGCAAGGTTCTTCAGCAGGCTCGCGTCCTGATGCCGCAAATCGTTTGGATTAAAACGCGGTGCGATGGCCAAGGCCAAGATCTGGCCGGTATGCGGATCCTGCACCACAACCGTGCCGTGCGCGGCCTTCATCTTTTCCATCTGCGCATCCAGGGCGCGTTCGGCAATGTGTTGGATGTTGGTGTCGATCGTCAGCACCAGGTTTTCGCCCGGCAATGGTTCACGTTCTTCACTACCCAGGGCATGACGCTTTGCATCGAGCGCTGTCAGCACACGTCCGGGCGTGCCATGCAGGTCGTCCTCGAACTCGCGCTCCATGCCACCCAGGCCCGTGTCGTCAACGCCCACATAGCCCAGCGTCTGCGCGGCAAGGTCCGAGTTGGGGTAGAAGCGCTTGAACTCTTTTTGGAGGTACACACCCTTCAGGTTCAGTTCACGAATTCGCTGCGCCTGTTCCGGCGTCAGCTTGCGCGCTACCCATGCGAAGTTGCGCGAGGCATTTAGCCGAGCCAGAATGCTGCCTTGCGTGGTGAAGCTGTCAGTGGGGTCTACATGAACGATGCCTGCAACCAGTTCGGCTACGTTGGCGCGGTTGTCACCCAGTTCACTTGGCACCGCATACACCGACTCCGCCAGAACAGTTACAGCCAGTTCTCGAAGGTTGCGGTCGTACAGCACGCCACGCCGGGGCGCTACTTCAAAGGTGCGCTGCTGCTGCTTCGCCGCCCGGTCTACCCAGTCGTGGTGCCGTATGACCTGCAGCCAGATCAGACGCGAACCAATAATGCCGGTCCAGAACACAAAGAACAACGCAACATACGCGAAGCGAACGCGACGGATGGGTGCTGTAAGTGGCTGGCGCAGTGGGGGCATTCGATCTCACAACAAGCTAATAAAGCAATCGCGGCTTTAGCCGATAAGTACGGTCGGGATTAGGGCATTACAGATGTGGGGATGGACGCTTCCGCCAGAACTGCACCCGTATTCGCAAAGGAACCGTCTGGTCGCACCACCTGGCCAGGCTGGGGCACGTCCAGACCGAGCTGCTTGGCAATACGATCAATGCGATCCGGATCGGATAATTGCGCCTCACTTAGACGAAGCTGACGATTATCTTCACGTAAATGTTCTACACGCAGCTTTTGCGCTTCGATGGAATAACCCGTCTCAATCGAGGAGAAATGCTGCCAGACATAGGTCATTACCATGACAAACAGAACACTCATGGCGATGGTGAATGAGCGCATTTCCTTGCGACGTTCTGGATCGTCTGCCTTCACCATGCGGGTATTGTCGATGTGCTTTGTGAAAAACACTTCTGGCGTAGGGCCGCGACGGGCGCGCCGCTGTTGCTCGAAAACACCACGGTTGTGGCCGCGAAACGAATCCACACGCTCTCTTTGTGCGCGCCCTCCCGCCATGGTTACTGCTGCCGTTTGATCCATCGCTCTACGTGCCTCCGCCGATTGTGCCCCTGCTTTACTTGGAGATGGGGCGGTCTCCTGTAACTTGCTTTACCGCATGCATCTAATTCTTCGTACTAAGTTTTCCTAAGTTTGCACAGACTTATCCACAGCCTGCACACTAACTTAGTCCCGAACGGTTCCCGCGGCTGCTTCCACCTTCGGGAGGTATCTTTCTTGCTACCTGCTTTTTCTGCACGGTACGTTCCGCGACCCGCAACTTCGCACTTCTAGATCGCGGGTTGCGATCAACTTCTTCTTCCTGTGCGGTCACAGGCTTCTTTGTCAGCGCATTCCAGATGCCCAGCTGCGCACCGTCGCGAAACGCGTCTTTCGCAATACGATCTTCCAGCGAGTGGAAGCTGATTACAGCCAGCCTGCCGCCCGGCTTCAGCAAGAGAGGCGCGCTTTGCAGCAGCGACCGTATCTCACCCAGTTCGTTATTCACTCGAATTCGAAGCGCCTGAAAAGTTCTTGTCGCGGGATGTATCGTGTCCGTTTTCATTGAGGGGGCCGCGGCCGAAACTACCCTGGCCAGTTCTGCCGTTGTAGTAATCGGCCGCGCCCTCACAATGGCTCTGGCGATTCTCCGCGACCTCCTTTCGTCTCCGAATTCGTAAATCAGGTTAGCGAGATCTTCTTCATCTACCTGATTTACCACTTGCTCGGCTGTTTCACCGCTGCGCGTATCCATGCGCATGTCGAGCGGTGCATCCAGCCGAAAACTAAAGCCACGTCGCGCCTCGTCCAACTGCAGGCTGCTGACTCCAAAGTCAGCCAGAAGGCCATCCAGCGAAGCTCGCTGCAGAACGTCTGCGGCCGTTGAAAATGCCTGCGGAATCAGCCGCACATTTGGCATTTCGTCGCGGAGTTCAGCGCGTAGTACATCGAGCCTTGCCGACGCGATGGCCATCGCCTCTTCATCCCGGTCGAAACCGATCAGCGTTCCCTCTGGTCCCAGCCGCCTTGCAATGGCGCTACTGTGTCCGGCCAGGCCCAGCGTTGCATCCACGTAGGTTCCACCACGCCGCACATTCAGAAGGTTCAATACTTCTTCTAAAAGAACCGGTACATGTTGCGGACCGCTCAATCTCCGCCTCCATGCGCGCCCACTGGGGGCTTCCAACGCTGACCACTGCTTCTACAAAACTCGTTGCGTTTACAAACCCATATCTGCAAGGGCTGCCATGTCGGCCTCGGTCAGGGGCTCAGCCTCCAGCCTTGCCTTGAAGTCGTCGTGATTTACGACTTCCAGGTACGTCTGCGATCCCAGCACCACCACTTCGGCGGTCACCTTTGCGCTTTCTCTTAGCAGCTGCGGCAGCGTGAGTCGTCCCTGCCCGTCCAGCTCGGCCATCTGGCCGTAGTAGTTCGTTACATCGAGAAACTTCTTCTTGGCGGGGTTCATGTTGGGGATGCCCGCTAGCTTCGCTTCTACGATTTCCCACTCACGCAGCGGGTAGATCTCGGCCCTTCGGCCATCCTTGCTCGTGATGTAAAACTGCGGCCCGTACGACTCATCAATCCGGCGCTTGAATTCTGCCGGCAGCTTCAGCCGGCCCTTCTCATCAACACGTGCTGGATGGTTTCCCCGGAACATGTCGCTTCTGGCTTCCTTCCATCTCTTTCATCGTCTAAACCCGGTCCAGAATGAGAAAGTTACTCCGCCATGCTCCTTTTTTGACCACTTTGTTCCACCACAAAACCAATCTTCATCCTTTGCACTGTGTGCGTAAAGCGGAAATCTCAATTTATTTGTGGGTTTCCTGTAATCCTGTGGAAAACTTCCCAAAGAAGGAACTTTTGTAAGGCAACCTTGGTGATCCATGGTAGTTACCTTGGAATGCGCCTTGTGCGTTACGCTTGAAGCCCGTTGATGAGATTCGTCAGGCGACTACCTGCTGGCGCGATTTCTTCCTGCGCAGCATCCACAACAGGTACACAACAACCAGGATGTTTGTCGCCAAAATGCTGGCATGCCACAGGCTGGGCCTCCGGACCATCTCGTAGAGCTCCCATGGGATGAACGAGATGCTGAGCCAAAGGGTGACATATTCGGCCCAGACCTTGCGGGTAAGCAGGCCATACGCCTCCGTGGTGCACAAGGCGCCATACAAAGACGTTCCCATGCTGATCAGGCGCAGCCTGTGGTGCGTCACCTGGCCAACCTTGTCCATGACCAGGTCAACCACGTGGCTTTCCGGGTCAAAGTGCAGTTCCCGCATCATCCGTTCGACCGTGCTCGACAGATCATGGTGCACGAAGTGAAGCGCACCCAGGCTGACGCTCATGAAGAACACAGCCTTGAACAGCTTGAAGATCCCAATCAGGAACAGACCGGAATCACGTGGCTGAATGTGGGGCGACGAGCGCTCGTTCACCGGTTCATCCGTGTTGTTCTGCGTCGTCGAAGGAATCACCAGCACACTTGTAGTGTTGAAGCGGTCCGTCGACTTGTCAATGCTGACAGACATCGCAGGGGAGTAAGCAAGGTCCCTTCACCTTCATGGGACGCACGGCACGGAAAGAAGTTGGTATTGAAGCAATCCACTTTCACATGGTGGGCGTTTGACCTGTGTAGTGGCCAGTCACCTCACAGTGTTTGTGCCGAACAGAGCAGGACCCAGGAGAAACAGCATGAACAAGTTCGCAAAGGTAGTACTCAGCGCAGCATTGTTGGCCGGCAGCATGACGGCAGTGGCCCAGAAGGATCCTGATGTTGGCGGCGCGCCGATGTATTCCAGCAAGACCATCGTTGAAAACGCGATTGCCTCGCCGATACATAAGACACTGGTAGCGGCAGTAAAGGCAGCGGGTTTGGTTGACACGCTGAACAGCGCTGGCCCCTTCACAGTGTTTGCACCGACTGATGACGCGTTTGCCAAGCTGCCTGCGGGAACAGTTGACACCCTGGTCATGCCTGAGAACAAAGCGACCCTTACCAAGATCCTGACGTACCACG
>JBPBPZ010000206.1:0-20291 GCA_050954525.1 Janthinobacterium lividum
CACACCGCAACCCCCGAGCTTTCGCAATTCCAGCAACTGGCACAGTCGAAACACACGCTGATCCCGGTTTACCGCACCGTTACAGCAGACCTGGACACGCCGGTTTCAGTCTTTCTGCGCGTTGCCTCGCAAGAGCCTGAAGCTTTCCTGCTGGAGTCAGTAGAGGGTGGCGAACGCGTAGGCCGCTACACGTTTATTGGGATTCGGCCTTACAAGAAAATGGTTTCGCGCGGCACCTCCATTGTGGCAACGGAGGGAGGCACATCCCGCGAGTTCCAGGGCGACATTTTCGGAGAACTGAAGCACGCCCTTAGTGAGCACACGCCCGCAAAGCTGCCGGGCCTGCCGCCGTTTACCGCGGGAGCCGTCGGCTTCTTTGCGTATGACGTGGTGCGGCAGATTGAGCGGCTGCCCTCCATCGCCAAGGACGAACTCGGCGTGCCCGATGCCTGCCTGATGTTTTTCGACGAGGTGCTGGCATTTGACCACGTCAAGAAGGAAATCTACCTGATCCTGACGGCCGACCTTACGCGCCAGCCGGATGTGGACGCCGCATATCAGCAGGCAAACCAGCGGCTTGATCGATTGGAACGCGAACTTGCTTTGCCGCTGCCAACTGTGTCCAGGCCGAAGCCGCACACGGAGCCTCTGCAGTTGGTTTCGCGCACTCCGCGGGCAGACTACATGCAGGCCGTTGCGCAGGTGAAGGAGTACATCGCCGCGGGAGACATTTTCCAGTGCGTGCTGTCACAGCGCTTCGACTGCACACCGGAAGTGGATCCGTTCGAAATTTATCGCGCGCTGCGCATCGTCAATCCGTCGCCGTACATGTACTTCCTGCGCTTTCCCATGGCTGCCCCAGGTACGGCAGCAGAGACGCCCGCGCACATTGTCGGATCATCGCCGGAACTGCTGGTCCGCGTCCATGACGGCAAGGTCGAGTACCACCCCATCGCCGGAACGCGCCCCCGCGGTGCCGACGACGCCAGCGACAAGCAGATGGAAGAAGACCTGCGGCAGGACGCCAAGGAAGTGGCCGAGCACGTGATGCTGGTGGACCTGGGCCGCAACGACGTGGGTCGCGTCAGTCAGTTTGGCTCGGTCAAGGTGCAGAGGCTGATGTTTATCGAGCGCTACTCGCACGTAATGCACCTTGTCAGCGCGCTGGAGGGCCAACTGCGCGAAGGCATGGCACCGGTCGATGCGTTCCGCTCCTGCTTCCCGGCGGGTACGCTCTCTGGCGCACCGAAAATCCGCGCCATGGAGATCATCGAAGAACTGGAACCGACTCGTCGCGGAGTTTATGGCGGATCGATCTTTTACGCTGATTTCAGCGGCAATCTGGATAGCTGCATCGCCATTCGGACACTCTTTATGCACGGCGAGAACGGCTACATCCAGGCAGGCGGCGGCGTTGTTGCAGACTCCGTCCCGGAAACCGAGTTCGAAGAGACAGTCAACAAATCCAAAGCCGTGGTGCGTGCCATCGAGCGCGCCCGCTCACGTTAGATCAGGAACCCATGAACGAAGCAGTTGAGCATTCCAGCTTTAATCTTTCCACCATGTCGAGCGGCGACAGCTACAAGCTGATCGCATCGCTGGTTATGCCGCGTCCCATCGCGTGGATTACGTCTGTTGATGTGAATGGCGTAGTAAACGCCGCGCCCTATTCGTTCTTCAACCTGGTTTCGTCGGAGCCGCCGTTGGCAGCTGTGGGTTTTTCCGCGCCCAGCGACCGTGATGGTAAGGACACGCTCGCGAATATTCGCGCCACAGGCGATCTGGTCATTAACCTGGTCTCGGAAGAGCTTGCCGAAGCCATGAATGTGACGTCGGCCACCGCACCCCGCGGAACCGATGAAACGCAGCTTGCCGGTCTGGTTACTGCGCCGTCCGAGCAGGTACGGCCGCCGCGACTTGCGGACGCTCCAGTCTCACTGGAATGCAGCACTTTTCAGATCATTGAGCCGGGCGGCAGCAGCACGGTCCTGCTGGCCAAGGTGTTGCAGGTGCATGTGCGGCGCGACGCGTTTTTGGACGAAGCCAGGCTGCACATCGACCCGAATGTACTCAGGCTGATCGGCCGCATGCACGGTGGCGGAGGCTACTGCAAGACGCGGGACCTATTCGAGATGCACAGGCCCAGCTGGCCGCTCGACGAGCAGAAGTAACGTCCCTCAAATCAGTGTGTTTTTGACAGCCGTAGAACCATGCCGACCGTCACGCCCATGTTGTTAGCCATGGAAGTGACAGGAATTTTGACCGGCGCCGGATCGCCCGGTATGACCTGCACGCTGGACCGGTTCGACAGGCGGTAGCAGATGGTGAACGCTTCCAGGGAGGATCCGTCCTCCGTGTTGAAGCGTTGCGCATGGATGTAGCGTGCCGGTGCCGCCAGCGGCGTGGACTGCATGACGCTGCGCATCGACATGGCTGACCCTGCCGGAATTACAGAAAACCGGTTGTCACCCATCTTCTCCGATGACCCAGATTGAGTGCTCACCGCGTCGTAATGCAATGGCGGAAGCGCGGCAGCTTCCGGCAGACTGGGAAGCGCAGCACTGTCGAACATCTCGATGGCAAAAGGCGCAAATGCCAGGGGTGCTCCAAGCGGTATTGTGGGAACTTCCGCTACGGCTAACAGCTCATTCGCGGTGTGCGACTCGTGGACTGGCGGCCAATCGCCACTGCCTGCCCATGCAAGCGCGGGTGCCAGAAGACTGAGGCTCAAGCAGGTCGTGAGGTGGTGCTTCATGGCGGGTGTCCTTCCCCAGATATCGGCAGTGCAATAGGTTTCCGTGGCGGCTCCACGCGCACCGAAACAATTTGAATCGTTTCGGTACAAAGATGTTGCACGGTGTCTGCATCCATTTCCTGTTCTCACCGATGTAAGCCGCGGGGCAGGGCAGTAGACTGTGGGTGAGGCAGCCGTATGGTATTTGTGCTGGATAACTACGACTCGTTCACCTACAACCTGGTGCAGTACATGGGCGAGCTGGGTGCGGAGATGGTCATCCGCCGCAACGACGAACTGACGCCAACCGAGATCGAAGCCCTGAACCCGGACCACATCCTGATTTCGCCCGGCCCCTGCACACCGCAGGAGGCAGGTGTCTCCATTGATCTGATCCGCCACTATGCCGCGAAGCGTAAGCCGACACCCATTCTGGGTGTGTGCCTTGGGCACCAGGCGTTGGGTGCTGCTTTCGGAGGCAACGTGGTGCGGGCGGCACGCTTGATGCATGGCAAAACCAGCCAGGTGCAGCATGATGGCCGAACCATTTTCCAGGGCCTGGAACCGGAAATGGTGTGCACGCGGTACCACTCGCTGGTGGTTAGTCCGGAAGGCCTGCCGGATGAACTGGAAATCTCCGCCCGAACGCAGGACCCTGAAGGCGAAGTCATCATGGGGCTGCGACACCGTGAACTGCCGATTGAAGGTGTGCAGTTCCACCCGGAAAGCGTACTGACCAGCGGCGGCAAAGCCCTCATCCAGAACTTCTTGAAGCTGTGACTATGGCAACCCACTTGGCTTCGCGCCTGTTTGCATGTCTCGCCTGCCTGCTTCCTGTTGCGGCCGCCGCGCAGCAAGGCTTGGGTTCGCTGAAGACAGAGGGCGCACAGATCACGGGCACCGTTGCGGTAAGCGGTGGCCGCGCCACCATTGCAAACAACGGCTCTATTGAAGCTGGTCTGGAGACGGCCGAGATCTCGCTGACGCGCGGCGGAGCGGTCAAGGTGTGTACGGGTTCGTCTGCCCGGTTGTCCCAGCCGGCAGTAGAAGTGGCGCGTCCGCCGCTGCTGATGGCTCTGAACCGGGGCGGCATGGAAGTGAAAACCACGGCGCAGATGAACGACGTCATCCTGACGCCGGATTTTCGCTTCCAGGTGTCGGACAGCGCACCGCTCAACCTCCGCGTGCGGCTGGTGGCAAATGGCGACACCTGCGTCGACAACTCCGGCAAGGACGCGCCGATTCTGCACGCAACAGAAGCTTTTGGCACCGGCGCCTACTTCATCCAGCCCGGCCAGCGCGTGTTGCTGGAACATGGCAGCCTGCGCGACGTGGTGGACCACGAAAGCAGCAGTTGCGGTTGCCCCAGGACGGAACCTCTGGTGCTGGCAGGCAAGGGAAAGCACGGCGACGGCAAGGTAACGGAAGCAGCGAAAAAGAACCCATTCCCTGAGGCGGTTAGCCAGGGCCTGCAAGCTCCCACCGTTCCACAGGCACCGTCAGACCAGACGCACGTGCAGGTCTCCACCACGCTGAACTACAACGGCGTTGCCAACACGGCAACCGGACCGCCGGGCGACACGATCGGGCCACCTACCGCAGACCCAGCCGCTGCACCGCCCGCGACTTCTGGAGCAGCTTCCAAAGTCAGTTCAGGATCTTCCTCTTCCTCCGAAGCTGCACATGCTGGAGTACCGGCCGGGAGAGGAGCACCGCCCCAGACCGCAGGCGAGGCGCATATCGAAACATCGGCTCCGCCAGCTGCTGGTCCCAATCCGTTCCGGGCCATCGGCCACTTCTTCCGCAGGCTGTTCGGGGCGAAGTAGAGCACGCCCGCACGCTACAATCGGTGTGCAGACCGGGCCGCCGTAATACGTGCGGCGCTCGCGTCAACCGCAACTCACGTAACACCAGGATTGGTTTTCTATGTCGATTCCCGCCACACAGATGCGCCCCGGTATGGTCATCAAGCACAACGAAAAGCTGCACTCGGTCTTTGCCGTGGAGCACCGCACCCCCGGCAACCTGCGCGCCTTTATCCAGGCCAAGCTGCGCAATCTTGAGTCCGGCGCCATGTTCGAGCACCGCTTCCGCTCCGGCGACGCCATTGATCGTGTCATCGTGGACGACGTGCAGATGGAATACCTGTACAACGACGGCGACGACTACATCTTCATGGACATGAACAACTTCGAGCAGACCACGCTGGGCCGCGACATTCTTGGTGACGCTGTGGACTACATGCTGCCGAACATCAAGATCGACATCAGCTTCATCGACGGCAAACCGGTAGGCGTGGAACTGCCCAACGTGGTCGAGATGATGATTGTGGAAACAGAGCCGGGCATCAAGTCGGCCACGGCATCCTCCGTCAGCAAGCCCGCCAAGACCGAAACCGGCCTGACGGTGCAGGTGCCGGCGTTTATCAACGAAGGCGAAAAGATTCGCATTGATACGGCGGAAGGCGCGTACATGAGCCGCGCATAGGCGAGCAGTGTTTCGACGGGTTGTTATCGAGAAGATGCTTATGCTTCCCTCATGGGCTGGGACACAAATGTGTTTCAGCCCATGCCTGCTATGACGAAGTAGCATAGACCCATGACCTTTGTTCCCGGCCAGCAGATTGGGGAATACCAGATCGTTCGGCCGCTTGGCCGGGGTGGTCTGGGTGCGGTCTATGAGGCGTCGCACGGCATCTCGCAGCGGTCGGAAGCCCTCAAGGTCCTGCTGCCGGAGCAGACCGGCGCAGAAGATATGGGCGAGCGCTTCCTGCGTGAAGTGCGCCTGCTGGCGTCCTTGAACCACCCCAACATTGCCGGTCTGCACAATGCTTTTCGCCACGGGGAGCAGTTGGTGATGGTGATGGAACTGGTGCAAGGAGAAGACCTCCGTGTGCTTAGCCGGCGTGTCCGAATTCCACTGGCACAGCTCGTCAAATACAGCGTGCAAGTGCTGGCCGGGCTGGAGTATGCGCACGCGCGCGGCATCGTGCATCGGGACATCAAGCCCGCCAACATCATGGTCACTGACGACGGCACCATCAAGCTGCTGGACTTCGGGATCGCCATTACGGATCGTTCGCAGGACCTGACGCAGGCCGGTCTGCTGATAGGGTCGCCGCTGCACATGTCTCCCGAGCAATTTCGCGGGGAAAAAGCCACGGCGCAGTCTGATATTTACTCGCTTGGCGTGACGCTGTACGAACTGGTCGCAGGGCAGCCGCCGTTTACCGGCGCTACCACCTACGAACTAATGATGGCGCAGATGCACAAGGCTCCCGTGCCCTTGCTGCAGGTGCGCAGCGACATTCCGCCATCGCTTTCGCACGCGATTGACCAGGCTCTGCAGAAAGATCCTGCACACCGGTTCAGCACAGCATCGGAGTTTTCCGCAGCGATCGCGCCCCTGGGCAGCAGCGGCGACAACGCTACAACGCGGCTGCCGGTTTCGACGTGGCAGCGCGTCACCACGGACGAACTCAAGCGCCCGGGTGCCCCGGCGCCGGTGCAGACGGATGCCCTGGTGCGCCATCTGACCACCTTTATCGGACCCATTGCCAAGATCGTCGTTAGCCGCCTGGCAAAGCAGACGGACGACCTGGACGCGCTGTACGCCGGTGCCGCAAAGCAGATTGAGGGCGAAGCCGACCGGCAGCGCTTCCTGAAAACGCGCCCCCGGTAAGCCTCTTAGAAAGCTGCTAGCCGTTGAGCAGGTCCATGGCCTTCTTCAGGCTGGTGTGCATGCGGTTGAAGGACCGGGTGACCTGGGCTACCTCATCGTTGCCGCGCAGGGCCAGTTGGGGCAGATCCATCTCACCCTGGCTGATCCTGTCTGCAGATTCTGAGATGGTGCGCAGCGGGCGGATCACGATGGCGTACAAACCGGCATCGATCAGCAGGATCGCCAGCAGAAAGATCGCAGTCAGGTCCAGCAGCAACTCCCGCAGGCCGCGGTTCGCCATCTGCTCTGCAATCGACATGGGAACGGAAATGATCTGCGCGCCCACTACTTCGCCATTGTTCCAGCCAAAGCCGTTGGCTGTGCCGTAGTGCTTGATGAGCGACGCCGGTGCGATCTTGGGTGTGCTGTGGCACTCCAGGCAGCCCGCTTCCACACGGATGGGATGTGCCAGGTAGAGGCTTTGCCCGGTAGCGGCAGCGCGCTCGCGCACCAGTTCATTCGCGCCCGGGTGGTCGCGAAAGTAGTTGATCAGGTCCGCTTCCCAGTCCGTGGCGCGGTCGCGCAGGTTGGTCGGGTTCAGCGCGGCTTCCTTGTAGGTGTAGTCAGGGTACTTGTCACGGATTTCGTGGAAGGTGGAAGTTGCCGCGAAGAACGGAATCGTCTGCGGCAAGAAGTCCTGGTTGTGCCGCGCCGTTTTTACAAGCAGCGGCGTCACCTGCGTCTCGGTGTAGTTGCGCGTCGCGCCCGCGCTGGCCGACATAAGCCCGGCCTGCCGCATCACCTCGCTCATCGCCTGCCGCTGCAGGAACGAACGGGCCTCCAGCGAGATGAGTCCAAGTCCCAAACCAAATACGACAAAGAGCAGAAGATTGAATTTCCAAAGCAGCTTCATGGGTTAGCTCAGCGCACGCATCTTTCATGGAACGATTTTGCCCAAGGGGATATCGAAGGGAATTACAACATACCCCGCGATGGAAGAACACCCAACTTCAACCGTCCGACGGTCCTGCGTTGCAACAGGAAGCATCCTATGGCCCATGCGTGTTCAAACCCTTAAAACAGCAAACCTGAAGCTGGCCTATGAAGAGACCGGCCCAAAGGACGGCAAGCCCGTATTCCTGGTGCACGGCTGGCCAGATTCTCCGCGTACCTTTGACAAGATTTTGCCGGCGCTGCATGCGGCAGGTTACCGGACCATTGCGCCGTATTTGCGCGGCTACGGTCCGAGTGAATTTCGTTCGCACCTGTTTGGCCGCAAGCCTCGCCACACGGGGCAACCAGTCGCATTGGCGCAGGATTTGCTGGACCTCGCAGACGCCTTGAAGATCTCCAATTTCGACCTGGTTGGACATGACTGGGGAGCGCGAGCCTCGTATGCTCTGGCTGCGCTTGCTCCACAGCGATTGCAGCACCTGGTGGCCATCTCCGTGCCATTCGCTCCGGGTCCCGCTCAGCCCCCGGCCCATGCGCAGGCCCAGGCGTTCTGGTACCAGTGGTACCTTGGCACCTCTACGGGAGAGAAGGTTTTTCGCGCTGACCCGGTTGCATTCTGTCGCCGCCAGTGGGACACATGGGGTCCCGAAGGCTGGTACACGCGGTCTGAATTTTCCGATGCTGCGCAAAGCTGGACGGGCAAGAGCTTTGCGGATGTGGTCCTGAACTACTACCGGACGAACTGGGGTCACACGGAGCGCGATCCAAACTACGCAGTTCTACAGGCACGGTATTTCAGCACGCCATCCCTAAGTGTTCCCACGCTGCTGCTGCACGGTTTGGAAGATCGATGCACGTTACCAGAGACCACGGACGGCGCAGGCCGCTACTTCACGAACGGCTACAAGCGCGTTCTGCTAGATGGGGTCGGGCACTTTCCACAGCGTGAAAACCCGGATGCAACCGCCAGGGAGGTACTGCAGCACCTGCAGGGAAGTTCTTCATGAGCGACCTACCAGAGCAGATCGTGCGGCACTACCAGGTAGAAGGCCGGGTGCAGGGCGTCGGCTTTCGCTGGTATGTGCATCGCGAAGCCGCCGAACTTGGGCTGCGCGGGTGGGTTCGCAACACGGACGCGGGCCACGTCGAGGCCGTGGCGGCAGGCACGCCCGAGCAGATCGATGAGCTTGAAGCTGCACTCCACAAGGGGTCGCGCGGCAGCCGTGTGGATCGCGTCCACATCCACGATCTCTCGGAGGAGGAAGGCGCTTCCCTGAAGGAGTTTGTGATCGAAGGCGCCTTCTGAACCTGCCGGTTCGCAAGCGAAGATCCGCCCGTGTTCTGCTGGTAGACAGTCAGGCACGGGTACTCTTGCTGCACTTCATCATCCATCGGAGCAGCGGGCCCTACAGCTTCTGGGCGGCTCCGGGAGGCGAGATTGAACCGGGAGAAACCGATCTGCAGGCTGCTGCACGCGAGTTGCAGGAAGAAGTGGGCCTGCATACCGCGCTCAGCGGTCCAGTCCACACGGTAGACGCGGAGTTCGAATTTCAGGGCTACTGGAACCTGAGCACCGAGGTCTTCTTCCGCGCCGCGTGGGACGGGACCGCGCCCGTACTTGCAGGTGTCACGGCAGAGGAACGATCCACCCTGCAGCAGTGGCGCTGGTGGACAAGCGACGAAATCCTGCACAGTGACGAAGCCATCTTTCCGGGGGACCTCCTCGCAGTGCTGACCCGTCTGGCTACAATGGAAGCATGTCGCACACCATCAATTGCGAGCCGCTGAAAGAGCTCATCCGCACCGTTCCTGACTTTCCCAAGCCGGGCATCCTGTTCTACGACATCACCACGCTGCTGAAGGACAAGGCAGGCTTTGCGCAGATGATCGACGCCTTTGCGGCGTACTACATCGACAAGGATGTGGACCTGGTGCTGGGCATCGAGGCGCGCGGCTTCATCTTCGGACCGGCCATGGCGTACCGCCTGAACGCAGGCTTTGTCCCGGTGCGCAAGCCCAAGAAGCTGCCCGCGCCCACGGCCAAGGTGACCTATGACCTGGAGTATGGTTCGGACTCGCTCGAGATCCACCTGGATGCGATCCAGCCCGGGCAGCGCGTCGTCATTGTGGATGACCTGCTGGCCACCGGCGGCACCATGCAGGCAACCGTGCAGCTGGTGCGGCAGCTTGGCGGCGAGATTGCCGGTGTGGCGTTCGCCGTCGAACTTGACTTTCTAAAGGGCCGGTCCAAGTTCCCGGACATCGACGTGTACAGCCTTCTGCACTACGACGAATAACCTGGCGCTAGGCGAACAGAAGGCAGCTCGCTCCGCCGACTTGGATGGAGCTCTTCCGTTCGCCCAGCATCCCGGTCGCCGTGTCGATGGGGAACACGGACACATCGCCTGAGAACTGGTTGGCGCTCAGAAACCACCGTCCGCTGGGATCGATCGCCAGGTGGCGCGACTCCTTGCCGGGATTGGCAATGTGCTGGATCGGCGTCAGCGATCCGGTCGCGGCATCCAGTGCAAACACTGCAAAGCCTTCATAGGTCCGGTTGCTGGCGTACAGAAAGCGCAGATCCTTCGCAAACACCAGCTCGCAGGCGTGCGCGCCGGGCGTGGGAACATCTGTCGGCAGGGTAGAGACAGTACCAAGCGTGCGCAGCGTGCCGTCGGTGGCGTTCCACAGCAGTTGGTCCACCGTGTTGCCGACCTCGTTGATGCAGTAGATCCATTTGCCATTCGGATGGCAGGCCAGGTGCCGCGGACCGGCTCCGGGAGCCGACGACCAGTGCGACGGCGTGTGCGGCATCAGCTGTGCCGTGGCATGGTCCAGCCGGAACACGTGAATGCGGTCCAGGCCAAGGTCGTTCACCAGGACGTAGTTGCCGTCAGGCGAGGTGATGGCAGAGTGGGCGTGACTCTTCTCCTGCCGCGACGCGACTGGGCCGTGCTCTGTCGGTGGAAACTGGATAAAGCTGGCCCGCCGCAGCTTGCCGTCCTTGGTCGCGGCGAACGAAGCCACGTTGCCTCCGCTATAGTTCGCCACAAAGACGCACCGACCGTCGCGCGACACGCCAATGTGACAGCCGCCCGGGTCACCCGCATCCGCATGGTCGATGGGGTGGATGGCCGTTCCACCCTCCAGGCGGTAGCTCACTGCCTCTGCGTTGCCGCCCTCTGGCGAAGTCTGCGCGTACAGCAGGCCATGCGGAGCGGTGGCTAGAAAGCCGGGGCTCCGTGTCTCCACCGCCAGCAACGGAGCGCTCAGAACGCCATCCTGAAAGTCTGCGACGTAAATGCCTTTGCCCGCACCGCCGTCGTCAGAGGTGTTGCTGGTGCCGATCAGAAGTCGATGTTTGACCGTTGAGTGCATGGTAGTAGCTTGCGATTCGCGCAACATGAAGGCAATGCCCGCAGCCGCGGCGGTTACAAAATGGCGTCGTGTATGCATGGAGCTCTCTCTGCGATTGCGTTTTCAACTTCCTGCACGCGCAGTGTCTCATCCGGGGAAAGGTAGCCCTTGCGCCGAAACCAGGCTTCCATTCGCTCCCTCAGCAGGTCCAGCGGCACCAGCAGGCCGGCTTCCATCATGCCATCGCCAACGGGCAGCGTGTCGTCAAAAACCGCGTCGTTGGTGAAGTTGCGCATGGCGAAGTTGTCGATCCAGGCGATCGGGCAGGGCACCACCTCACCCACGGTGGTTACCCGGTCGATCTGCAACCGGCGCAGGAACACGGGTCAGCCCCACACAATCATGCAGGCACCTGGCAGAGGCGTGCTGCTGCTCTGTGGACTCAGCAAACCGGTCTTCGGGTCGCGCGGAAATATGGTCACGTTTTCACTGCCATTGACGTTGGCCGCCAGCAGCCAGCGCCCGGTGGCATCGAGCGCGATGCATCGGTTCTCCGCGCCGTTCTTTACCGGTGCGCCCACAGGATGAAGCGTGCCGTCGCGCTGCACAGCCCATGTGCTGATAGTGTTGCTGTCGCGCACGCTGCCGTACAGGAAGCGTGCATCGGGCGACAACACCATGTCAGCAGTACGGTTCTTCGGCGGCGCGTCCGGCGGCAGGGTGCTGTAGCTGGCCACACGTGCCAGCGTGCCGTGCTTGCCATCCCATTGCAGCAGGTCGATGGTGTTGCTCAACTCGTTGTTGCAGTAGATAACGCGGCCATTGGGATGGAAGACGAGGTGCCGCGGCGCGCTTCCCGGTGGTGCCGCGTAGAAGGGTGGATCGTGCGCCGTCAGCCGGGCTGTCGCAGGGTCCAAACGGTAGATGTAGATGCGATCCGCACCATAGTCATTCACCAGCACAAAGCGGCCGTCGCCGGGTGCCTCAAGGATGCTGTGGCAGCGGCTGTGCGGCTGCATGGGCGTGGGGCCGTGGTTCGCGTCGCCGTATTGGATGTGCTCCACCGCGGCGGACAGGGTGCCGTCTTTGCCAAAGGGAAAGGTCGAGACATCGCCGCTGCCCCAATTTGCCTCCATGCAGATGCGTTCCGTCCGGTCCAGCGAGATGAAGTTGCCGATGTTGCCGCCAGTGGGTTGCCGGCTGACCTCGTGCAGCGGTTCCGGTCCGTCCTGCACTTCAAATGCGACCACCTGCGCGGCACCGTCAACTGCGCAAATGGAAAGCAGATGCTTGCGGTTGCGGGTGAGCGCCATGCAGTCGTTGCCTGGAAGCGGAACGGCCATCTCTGGCCGGGCAAAGGTGCCGGTGCTGTTGTCGAATTCAGCCGTAAATATGCCCTGGCCCGCCTTGCCAGTGGTGCCAAGGTAGGCTCGCTGCAGGCGCAACGTCGGCGGTGCGGATTGTGCGGCAAAAGACTGGCGTAAAAGCAGCGCGGCAGCAGGCAGGGTGGCTAAAACACGTCGGCGCGTGGGCAAGGTGGGTGGCTCCTGAGAGGGCCAGCCTACTCCTTGCATGTTCCAGCGCGCCAGTCCTGGCCTATTCGGCGGGCAGGTGCCCGGCATACTGCTCAGGCTTCACGTCGTCGTTGATCACCGGCAGCAGGGGCAGGTTTCCGGTGCTGCCCGCCTGGTTTACTACGGCGTTCACGTTCTCCAGCACTTCCTCGACGGTCATGGTGTAGATCTCGCGGCCGTTGTCGTAGCCGTTCTCCACAATGGTCTTCAGGTAGCGTCCGGCAGCCTGCGCCGCGGCATAGTCGGTGATGACGAAGCCGGTGCGGCGCTTCATCTCGATCCAGGCAATGTTGGGCATGGCAATCCACATGGTTCGGCCGCTCACGTCAAAGCGAATGTCGGTAGCGTCCGCGTGCCGCGTCGCAATGGCAACCATGGTCGCCTTCCACACGCAGTGCAGTTCTTCGCCGCTCCACTTGTCCTCTACGCGAAAGTCCTCATACATGCCGGGTTTGCTCCTGTGTGAAGGGTAGTGGGTGCGCGTTGGTTCGGCAAGTTACATCTGCGTTGATGCGGCCCATCGGCGCTGCTAAACTTGGCAGTGGCGTCGGAACTTGCAGCAACTCGTCTGCGCCTGCTCACCGTGGCCCTGGCTCCAGGCCGGCCCGCAGAAGGATCAAAGCTTGGAACCCACTCGCACCCGCACCTCGCCGCTGCCTGTTCGCCAGGATTCCCTGGCCACCAACGCCGGTACCACTGATTTCTTTGGTCACCTCCGCAACAATCGCACGCTGGTCATCCAGATGGCGATCGTGATTGTGGTTGTTGTGCTGATCGGCGCTGCGATTGCCGTGGTCTACAGCGTCCGCGCCAACGCCGCGAATGCCGCCCTGGCCGAAGCCATGCAGACGCTGGACACCCCCGTCAGCACGCCCGAGCAGCCGGTACCTCCCTCTGTAAAGAGCTTCGCGAGCCTGCAGGACCGTGCCCGTGCCGCCAACGGGCAGTTCGCCGCCATTGCAGGCAAGTACGGCATGACGCCCGCAGGCCGTAATGCACAGTACCTGCAGGGTGTGACCGCGCTTGAGACCGGCGACAAGGCTGGTGCCGAGACCATCCTGAAGAAGTCCGCAGGCGACTGGAACCACGATGTCGCCACGCTGGCACAGCTTGCGCTGGCGGGCCTGTACCACTCCACCAACCGCGACGCGCTAGCCATCGAGACGTACCAGAAGGTTGCCGACAAGCCCTCCACGCTGGTACCCGCTGGGCTGGCACGCCTGCAGCTTGCGGAGCTTTACGAGAGCAACGGCAAGACCGCCGACGCGAAAAAGGTCTACGCGCAGATCAAGGACAAGGAACCGAAGTCCGCTGCTGGCGAGATCGCGTCGCAGAAGCTGACTGGCGCTCCCGCCCAGTAGAGCTTTCACCTAGACGGAACCCACATATCATGGCGGCTCCTGACCAGACCCCGGCATCGCTTGCACAGCTGTTTGCGCAGCGGCGCGGGCGTGTCGGCAAGGGCAAGCCAGCGCCCCAGCCGGTGCCGGATCGCCTGGGCCAGTTCGGCCTGCTGTTTACCGAGGCAGAGCCGGAAGAAGAACCCCCAACCGAAACCGCGCCTGCTCCAGTCGAGCGCAAGCTGTGGGCGGTTGCCGAATTGGTCAGCACGCTGCGCGCCCGAGTCGAGCGTGACTACGCGGATGTGTGGGTCGAGGGTGAGATTTCCAACTGCCGCCCCGCACCTTCTGGCCACCTTTATTTCACCTTGAAAGATGGCGACGCCCAGTTGCCCGTCGTGCTGTTTCGACGGCAGGCCACGCTGCTGCGCTTTCGGCCAGAGGATGGCATGGCCGTCCTGGTGCGTGGGCGCGTCTCCATTTTTGAAAGCCGCGGCCAGTTGCAGTTGATTGCGGAAGCGCTGGAGCCGCGCGGAGCGGGTGCGCTGCAGCTTGCGTTTGAGCAACTGAAGGCAAAGCTGCGCGACGAAGGCCTGTTCGATGCCGAGCGCAAGCGCCTCTTGCCGGCCTTTCCACGGACGGTCGGCGTCATCACCTCCACGCAGGGGGCGGTTCTGCATGACATTGCGACGGTGGTCCGAAGGCGGCATGCTTGCCTGAACCTGCTTGTATTTCCTGCGGCTATGCAGGGTGCAACGTGTGCAACTGATGTGGCGCGCGGGCTACGCTACTTCAACACCTCGCAGACCCACCGGGTGGACGTCATCGTGATTGCGCGGGGCGGTGGATCGGCAGAGGATCTTGCCGGGTTCAACGACGAGGCTCTGGCACGCGCCATTGCCGCGTCAGAACTGCCGGTGGTCTCCGCCGTGGGCCACGAGACGGACTTCACCATCGCCGACTTTGTTGCGGACCTGCGTGCGCCCACACCTTCAGCGGCGGCAGAACTGATTACGGCTGCGCAGCATCGCGTGGAAGAACGCGTGCAGGCGCTGGAAGCTCGTCTGCTGCGTGGGATCCGGTTTCAGGGAATGCATGCGCAGCAACGCTTCGCGCGCGTGAATGCATCGGCCACACTCGCGCGGATGAGCGATAGCCTGGGCCGTCGCCAGCAGCGTGTGGATGAACGTCGATTCCGCCTGGAAGCCCTTACTACCGGCTTGCTGCAGGCTCGCGCGGCACGCCTGCAAGCGCTGACGGGACGCTTGCAGCAGGGAGATGTTCGCCGCGCCGTCGCAGGCGCGCAGGAGAAGAACCGGGCTCTGCGCGAACGCCTGCTGCGGGCCGGACAGACGCTGTTGCAGGTGCCAACACAACGGGTCCAGCGTGCCGAAGTGCGTTTGCACGCGCTGTCGCCCACCGCCGTGTTGCAGCGCGGGTACGCGCTCGCGTTTCGGGCAGATGGAACACTGCTGCGATCTGCCGATGAGGTAGTTGCGGGCGACGAAATCACAACGCGGCTCCAATCCGGCGCGGTGCGGTCGCGCGTGCTGGATACTGTGTTGCAGCCGGAGAAAGAAGTGGCATGAGAAAGCTTTTTGGAACCGACGGCATCCGTGCCGTCGCAGGGCAGGCCCCGCTGGATAAGCGGACGGTTTTTGCGGTAGGCGTTGCACTTGCCCACCACGTTCGCAGCGCAGACGGCCAGCCACGGATCGTGCTTGGCATGGACACACGCGAGTCCAGCGAGTGGATTGCCGCGGTGATCACCGCAGGTCTGAAGCACGGCGGCGCTGCGGTGGAATCGGCAGGTGTCATCACAACGCCAGCCATTGCGTACCTGACGCGTTCGCATGGCTTCGCCGCAGGCATTGTGATTTCTGCGTCGCATAATCCATGGCAGGACAACGGGATCAAGGTCTTCGGGCCGGATGGCTACAAGCTGCCGGACGCCACCGAGCTTGCCATTGAAGATGAGATATTCCGTCAGCTTGAAGCCGGCCATGCGGAGGCAGAGCACAACGAAGCTCCGCCCGCTGTGGAAGAAGCGGACCGTGCGGAGTATGTGCGCTCTCTGCTGGCCGCCGCCCCAGGCCTGTCACTCGACGGCAAGCGAATCGTGGTCGACTGCGCGAACGGTGCGGCGTCGTCCGTAGCGCCCCAGTTGTTCGCGGGCATGCAGGGCGAGGTGCGCATCCACAATGCCAGCCCGGACGGCCGCAACATCAACGAACACTGTGGCGCCCTGCACCCCGAAATCGTCGCCCGCATGGTCGTCGAAGAAAAAGCCGACTTGGGCATTACCTTTGACGGCGATGCGGATCGCGCCCTTTTTGCGGATGAGAACGGCAAAGTGGTGAACGGCGACGCAGTTCTGCTGCTGGCCGCACGCGACCTGCAGGCACGCGGCCTGCTGCACGACGACACGGTGGTTGCCACCACCATGTCGAACATGGGCCTGGAAGCCGCGTTGAAGCGCAGTGGCATCCGCATGCTGCGTGCGCCTGTGGGCGACAAATACGTCCTGCAACAAATGCATGAGACCAAGGCGTCACTGGGCGGCGAGCAGAGCGGCCACATCCTGTTCACCGGCAGAAGCACCACGGGCGACGGCTTGCTGACCGCCTTGCTGCTGCTCGATATCGTGCACCGCAGCGGTAAGTCATTAGGCGAACTAACCAGTGACCTGAAGACGTTTCCGCAGGTGATCGTCAACGTAAAGGTGCGGGAGAAGAAGCCGCTGGAGTCAATCCCCTCCGTCTCAGAAAAGATCCGAGCTGCGGAGGTTGCACTGGCTGACTCAGGGCGCGTTGTAATTCGCTACAGCGGCACCGAGGCCCTGGCCCGCGTCATGATCGAGGCGGAAGACGAGACCGCCATGCGTCACCACGCAGACAGCATCGCCGACGCCATTCGCGCAGAACTCGGCGTGTAGTTAGAAATTTAGTAAGTAGCCTGTGTAATTTGCTTGCCGCTACGTTCTGCGGGACGGATAATTGGCCGTCCCGCGAAAGTAGATTTGGCGAACGATGGCGACTGTAACGCTTCCACTTACAAAGACAACACCCGCCGTGCTGTATCCACGCGCGCAGTGGTACTTCCTGCTGGCCATGGCGATCACATGGCTTGGCTTTTCACACAGTTACTTTGCCGTGCTACCGTCGCAACCGCTGCTGCACCATATTCACGGTGCGCTGATGGGCGGGTGGATTGCGCTGCTAGCCGTACAGCCGGTGCTGTACCAGCGGGGTCGTATCCAACTACATCGCACGCTGGGCCGGTGGGGCGTGTATCTTCTGGTGCCCGCGATGGTCGGCTGTGGCTTTCTGATGATCCGTTCGATGTTGAATGGCACGGAACTGCCGCTCTTCATTGTGGATCAGCTTACTTTCCTGGATGTCACGTCGTTGGTGTTGTTTCCGGCTTTTGTGGCGCTTAGTGTCTGGTACGGGCGCACGCTTGCCCTTCATGCGCGCTACATCGTCTGCACGGTGTTACTGCTGATGCCGCCCGCTGTTACGCGCGCCCTGTTCATCATCCCCGGTATGCATAGCTTCCAGCGCAACGTGAATGTTTCGCTCGCGCTGGTGGATGCGGTGCTGTTGTTGCTGATAGCAGATGACGTGCGCCGCGGCAAAATACGCGCAGCTTACCCGGTTGCACTGCTGACGTTTTCTGCCACCTTCCTGGCGTCAAACTTTGCGCATGGTTGGACGTGGTGGCACGCGCTCACCGCATGGCTGGCCGGTCACCCAAACGCATAACCCTTACTGCACGAGGATGCGCGGAACACGATCGCTGATGCCGCACAGAATTTCGTACGCACTGGTACCGGCGATGCGGGCCTGTTCGTCGGCACCGATGTGTTCGCCGCCCTGGCTGCCCAGCAGCACGGCCTCGTCGCCGATCTCCACTTGCGGCAAGCCCGAGACATCAACCATGGCCAGGTCCATCGACACCCGTCCAACGATGGGTGCGCGCACGCCATGCAGCAGCACATCACCGCCTGCGTGTTCCGTCGAGGACGACAACCCGCGGCGAAATCCGTCCGCGTAGCCCACGGGCAGCAGCGCCAGGCGCATGGTTCGCGGCGCAACAAAGGCCGCATTGTAGCCGACCGTGTCGCCGCGGCGCACCTCGCGCAGGCTCACGACGCGTGTCTTCCACGTCATCACACGGTGCAAATCCGGCTGTACGTGTGCCTTCCCGTTTTCCAGCGGCAGCGCGTAGCCGTACAGGGCTAGTCCAGCGCGCGTCATGGCCCGGGCTTCTATGCGTGCGGCAAGGGCGGGCAACTCTGCCGGAACAAAGCCGCTGTCAGTCGATGAAGTGTTGCCTGCATGGATCAGTTCCGGCTGCAGACCGGCATGCCGCACCTGTTCCAGCGCGGATGCAAAACGCGCCATCTGGATCGCGTTCTGCGGATCGGCGGCGCATTCGGTCGATGCCAGGTGCGTCAGTACGCCTTCCAGCAGCAGGGGAGAACCCGGCAGGAAGCGAGCCAGCAACCGGTCTAAGAGTTCACCCGGTGTAACGCCCTGCCGCGCCATCCCCGTGTCCACTTCCACATGGACGGCGACAGAATGCGCGGGCAGGTTACGGCGGTGAGCCTCGGCTTCCAAAAGGTCCAGGTGGTACGGCTCCCACACCACCGGCGTCAGGCCGTTGCCGATGCAGGCGGCCTCGTCGCCCGGCCAGATACTGCACATCACAAGCAGGCGCGGAGCGCCGGGCAGCGTTTGTAGCGCCGCGCGCACTGCCGAGCCTTCTTCTGCAGATGTCACGCCAAGCCACTGTGCGCCTGCTGCAGCCAGTACGGGAGCGCACTCTGCTGCGCCATGGCCGTACGCATCGGCCTTGATCACTGCAAGTACATCGACCTGCGGCCCGGCAGAGGCGCGCAGCGTTTCAAAGTTAGCGCGCAGATTACTGACGGAGATTTCTGCCCAGATAGGACGTGTGTGGCTTTGTGAAACGGAACGCATGCTGTTCCCATGGTATCGGTCCGGTTCACTGCGCGTAGGGCCTGCTTCAGGCTTGGCCGTCGCGGAAGTGACCGAACAGCGTGTTCAGCACTTCGGACTTGGTGGGGTGCGCAAATACGCCTTCCCGCAGAACGGTGTAGGGCAGCTTGCCCCACATGGCGATCTGGATCTGCGTCATCACTTCGCCGCCGTCCACACCCAGAACGGTCGCACCCAGGATCTGCCTGGTTTCCGGATCGACCAGCGCCTTGATCATGCCGCGCGGTTCGGCCATCTGGTTGGCGCGCGCCATCATCTTCATGGGAACTTCCGCCACGCGCACGGTCTTGCCCTGCTTTGCGGCTTCAGTCTCACTCAGGCCGACGCGCGCCAGCTCCGGATCGGTAAACATCACGTAGTTCACCAGGCGGTCCTTGATGCTGGCATTGCCGCCCTCCAGCAGGTTTGCGCGGATGATCCGGAAGTCGTCGTAGGAAATGTGGGTAAAGGCGGGTCCGCCCTTGACGTCGCCCAGCGCCCAGATGCCGGGGGCAGAAGTCTCAAGCCGGTCGTTCACCTCGATGTAGCCGTGTTCTTTCTGCTTCACGCCCACCCGCTCCAGGTGCAGCGACTCCACGTTTGGGGTCCGCCCGGTGGCCACCAGCAGGTGCGATCCCGTAACGGTCTGCGGCTTGCCATCCACTTCCACGTCCAGCGAAACCGAGTCTTCCTCACCCGAGACGCGGGTCACAGCAGAGCAGGTCAGGATGCGGATGCCGTCTTCTTCCAGGATGCTGCGCAGGCATGCGGCTACGTCATCATCCTCGTGCGCGGCCAGGCGTTCGCCGCGCTCCAGAACGGTGACCTTTGCGCCGAAGCGCAAAAACATCTGCGCAAACTCCAGTGCAATGTACCCTGCGCCTAAGATCACCAGGTGCTCCGGTACTTCCTGCAGTTCCATGATGCTGGTGCTGTCCAGGTACGGAACCGTGTCCAAGCCGTCCACTTCCGGCGGATGTGGACGCTCACCCGTGTTCAGAAAAACGCGCGCTGCCAGCAGTTCGCGCGTACCGCCCTCCTGCAGGTTGACGCTGATGCGTGTCTGCCCGCCCCCAGGCTGATCCTCAGAAAAGCTGGCGTGGCCCAGGATCAACGTGCCGTTCTCGCCCTGGACACCTTCGCCGTTGTTCTTGCGTGACGCCAGCACAATCTTCTGCTTGCGCTCCCAGACGGTATGAAGGTCGATGGAGATGTCCCCGGTCCCCACACCAAAGTCGCTGCCGCGCCGGGCCAGGTACGCCACGCGCGCGCTTGCATCGATGGTCTTTGAGGGCGTGCAGCCGTCGTTGACGCAGGTGCCACCAGGGTAGCGCCGCTCAATGACGGCGGTCTTCCACCCCTGCTTCATCATGGCCACGGCAAGTGGATTGCCCGCCTGGCCAGACCCGATGACGACTGCGTCGAACTGCTCTGCCTGTGTGCTCATAGGAACCTCTTCTGGGAGAGGATACCGTGCCGGGCTAGATTCTTTTCCATCGGGGATGGAAGTCGATGCGCACACTGCGTAGGAGTACCGTCTTGCGAGCCCTACCTCACAGGCGAGTCAGCCTGAGCGAGCGATTCCCGTTCCGTCATCCTGAGCGAAAGCGAAGGACCTGCTTTCCTCCATCTGCGGTGCAGCGCCGGGAAAAGCAGGTCCTTCAACTAT
>JBPBPZ010000211.1:0-20272 GCA_050954525.1 Janthinobacterium lividum
CCGCTGGTTACGCCCAAGCCGCCTGCGGTGCGAAAGTTGTCACTGCTACAGGACCGCAACGTCTACTACAACAATGAGCCGATCGCCGTTGTGGTTGCGAAAAGTCAGGTAGAAGCAGCCCATGCGGCGAATCTCATCAAGGTGCGGTACAAACAGTCACCAGCGAAGCTCGACTTTGACCATCGTCTGAACGAAGCTCGTCTGCCAAAGCAAGGGAATGCTCCCATCCAGCGTAAGCCAGGCGAAGCCGAGGCGTCCTGGGCAAAAGCCACCACAGTGGTGGAACACACCTATGTCACTCCCCTGCAGACCCACAATCCCATGGAGCCGCACGCAACCATAGCGTCGTGGGAAGGTGAAAAGCTGACTGTCTACGATGCGACGCAGTACGTCTCTGGTGACAAACAGACGCTGGCGAAGCACTTTGCATTACCCCTCGATAATGTCCGCGTCCTGGATCCGTACGTCGGCGGCGGTTTCGGTTCGAAAGGCTCAACCTGGTCACACGTGATTTTGTGTGCGATGGCTGCCAAGGTGGTTGGCGCGCCCGTGCGTCTCGCGCTGGAACGGACCCAGATGTTCGGACCCGTTGGCGGACGCCCCAAGACTGTTCAACAGATCAAGCTGGGTACTGACGCCAGCGGCAAATTGGTCGCCATGAACCACAACGTCATCATGCCGGCGTCTGTCATGGAGGACTTTATGGAGTCCGCCGCGCAGCAGACTTCGATGCTCTACCAATGCGACAGCATCGACACATCCCACAAGATGGTCGACATGAATATCGGTGTGCTTACCTTTCAGCGCGCTCCTGGCGAAAGTGTAGGTACCACTGCACTTGAATCTGCGATGGACGAACTCGCAGAAAAGCTCAAGATGGATCCGCTTCAACTCCGGATGGTGAATTATGCCGAGCGGGATCCGGGCATGCAGCGTGACTGGAGCTCGAAAAACCTGCGCGCTGCCTACACGGATGCTGCGGAACGATTTGGCTGGTCAAAACGGAACGCGACACCGGGTCAGGTCCGCGAGGGAAACAAGCGGATCGGCTACGGCATGGCGACGGCAACCTACCCCGCCAACCGCTCCGCTGCCATGGCAACTGTTCGCCTGCAGCCAAATGGCCGCATCTTTGTGGGCAGCGGTACTCAGGACCTTGGAACCGGCATGTACACCATGATGGCTCAGACGATCATGCAGGAGCTGGATGTGCCGTGGGAACTGGTAGACGTGAAGTTGGGCGATTCAACCTTGCCGAAGGCACCTGTATCTGGCGGTTCTCAGTCCACAGCGTCGGTCGGTCCGGCGATCAAAGATGCCTGCTCACAGTTGATTCTGAAGCTTGCCAACCTCGCGATAGAAGATCCAACTTCGCAGTTGTACAACGCGAAAGCTCAGAACATCACGATCACGAATTCCATGCTGCAAGACAAGACCGCACCGGTACACGCGGAGGCCTTGTCGCTCTCCATTGCCCGCAACAAGGGCAAAGCCATTGAGGCAAATGGTTCGGGGGAACCGAGCCAAGAGGCCGAGAAGGCGCTATCGACCCACTCCTGGGGTGCAGTCTTTGTGGAAGTCGCTGTGGACGACACGACGCACATGGTCGAAGTGCGCCGGGTGGTTGCCACATACGACATTGGCAAGCTGCTGAACAAGAAGACTGGTATCTCTCAACTGGAAGGTGGCATCGTCTGGGGCATCGGACTGGCGCTCACCGAGGATGCCGTGCTCGATAACAACTATGGGCGCATCGTGAACAACAACCTTGCCGAATATCACGTGCCGGTGAATGCAGATGCCCAGACTATTGAGGTCTCTGTCATTGATACTCCCGACACCAAGTTCAGCCCACAGGGCGGTCGAGGTATTGGTGAAATTGGCATCACGGGAATCGCAGGTGCGATTGCGAATGCAATCTACAACGCAACGGGTAAACGCATACGCGAGTTCCCAATCACGCCCGACAAAATCATGTCAGCCGCATAAAGCAGCCTAAAAGTTGGAGACGAAAGAGCGGCACCTGATCAGGGTGCCGCTCTTTCGTTCCGGACGCCTAAAAGCGAACGTCGTGCGAAAATAGAACAAGGCTATGGCGACACTTTCTCTTACGGATCGGCTCCGCGACACGTTCGGTTTCCCGGCATTTCGCGCGAGCCAGCAAGCAGTGTGCGAAGCGGCAGTAGCCGGACGAGACGTGCTTCTGGTAATGCCTACAGGCGCAGGGAAAAGTCTTTGCTACCAGCTGCCGGCGCTTGCGCGAGAAGGTACAGCGCTGGTGATCTCTCCCCTGATCGCCCTTATGGATGACCAAGCAGGTAAGCTGACGTCCCTTGGCTTGCGCGTCGGTCGCATCCACTCTGGTCTGGATCGGGATCACAGTCGTCAGGTATGCCGTGAGTACCTGGAAGGCACGCTGCAGTTCCTTTTCATTGCACCGGAACGCTTTCGCGTGCCCGGCTTCGGCGCCATGCTCGCCAAGCGCAAGCTGTCACTCATTGCCATCGATGAAGCGCACTGCATCTCGCAATGGGGCCATGACTTTAGGCCCGACTACCGTAATTTAGCCTCACACCTTCAAGGGCTGAGACCCGCCCCCGTGATCGCGCTTACAGCGACAGCCACGCCCCAGGTGCAGCGAGACATCGTCAGCGAACTTGCGCTGCGCGAACCAGCGCAGTTTATTCAGGGCTTTCGCCGGACCAATCTCGCGATTGAAGTCGTTGAAGTTTCCAAGCCGCGGCGGCTTGAACTTGCACAGAAATTGCTCAGTGATAAGGCCAACCGTCCAGCCATCATCTACGCTCCTTCGCGGAAAGACGCAGAGACGCTTGCGTCGGAGCTGGGCAGTAAATTTTCAGCGGCTACCTACCACGCGGGTCTGGACCCGGGCACACGCGAACGCGTGCAGCGCGCTTTCCTTTCCGGCGAGCTTGAGGTTGTCGTCGCAACCATTGCCTTTGGTATGGGCATCGACAAAGCGGATGTGCGCACCGTGTTGCACATGGCCATGCCGGCCAGCGTGGAAAGTTTTTACCAGGAGATAGGCCGCGCCGGTCGCGACGGCAAACCCGCACGCACCGTGCTGATGTACAGCTTTGCCGACCGCCGTATGCACGACTTCTTCCTTGAACGCGACTACCCGCCTGCGGATACCCTGGCCCGCATCGCTGCGGCCCTGCGGAGCGATCCGATGCATGCGGATGATCTGCGCATTTCGCTCAAGCTGGACGTCGACGTGTTCGGTCCTGCGCTGGACAAATTGCTCGCGCAGGGCGCGGCTGCGATCGACTTTGCTGGAAACGTCGCGCGAACAGGCGACGGCAGCCCGGCCTGGCGCAGAAGCTACGACACGCAGGTCAACTTTCGCCGAGGCCAGATCGACGCGATGATGCGTTTCGCGTCCGGCGCGGAGTGTCGCATGGCGGCGCTGATTCGGCACTTCGGCGATGCCTCCGATAGCAGCCGAACCTGCGGCTTGTGTGATTTCTGCTCTCCGGAACGCGCCTCTGCGCAGGCCTTCCGCGCCCCGGGAAACGATGAACTCCGCGAGATGCGCAGGCTACTTCGTGCGCTTGCCGCAGCGCCGTCCGGCAAGTCTACCGGCAAGCTGTACACCGAGCTGTACCCGAAGGGCGACCTGGATCGCAAGGAGATGGATGCCTTGCTGGACGCGCTGACACGTGCCGGGTACACCTCAGTCGAATCTGCAAACTTTACTGCAGAGGACGGTCGAGATATTGCCTATCGTAAGGCCAGCCTGACCCACGAAGGCCGTGAGGCTGCTGATGGAGAGGCACTGGCGGGCCTGCAGATGCGTGATGCAGAGGCCGTGAATGCAGGTCGTGTGCGCAAGCCGGCGCAGTCAAAGGGCAAGGCTGCGGCTGAGATGGACAGCGTCCCTCTGACAGCGGAACAGAAGAAGATAGATGCTGCCCTGCGGACCTGGCGAGCCGCCGAAGCCAAGGCGCTCGGCAAGCCTGCCTTCGTTGTGTTCGGAGACCGCACGTTGCGACAACTTGCCCTGGACACCCCGGCAACACTCGCCGACTTGCAAGGTATTTCCGGCATCGGTGCCGCCAAGGCCGAGCGCTGGGGCGAAGCGATCCTTGCATTGGTCAACGGCAGTGGTGGTCTCGCCGAGGAAGTGACCGGGCGCCCACCTCAGTCCACACGCCGCGCACCTGCCGCGGTAGAGACTTCGGCTCTGGCTGAGAAGACGCCGCTCCGCAGAGACACTCAAGGGACAAAGCCTGCGACAGGAGTTGAAAGCGCATCCAGCCACCAGACGCTTGAGCAGGCGCTGAAGGTGTGGCGTATGCAAGAGGCGAAGCGCCAGGCGACAACGCCCTTCAAGCTCTTGATGGATCAAACGATTGAGCATATTGCTGCGGAAAAGCCAGAGTCAGTCAACGCCCTACGTGAAATCAGCGGACTTCGTGCGGACTGGGTAGATCGCTTCGGTGAGGCGATCTGCACGGTAATCGCGCAGCACTCTTAGCAGATTGACTGCCTGCGGTTACGCCTGAAAGAGCAGCTGATTTCACTGCTATCCTGAAAACTATTCTCCGGGAAAATGCAGTAACACCCGGACTCATTTTGTGATAACTCACGAATCTGCACTACGCAAGAAGGAGCTTTCGCGCCATGGCTGACTTATCCAGTTCCAATGGAAATTACGCACCCCACGGATTGCGGCTTAAGACCGGCCTGGCTGAGATGCTCAAGGGCGGCGTCATCATGGACGTGATGAATGTGGAGCAGGCCCGCATCGCAGAGGAAGCAGGCGCGGTTGCCGTCATGGCCCTGGAGCGTGTGCCCGCCATGATCCGTGCAGAGGGCGGCGTCGCTCGCATGGCGAATCCGAAGCTGATCAAGCAGATCATTGAAGTTTCGTCCATTCCAGTAATGGCGAAGTCACGGATCGGCCACTTCGCCGAAGCGCAAATCCTTCAGCAGCTCGGTGTTGACTTTATCGATGAATCCGAAGTGCTGACCCCTGCAGACGAGACCTACCACATCGACAAACACGCCTTCACCACGCCGTTTGTCTGCGGCGCGCGGAATCTTGGCGAAGCGCTGCGTCGCGTCGCAGAAGGCGCTGCCATGATCCGCACCAAGGGTGAACCCGGTACCGGCGATGTAGTGCATGCCGTGCAGCACATGCGCCAGATCATCCGCGAGATTAAGGCACTGACCGTCCTTGGCGATGAGGAGCTATACAACGCTGCCAAGGTACACGGCGCACCCTACGAACTGGTCCGCATGGTAGCGCAGACCGGCAAGCTGCCCGTACCGAACTTCTCTGCCGGCGGCATTGCCACCCCGGCAGACGCTGCGCTGATGATGCAACTGGGTGCGGAGACTGTATTCGTCGGCTCAGGCATCTTCATGAAGGAACGCGCTACCCCGCTCGACGTCGAGAATGACCCGAAAGAGCGCGAGGAGGCCGTGTCCCGCGCGAAGGCGATCGTTATTGCAGCCACGCACTTCGATGACCCAAAGATCCTTGCAGAAGCCAGCGAGGCAGTGACGGGCACCATGAAGGGCTTGGCAGCCATGGCGATCGAAGAGCAGCACCTGATGCAGACTCGCGGCTGGTAATACCGCCTGCTACCGGAGGCCGCGAGCAATCGCGGCCTCTTGAGTTCAGCCGCTATGATGTGGGTATGGCTGAGCCATCTCTACCGCAAGCTTCTCCGACTATCGGTATTCTCGCTCTTCAAGGGGCCTTCGACGCTCACGATCGCATGCTCCGTCAGGTGGGTGCCAGGACCGTCCTGATCCGCAAGCCAGAACAGTTGGACAGCATAGATGGCTTGGTCATCCCAGGTGGTGAATCGACCACGTTCCTGAAGCACCTGGAACGTGCCGGTTTCTTCGAAGCGCTGAGTGAATTTACACAAAGCAGGCCCACGTTTGGCACCTGTGCTGGCGTCATTCTGCTGGCGAAACGTGTTCTGAATCCCTCGCAGCGTTCCTTGGACGCGCTTGATGTGACCATCGAACGAAACGCATACGGGCGACAGAATGAGTCGCGCATTCTTGAAGCTGAGACTTCCCTGCCCGGCGGTCCCATCGAGATGGTCTACATCCGTGCGCCACGTATTACGGAGATCGGCCCCGGGGTTGAGATACTAGCCGAGCGTGACGGCGCCCCCACCCTTGTTCGCCAAGGTCATCTGCTGGCAGCTACCTTTCACCCGGAACTGTCGCATGACACGCGAGTTCACCGGTTGTTTGTGGATGGGATCGCACCCGACAGCCTTGCCTCAGACGTGCCCCGCTGATTCACATCGCGAGGCGTGCAGTCACCAGCAAAGCGGAGTAATATCTGCGAAGAAGTGAGCCACATGCCCACCCTTCTCCATCCCGACGAAGTCACGCAACGGCCCCCTTCGCGCATTGACGAGGGAGATACGGGTGGTGGGCGCCTACCGCCTGTCGATCCCAAGCATACGGGCGGCGGTGGCGAGGGCGACAACTGGAACAACCGTCCAGTCGGTAGCCGCGGCCCTCGCGAACGTCTCCAGCGTTATCGCCTTGGCTTGTTTTTCGCGCTCGGCGGCGACTTGATGTTTTTCATCGCCATCGTGAGTGCATTTTTCGTCACCAAGCATTCGGGCCACTTCGACGCCTACAACCGCTGGATCAATCCCTGGCTGCCAATCGATATCCCTTCGATACTCTGGCTGAACACGCTGGTGCTGGTGCTGTCGTCTGTGACCATCGAGTTTGCACGCCGAGGCATCTTCCGTGAGATGGATGTTCTCGAGGAGTGGTTAGGGCTCGGCCGACCTACGCAGAAACGTGTGCTGCCCTGGCTGGCCGCGTCCATTCTGTTCGGCGGGCTGTTTCTGTGGGGACAGTACATTGCGTGGAAGCAGTTGGCGATGCAGCGCATCTTCTTTGCAGGAAATCCTTCCTCCCGGTTCTTCTATCTCATCACCGGAATCCACGGCATCCATTTACTGCTTGGATTGATACTGCTACTTGCTGCTGTGGTGGGTATGCGAACAGTGCGTGCGATTGATTCGCGGCAGATCCTTGTTGACTCTGCCGCCTGGTACTGGCACACCATGGGTGTACTTTGGATCTTTCTCTTCGCGCTGCTGATCTACGGTCAGTAAGAGCTATAGCTGTGATGCAAGGCTGCCTGCGAGTTCCGCGTACTTGTCGACGGCGGTAAGCAGTTCCGACTTCAGCACCTTCTCCTCGGAAGTATGCGCCACGTGGATCGTTCCTGGTCCCAGCAGCATGGGTTCACCCCAGCTTGTCAGGGAGGAGATGTCGGTGGCATATTTGGCCACCATCGTCTCCCAACCCGGCATCCGCTTCATGCGTACAGTGTGCAGATCCAGTGAATACGCCACTTCGCACCGACCCGCGACGACGCGCTCGATGACTGTTTTCACATCCTGCGACGGTCCCACCAGGCGGATGAGCAGGTGTGCCTCTGCCGCGTCGGGAATGACGTTCGGCGCACGTCCGCCAGACAGAATGCCAATGTTCAGCGTCGAATCACCTATCTCCGGGTCGACGGGCAGTTTTGCGGCCAACAGATCGTGCAGAACATGTACCAGCTTTTCGATCGCAGATTCGCCCAGCTCGGGGTATGCGGAGTGAGCCATCTTGCCACTCGCGCGTAGTTCCACACGCAACGCGCCCTTGGTCGCGAGGGCCAGCTTGTTTTCGGTCGGCTCGCCATTGATCAGGTAGCGCGACCCGTGTCCGTCCAGATTGGCGACCTTCGCGCCTGCGGAGTCACGTTCTTCGCCGACCACGTAAAGCAGACCGACAGGGACACCACCGCGGTGCAGCTTCTCAGCGGCAGCCACCTGTGACGCGAGAATGCCCTTGGCGTCGCACGATCCCCGGCCATACACCCACACGTCATCTTCCGCAGAGCCAAAGTAAGGCGGAACCGTATCAAAGTGTGTCGAAAGTGTGATCTGGGGTGATGTTCCGGGCATGGTTGCATACAGATTGAACCGTTCACCGGTGCCGCCCCCGGGTGTGCGTGCCACTTCTGGCTGCTCCACAGGCTGCTTCTCTACGTTGTAGCCAAGCCCCTGCAGGTATTGGTGTAGAAACGCCCCGCATCGGCCTTCGTGGTAGGTCGTCGACTCGATATCAACAAGTTGCCTGGTCAGAGCGATGGGATCGATTGCCATAGATGTCCAGAATACCCGAGCCCTGCCGTCGCCCGATACTCGTAAACTAAGGTGGTGGCTGCAACGATCGAGACAATCGACAATCTCCATGGACCCGCAGGCCCACTGGAAGCGCTTTTGAACGTGGGAAAAGCGGACGCGACCTATGCCGCGGTCGTTTGCCACCCGCACCCACCGTCGGGCGGAACGATGCATACCAAGGTGGTCTACCAGGCCATGAAGGCCTTCTCGCACTTTGGCCTTCCGGTGTTGCGGTTCAATTTCCGTGGGACGGGACGCAGTGGCGGAGTTCACAGCGGAGGTCCGGGCGAGATCGAAGATGTTCGAGCCGCAATCGACTGGCTCGAGCAAACTTTTCAGTTGCCGATCCTTCTAGCTGGGTTTTCATTCGGCGCAAACATCGGGTTTCAGGCTGCTTGTGGAGACCGAAGGGTAAAGGGAATGGTCGGTCTAGGCATGCCCCTGGTGGCAGGCGGTCGTAGCTACCATTACGACTTTCTGCGCGACTGCAGCGCTCCCAAGCTGTTCCTCACGGGGTCCGAAGATCCGTTCGCACCCCGCCAAAGCATGGAGCAGATTTTCGCAAACGCACCCGAACCGAAGGAGATGCACTGGATCGATGGTGCTGAACACTTCTTTGCAGGTGTTGCTGGCTCCCCGGCCCCGAAGCTGGCAGAGATGCAGCTTGCCATGAGGCAGTGGCTAGGCGCACGCTTCTTCCTGGAAGTGCCAGCCCAGCCCGTGGCCTTTCGCCCCGCCTAACGCGAAACGGCCACGAGAGCATCCTCTGACACCGCAGTTGCCGCTTCTGCAAGTAGAGGCTCAATGATGTTCATGGCCTCGTCGACGTGCGTACGTTCCAGCAGAAATGCTGGCAGGAACCGCATAATGTTGCCCTGAATAAAGTTGAGCATCAGCCCACGCTCCAGGGCAGCCTCTGCAAGCGGCCTCCCCGGAATAGAAAGTTCCAAAGCCTGGATTAACCCGATCCCGCGCGCTTCAACTGCTATCCCGCCTGCCGCCGCAATGGCGTCCAGACGAGTTCGCAAGTAAGTCCCGGTATCAGTAACCTGTGCCAGCAGATCTTCTTCTTCGACTACATTCAGAAACTCCAGGCCCAGCCTGCATGCCAGCGGGCTGCCTCCTAGGGTGCTGCCGTGCTTGCCTAGACCTAGCGCCTGAAACAGATCTGCTTGAACCAGCAGCGCGCTAAGCGGCAAACCTCCGCCAAGCGGCTTGCCCAGCAGGAGTACATCGGGTTTCACCTGGTGATGGTCATAGGCAAACCACTTACCGGTGCGACCAAGCCCGCACTGAATCTCATCCAGGATCAGCAAGGCCCGATGTTTATCGGCGAGGCGTCTGGCTTCCTGCAGATACTCCGTGGAGATTTCGTAAACGCCACCTTCGCCTAGTACGGTTTCGAGCAGAATGGCGCATGTTTCGTCGTTTACGGTCTCACGGAGCGCCGCAATATCTTCACGTGGCACGAAGTCTGCGCCGGGTATGCCGGGTTCGAAGTCGTCACGGTACTTGGCCTGCCCTGTTACAGACATGGATCCATAGGTCCGCCCGTGATAGCTGCCCAGCAGGGACACCACGCGGAACTTTGCCGGTGAGTAGTTCTGCCGAGCATGCGCGCGGGCCAGCTTCAAAGCACCTTCGACAGCTTCTGCCCCGCCCGTGGAGTAGAAGACACCTGCCATTCCAGAGAGGGCGCACAGGCGCTCGCCCAGTTCGCCTGCGTACGGCGTGCAGTACTGGGGAGAAAGATGGACCATCTTGCCCGCTTGCTCGCAGGTGGCAGCCACCATCCTAGGATGCGCGTGCCCCAGAGCATTCACACCCAGCCCCGCCATCATGTCCAGGTAACGATTGCCTGAGGTGTCGTAGACGTAAACGCCTTCTCCACGATCCATTACGACGGGAAAGCGGGCGTAGACCGGCAGGGAGTATTCGCTGTCGCGGTGGAGCATCGCCTGGGCGTGGGCGTTCTGTCGAAAACGTGTCATGTCTATGAACAGTTCATAGCAGTTGCACTCGATGGTCAAGCACGCGGGTACCTTGGCAAACACAAGTGCCACGCCAGAGGTCATCTATGGGAAACGGAAGGCACTATATCCACTCCGTAAGCAGGATCTGCTTCATCGACGGGCGGGCAGTAGAATATGTTGTACAAACCACGATTTACGGGAATATCGACGCTTACTTGCAATGGCCTTTAACGTGCAGGTCAACCGCTGTTGCAGTCGTGGCAGCCGCCACTGAGGGAGAACCAGACAGGGCCGATGGGCAGGGCGCTTCAAACTCGCGCAATCGCGGTCGTGCTCGCACTCGTCACCTTGCTGGCCTGTGCGCTAGGTGTCGCCAACTTTCTGCAGGAAAACTCCTACGAAGCTCCCACGGACGGCGTGTGGTGGATTGAAAGCACCGGACCTCATCATGGTCTGGTTGCGCAACGGGTCCCGCTCACTTCTACAGCCCACCGCGCCGGGGTTCGTGCGGGCGACCTCCTGCTGGTAGCCAATCATCGCAGCACGGTCACATCTGCTGCCCTGCAGCGTGAAATGCTGCGCACCGGCACATGGGGCCACATCACTTATTCTCTGGTGCGTGGCAGTGCTCCCTTGGAAGTGCCGGTCATCCTGGAGCCGACGGATCGGAGCCGAAACCAGGGTCTCCGACTCATTGCCCTGGCGTACCTGGCCATTGGCCTGTATGTGCTTCTGCGCCGATGGACCGCACCAAAGGCAACCCATTTCTACGTTTTTTGCCTTGTCTCGGGCGTTTTGTACAGCTTTCGGTACACGGGCGTGTTCGATACGCTGGACTGGATCTGCTATTGGGGAGCGCTGGTCGCCGGCGCTCTGCAGCCAGCTTTGTTTCTGCACTTCGCGATCAGCTTCGGACAAGGGATTTCATCGCTGCGGCGCAAGTTGGTAGCCGGACTGCTGTATCTGCCTGGGCTGGCGACGCTTGGCCTGCAGATTGCCGCGATCACCAGCTGGTCAGCCACAGAACGGCTCAAGCACCGCCTGGACCAGATTGGAGTCGGTTACCTGGCCTTGTACTACGTGGTGGCAGCTGTTGTTTTCTGGCTGCGGTACCGCGCCGCCGACAAGCCACTGGAGCGCCAGCAGCTTAAGTGGCTCAGCCGTGGTGCGATGCTGTCCGTGGTTCCCTTCACGCTGCTGTATGCCGTTCCATACCTCCTGGATGCAGAGACTTCTGTCACGCTGACCCGCATCGCGGGCTTCACACTGATCTTTTTACCGCTGACTTTCGCCTGGGCCATCGTTCGCTACCGATTGATGGATACGGACCTGATCTTCAAGCGTGGTGTCACCTACACCCTGGCAACAGCCGCGCTGGTAGCCGTGTACTTCGGCATCGTGGGAATTTCTGCAGAGGTCGTTCATACGCGCCTGCCGAGCCTTCGTATATGGGGGCTGCTGGCGGGCATTGTCGCCACTGCACTTGTGTTCGAACCGATTAAGGCGGCGATTCAGGGGCGCGTTGACCGCCTGTTCGATCGCAAACGGTACGATTACCGCGAGACCTTGATCGAGTTCAGCCGTGGCCTGTCTTCACAGACCGATCTCCAGACGCTTTGTCGCTCGATTGTGGATCGCCTTTCGCAGACGCTGCTGGTCTCGCGCGTTGCCGTGTTTGTCGCCGGTGATGATGGAACAGGCAGGATCTTTTCACTGGCCGCGTCGCATGGTTTACCGGACAGCGTGGTGGTCGATCTTCCCACGCAGATGTCTCGGAACTCATTCCTCAACTTCGGCCTGCTGTCGCAGGACCACATCTTTTTCGAGAACACCTCTGCGCTCCCACACCTGGAACCGGCCGAGCAGCGCATTGCTTCCCTGCTCGACCTGAACTACTACCTTCCGTGCCGGGTATCGGGCCGCCCGGGCGAAGGTTCCCGAACCATTGCAGTTGTCGGTCTTGGGAGGACGCAGGAAGGTGACTTCCTGTCCTCCGAAGACATGGAATTACTTGGTTCGCTGGCAGGCTACATCGGCATTGCGATCCAGAATGCGCAGCTCTTCTCGCGCCTCGAGAAGCAGATCGGTGAGTTTGAGCGATTGAAGGAGTTCAACGAAAACATCGTCGAATCCATCAAGATGGGCATCTTCACCCTGGACCTGAACGATTGTGTAGAAAGCTGGAACGCAGAGATGGAAGCAATGTACGCCCTACCCAGGGCTGAGGCGGTTGGCCGCCCAGTTGCTGACATCTTCCCGGCATCGTTTTTGCAGCCGTTTCTTGCCGCGCATGACCAGCCTGGACCGCATCACGTTGCAAAGGTAAAGCTTGAGCTCCGCACCCGCGACGGCAACACCACCGGAGAAAGCCGGATTGCGAACCTCGCAATCGCTCCTCTACTGACCCGCGACTTCGTATCGGTTGGTTCCATCGTGATGATTGAAGACATCACGGAACGCGTCCGGCTTGAGGGTCAACTCACCCAGGCCGAAAAGCTTTCCTCCATTGGCCTGCTGGCGGCGGGTGTGGCACACGAAGTAAACACACCGCTGGCCGTGATCTCCTCCTACGCACAGATGCTGCAGAAGTACACCCGCGACGATCAGAAGCTGCAACCCGTCCTAGAGAAGATCACGCAGCAGACCTTTCGAGCTTCGGAGATTGTGAACGGCCTGCTGAACTTCTCACGCACCAGTTCCGCCGTGTTTGCCTCGCTTGATTTGAACGCCGTCCTACGCGAGACCCTGACGCTGCTGGACCATCAGCTACGCACGTCGCGCATCACCGTGGATGCTGATCTACAAACGCCACTGCCGCGGATCTTTGGCAGCCAGGGCAAGCTGCAGCAGGTGATCCTGAACCTGATGTTGAACGCGAAGGACGCTATGGCGGACGCATCGAATGGTGGAGTCTTGCGGCTTCGTACTTGCGACAATGGTCGCGAGGTCACGCTGGAGATTGGGGACACGGGGGCAGGCATCGACCCGGAACATCTGCACCGTATTTACGATCCCTTCTTCACAACAAAGAATGCTCCACGCAAAGGGCAGCATAAAGGCACAGGGTTGGGCCTGTCCGTTTCGTATGGCATTGTGCAGGAGCACCATGGGCGGATCCAGGTGGAGAGTACCGTCGGTGTCGGGACTACTTTCCGGCTCGACTTTCCCGTTGAGAACCGTCCTACAATCATGCCAAGGATGAGCGACGAAGTGGAACACGCAGATCAAGCAGGCCCGGTACATGCCTGAGATGACGCTTCTGGACAGTATGGCCAATAGCCGTCAATCAGCGGGTCTAAGCGGTCGCATCTTGATCATTGACGACGAGCTCGCCATCCGCGACTCACTTGAAACGCTGCTTACCCTGGAAGGCTTCCAGGTGGAGCTGGCGCCGGAAGGATCTTCCGGACTCGATCTGCTGGCAAGCAGCGACTACGACCTGCTGTTGCTCGATTTATCCATGCCGGGCGAGAGCGGCATGGATCTGTTGCCACGTATCAAGCGGCTTCGTCCAGAACTGCCCGTGATCATGATCACTGCCTACGGCACGGTCGGCAACGTCGTCGATGCTCTGCGTGCCGGCGCGGACAACTTCGTTCAAAAGCCTTGGGACAACGAGAAGCTGCTCGCCGACATCCGCACCGCCATCGCGAAGCAGCGCTCGCAGCAGGAGGTGGTGCAGCTCAAGCGAACCCTTAAGCAGCGCTATTCCTTCGGCAACATCATCGGTAAGTCAGATGTGATGGCACGCCTGCTGGATACTGTGGCACAGGTTGCGCCATCCCGCTCAACCGTTCTGATCCAAGGTGAAAGCGGCACCGGCAAGGAACTGATCGCCAAGGCGATCCATCTCAACAGCCCCCGCAAAGACAAGCCTTTTGTGGCAATCAACACGGGTGCAGTGCCTACCGACCTGCTGGAATCGACATTGTTCGGGCACGTAAAAGGTGCGTTTACTTCAGCAGTTTCTGCGAAAAAGGGCCTCTTCGAGGTCGCCAGCGGCGGCACCCTGTTTCTGGACGAAATTGGCACCATGCCCCTGGACACGCAGGCCAAGGTTCTGCGCGCCCTGCAGGAACGTCGCTTCATGCAGGTTGGCGGCACCACGGAAGTTCAGGTGGATGTTCGCATCGTCGCGGCCACGAACGTGAACCTGCTGCAGGCAGTGAAGGACGGTCGTTTTCGCGAGGACCTCTATTACCGTCTTTCGGTTATCAACCTTGACCTACCCCCGTTGCGCCAACGCAAGGAGGACGTGCCGCTGCTCGCCGCGCATTTCCTCAAGCATTTCTCAGAAGAGAATGGCTACCCCACGCGTGAACTGTCGCCGGAAGCTCTCCGCGCCATGATGGATCATGAGTGGCCGGGCAATGTGCGTGAGCTTGAAAACGCCATGGAGCGGGGCGTTGTCCTGTCGTCCGGTCCGGTCATCACGCTGGACCTGTTGCCGCAGCAGTTTTCCGGTACGGTCTATAACGCATCTGTGATGGATCATCGCCCGGACGCTTCCCTCTTCGACATCATGGAAGAGATCGAACGCCGCATCCTCTCGGACCGCCTGGAACGCTGCAACTGGAACCAGACCGAAGCTGCGGAGTTCCTGAAGATCCCACTCAGCACACTGAATCAGAAGATCAAGCGGCTGAATGTCGAGATCAAGAAGCGCAAAGACCGCGACTAGGGTAGCCACCTAAGTCGATCTTGAGAGTTCCGCGGAACTAACGACGCGACCCTTGTGACCTACCTGCCGAATAGGATGACTTCCGACCTCTGAGGTACGACGAACCTTGGTTGCTGCCCTTTGCACTGCAAGGCACCAAGCAGTAACAGAGATTAACACAACGTGTTTCGCATGAATGTGGCGGTCCTGAAGAACACGCGCAGAGCATAGAACTACCGCTCGCGGCGAGCGTCAGCCCCCTGGCTGGATCACAATCTTCATCGAATCCGCCGCCGGGTGCGACGCGAGCTCAATGCCTGCGACTGCATCTTCCAGCGAGAAGCGATGTGAGATCAGTCGCGTCAGGTCGAAGCTGCCGTCGCGATAGCCGTCAAATACAAGCTGAATCGCCTCATCCTGAATGGCGACCGAAGACGAGTACGAGCCCATCAGCGTCTTTTCGTCCATGCAGACTGCTGCTGGGTCGAAGGGCGCCTCACCATGCTGTGTCTGTGCAAACAGGCACACGCGTCCACCCGGGCGAATGCTGTTCATGGCCAGCGTGATGAGTGAGTTCACCCCGACGGCGAGCAGAGCCACGTCCGCACCGCGGCCTTCCGTCACGGCTTTGCACTCTGCGACTACGTCGGCAGCCGCGTCGAGTGGCCTGTCGAGGCCAAAGGTGGCCGCGATGGCGTGGCGTTCCGGATACAGATCACTGGTCAGCACGGTTGCGCCTTTGCGTTTTGCAAGAGCTGCCAGAAGGATACCAATGGGTCCTTGGCCAATCACGAGTACAGTCTCATCAGCCTGCAGGCTGAGCAGTTCAATGGCTTTGTAGCAGGTGTTCACCGGCTCGATCCATGCAGCCTGCTCGAAGGGAACGTCGTCCGGGATGTGAACCAGGCCGCGTTGCACAATCCAATCCATCACACGGATGTACTCTGCAAAACCGCCGCCAGAGGGCTCACCGAAGCCTGAAGTTGCGCCGACCTTCTTGTAGGTTTCGCACTGTGCAAATGTCTGCTTGCGGCAGAAGTAGCAGTGACCGCAAGGAATGTGATGGAAGCTCATGACGCGGTCGCCAACCGCAAAGCCCTGAACGCCGTCACCTACGCGCACGATGGTGCCAGCCATTTCATGCCCGAAAACTCGAGGCGCCGAATGCGATCCAGTGTGGATTTTCTTCAGGTCTGTGCCGCAGATGCCGCAGGTGTCAATCCGCAACAAAACTTCACCCGCGCCAATCTCTGGCAGTGGTACGTCTTCGATGCGGATCTGGTTTACGGCACGGTATACGGCCGCGCGCTGAGTCACGGGTAGGTCGGTTGCATCTGCGAATAGCTCTTCTGTGCTGCTGTTCATCGTGGTCTCTCGATGCCGATTTCGTCTGCAAGCACGGCGCACAGATTATGCGCCGCATGTTTCGCTTGCCCGCCAAAGCGAACAAGCGCTACCCAGTGTTTTGGCTGCAGTGCCATGTGCGCCGCAAAGCTGGCGGTGGCGAACGTCCCATTGGCGCGCAGGTACGGATTCATATCCGGCAACTCTTCATGCAACGTGTCACTTACCGCCTTTATGGCACTGAAGTGCAAACCGTACGCACCCGCCAGCCGCGCCAGCGTTGCGGCTTCCATGTCGACCACTGCGGCGCCTTCGTACGTGCGCGCCAGGCGCTGCTTCTCCTCGCGAACAGCCACTCGGGCCGCAGTTAGCAGCAGGCCGCCCGTGCCGCCTGCAGGCAGCATCTCGCCCGTTCGCAGGTCACGCACGGCGCTGGCCTGCACCACGGAGCCTGGCAACTGGTCTTCTAACAGACCGCCTGCCCAGCCTGCGGAGATCAACCGAATGGGTTCACACACCTGCCGTGCCCGCGCAAACGCGCGTGTTGCAGCTTCGCCGCCCATGCCGCCGCAGAAGGCCATGATGGGTCCGTTTGGATGTTGCCACCCGTCCACACCTTCGCGTGTCTCCAGCGCAGCCCAGCTCCTGACAAGAGGCTTCAACTCGCCCGGCATGGCGGCGATGATTACGATCGCGTCGTTCATCATGTGGCAGGGTACGCAGGTGCATAGCCGTTTGCTACAAACCACTCCATTGCGGAACGCAGGGCGGCGTCAACTGGTTGTACCTGGAATCCAAGCTCTCGCTCCGCTCTATGTGAGGAGGCAAACATCATTTTGCGGCCCATGCGCACCGCTTCTACCGTGGCGCGAGGCTCCTTGCCGCGCAGCTTGCCTGTAATCGTCTCGTCAAAGAAAGCGAAGGCCATGGCCACGGCGTGCGGCACCTTCATGGTGGGCGAAGGCAAACCCGAGATTGCTGCCATGCGATCTAATATCTGCTTCAGGGTCAGGTTCTCGCCGCCCAGGATGTAACGCTCACCGGGCGTTCCGCGTTCCGACGCGACCACATGCATGCGGGCGATCTCACGCACATCCACCAGGTTCAAGCCAGTGTCGACATACGCTGGGAAGTTCCTGTTCAGGAAGTCCACGACGATGCGGCCGGTGGGCGTAGGCTTGCGATCCCCGGAACCGATCGGCGTCGTTGGATTGAGGATCATGACGTGCTGGCCGGCGCGCGCGGCTGCAATGGCTTCCTGCTCCGCTAACCACTTCGAGCGCTTGTAGTGGCCGATCATGTCTGCTTCGCCCACGGGGCTTGTCTCGTTCACAACGGTGTTCGTCTTCGTGAAGCCCATGGTGGCTACGCTCGAGGTGTACATCACGCGAGTTACGCCGACTTCCCGCGCCATGCGTAGCAGGTCGCGTGTGCCATCTACGTTTGCCTTGTACATGTCTGCGGGTTCAGGAACCCACAGACGGTAATCCGCGGCCACGTGAACCAGCACTTCACAACCCGTCATGGCAGAGCGCAAGTTCGCAGCACTTCGCAGGTCACCTGTGACTGTCTCCGCAGGTATGCCTTCGAGCGAGGCTAGATTACTGGAGCCACGCGTGAGCAACCGCAACTTCGCGCCACTTGCCGCGTATGCCTGCGCGACGTGGCTGCCAACGAAGCCGGTGGCGCCGGTGAGAAACACGTTCATGACGCGACGTGCCTGATCTCAAGCACTTCAAACGTAGAGGCAACGACGTTCAACCCAACTTCGGGAACCACTCCGTCAAAGCTTAGAAGAACACCGTCCGCAAAGCCCTGCGGGTTGATGGTGAGCCAGCCCCAAAAGAACTCTTTCCCAATGAACCGGCTCCACGGAGCATCGGCTGTCAGGTCGTCTGTGTCCTCAACCAACTCCATGTCACCAAATTTGATCTGCACGGCGTCCCTGTCTTCGTCGCAGCGAAGCAGAAGCCATTCGGAGCCAAACACCAGGGTCACTTCTTCGCCCTCTCCGTAGTCGCGGAGCAGGACCGCTGTCAGCGTCTTACCCTGCGCCTTTCGGAAAGGCTCCAGTTCAGATTTCAGGGCTGCGCCTGCAGAACTCTGGGTCGCGTCCATGCCGTCAGTCCAGTTTTTCCGGCTCAATCTGGATGTTGCTTTCGCCCGCAGCCTTCTTTTCCCAATACTTCTTCACCCAGGCCTCGAAAGTGCGGCCAGCTGCGGTATCGCGGCCACTGAAGTTCAAGGCAGCAATCTCGCCGTACGGTATGGAGCGGCGACCCCGATCCTCCCCCTTTGACGGCATAAGGCGAACGAGCGAATCACTCAGCGTTTTGCCCGCGCGGCGGTCGTAGATGTAGCCCTCGACAACCTCGCCCGAACGCAGCGTCAACGTCACATCTCCGCGGTAGTCAAATGCTTTCTCCAGCGAGTCGCGCACTTCATCTTCGCCGGCAAGTTCCGGGATCCAGCCTTCCAGGTTCTCGCGCTCACGGCCTGCCATGACCTCGAGTTCGTCGGGGTTGTGATCGTGTAGTTGCTCAATCTTCAGGTGCTCTTGCTGATCGGTCGCCATCAGTCCCCCGCCACCAGGCTTTCGGCGTGATTCACTACTTCCGCTTCCTTCGACAGGATGCCGGAACCAATCTGCACCAGTTGCCCATGATTCGACGGCTGCCATTCACGCAGCATCTTGTCGGCCTGGGGATCCTTGTACTCGCCTGCAAACATCGCCTTGGCTGTCTGCAGCAGACCTTTCAGGGAGCCGAACGTGTAATTCACGCCGCTGGCTTCATAGCCGGAGTGGACCATGCAGTTTGCGCAGCGGGGATTCCCACTTTCCGTACCGTAGTTCGACCACTCAACTTCGTCGAGCAGTTCCTGGAAAGTATCCGCGTAGCCATCCTGCAACAGATAGCAGGGCTTCTGCCAGCCGAAGATGGAGAACGTCGGCATACCCCAGGGAGTGCAGGTAAGCTCACGCTTGCCCATCAAAAACTCAAGAAAGATCGGATTGGAGTTGAACTGCCAGCGCTTTTTACGATTGGAAAGCAGGGCGGTAAAGAGCGCGCGCGACCGCTTGCGACCGAGAAAATGCTTCTGATCCGGTGCCTTGTCGTATGTGTAACCCGGCGAGATCATCATGGAATCAACGCCAGCATCCATCAACTGGTCGAAGTGGCGACGAACAGAGTTCGGATCAGCACCATCGAACAGCGTTGTATTCGTGGTGACGCGGAAGCCTGCATCCACGGCGGCCTTCACACCGCCCATGGCGATGTCATAGCCACCCTCGCGGCAGACGCCAAAGTCATGATGCTCGCGCTCGCCGTCCACATGGACGGAGAACGACAGGTACTTCGACGGCTTGAACAGGTGCAGCTTTTCCTTCAACAGCAAGGCGTTCGTGCACATGTAGACATACTTTTTGCGATCGATGAGGCCCTGCACGATCTCCGGCATCTTGGGGTGCAGCAAAGGCTCGCCACCCGGAATCGAAACCATGGGCACGCCGCATTCTTCCACCGCACGGAAGCATTCCTCTGGAGACAGTTCCGCCTTTAGAATGTGCGCCGGGTACTGGATCTTTCCGCATCCTGCGCACGCCAGATTGCAGCGAAACAGGGGCTCTAGCATGAGTACCAGAGGGTACCGCTTGCGGCCCTTCAACTTCTGCTTGATGACGTAAGTCGCCACTGTCCAAGCCTGAGAGATCGGAATTGCCATAGCCAAGTCCTCCTGGTCTTCTCTGCGCGCCTGCGCAGACCTTTATCTGATGTCCGGCTTCGGAGCTACGCTTCTGTCCGCGACATCGCTTTATCGTAGGTTGTCAGGGCCAGCAGGGGAAAATACTGCTTATACAAGTGATAGCCCAGGTAGAACACTCTGGGAAATCCCGTACCCGTGTAATAACTTTCGCCGTTTCGACCGGGCACCAGTTCCGACCAGGATCCATCTTCACCTTGGTGCTCGACCAGCCAGCGTACGCCCTTGGCTACGGAATCCGACCGCGTGTCCCCGCCTGCCAGCAGTGCCAGTAATCCCCAGGCGGTCTGCGATGGAGTACTTGGGCCAACGCCGCGTTGTGTCGGGTTGTCATA
>JBPBPZ010000214.1:0-20248 GCA_050954525.1 Janthinobacterium lividum
CACACATTTACATGGACAACAACGCCACGACGCAGGTGCTGCCAGAGGTGTTGGACGCCATGCGACCGTACTGGGAGGAGCGTTTCGGCAACGCTTCCGCGGTGCATGGTTTTGGCCGCAACGCTCGCAACGGCATCGAGACAGCCAGGGAGCAGCTTGCTGCCCTGCTGCATGTGAAAGCCTCGGAAATCATCTTTACCAGTGGTGGCACCGAAAGCGACAACCTGGCGCTTTTTGGCCTATTAGCAGCTGGTGACCACCTGATCGTCAGTTCCATTGAACATGACGCCGTGCTGCACGCAGCGGCAGCGCTCGAACAGAATGGCGTCCTGGTCACCCGTGTTCCCTGCGACCAGAATGGAGTGGTTCAGCCGGAGTCGATCCAGGCAGCCATGACCCCGCGCACAAAGCTGGTAAGCGTCATGCTGGCCAACAACGAGACGGGTGTCGTCCAACCGGTGCGAGCGATTGCCGCCGTAGCCCAACAGGCCGGTGCGTGGATGCACACGGACGCGGTACAGGTCTGTGGCAAGATGCCGATCGATATGGGCAACCTGGACTGCGATCTGTTCTCAATATCGGCGCACAAAATGCACGCACCGCAGGGTGTAGGTGCCCTTTGGGTGCGTAGCGGCGTACCCCTTCGTCCGGTCATGCACGGTGGCAGTCATGAGCGGAAGCGCCGCGCGGGAACGGAGAATGTTCCCGGCATCGTCGGCTTAGGTGCGGCAGCGGCTCACTCTGCGGAAAGCCTGCGGAATGGGAGCGCAGACGCCGTATCCAAGCTGCGGGATCGGCTTGAAGGTGCGATTCGGGCAGAAATCCCTGGTGCAGGGATCAACGGCGAGCATGTACAGCGCCTGCCGAACACCACCTGCGTTTCATTGGAGGGCGTGAATGCGGAAGAATTGGTTATTGCGCTCGACCTGCAGGGACTCGCAATCAGCGGCGGCTCGGCCTGTCAGAGTGGAGCCATCGAACCGTCACATGTGCTGCGCGCCATGGCGCTGACGGACCTGGAAGCGCGCAGCACCGTCCGCATTTCCATGTCCCAGCGAACCACGGTCGATGAGATGGATGCCGCTGCCGCCATGCTTGCCCGCACCGTTGAACGCATGCGGTCCTTACGCCTCCACCAGAGCGTAGAACTCGCGGAACTGAGAAAATAGAGGTATGGCAGCAACACTCGAGAACGGGAACGCCGTACCGTCAGCACCAGACGCCACCAGTACCATCGCCGTTGCCATGTCGGGCGGCGTGGATTCTTCCGCCGTCGCGGCCATGCTGCAGCAGCAGGGCTACAACCTGGTTGGCCTGACGCTGCAGCTGTGGGATCAACGCAGGCTCTCCACGCACGACGGTATACCGGAGCAGGTGCAGGGCCGATGCTGTTCACTGGACGATGTCTATGACGCACGTCGAGTCGCGGAGCAGATCGGCATTCCCTACTACGTGGTCAACCAGCAAAGGCGCTTCGAGCAGGATGTGGTACAGCCGTTTGTCGAGGAATATCTGGCAGGTCGAACCCCGATTCCCTGCACTCTTTGCAACAACCACCTGAAGTTTGACGAGCTGCTGAAGACTGCACGAGGCATCGGAGCCGAGCGGGTGGCGACAGGTCACTATGCGCGCGTCCGCTTTGACGAAGACCGGAAGCGATGGCTGCTGATGCGGCCTGCTGACCGCTCGAAAGATCAGACTTACTTCCTGTTTGGCCTGACGCAGGAGCAGCTAAGCCGCACACTGTTTCCATTGGGTGAGATGGAGAAGCCTGCCGTGCGAGCGATGGCAGAAGAGTACGACCTGCGAGTTGCACACAAGCCGGATTCGCAGGAGATCTGTTTCATTCCGGGCGGCGACTACAAGGCGTTTCTGTCTGCCTATCTGCAGGAGCAGGGCCGAGCGATGCCGGACAGCGCAGGCGACCTGGTTAATGCAGACGGCCGGACAGTCGGCAGCCACACGGGTATACAAGGATTCACGGTGGGGCAGAAAAAAGGTCTACAGCAGCAGCTAACGCAGCACCCTGTTGAACCTGTTTATGTGCTTTCCATCGATCCAGCAAGCAATCGCGTCACAGTAGGTCCAGAAGCCAGCCTGCATACACGCGTTGGATTTGCCGACCGGGTGAACTGGATCGGGATCAGTTCTCTTACAGCTCCCATGCGAGTTCAGGCAAAAATACGCCACCGCCATGAACCCGCATCGGCCACCATTTCTCCGGCTGATGCAGACCATGTCCGGATCGAGTTCGACTCGCCTCAGAGGGCCATCACACCTGGCCAGGCCGCCGTCTTCTTCGACGGCGACGTGGTCATAGGTGGCGGCTGGCTGGTGCAGCGGGGAGCTTAGGCGTGGTAATCGTCTTCTAACCCGGTGTAAACGCTATCACCTTCGAACGCGACAGGCTGAGGCGTTGCCTTGGTGTAAGGCCGGGATGCCGCCGAGCCGGATGCTGTTCCGCGCGAGGAGGTCCGTGGCTTGGGGCTGAAGTGTTGGACAAGTGAGTCAATGCTCGCCTTGGCACCGCTGATCAGGCCTGAGGCTTGGCGCACGGGCGCCAAAATCGCGTGCTGCACATTCGTGGCAATCTCACCGGTACGCGTCAGCGCAGACGAGATCATCTCGTCAACCCGCGCCGTTTGGCGATGTGCCTTGTCGGCGGTATCGGTCATCAGCGTATCGACCTGCGCTACTTTTGCGCGGTACACATCACTGGTATCTGCAATGTTGGTCGTGACGCGCTTGATCTTCGGCTCCGTGTCGGCAACGACATTGCGAGCCACCTCTGCAATGTGCTGACCCTTTTCTGTGATGTCGCGGACCGACTCAAGGATGGGATACACCTTGCCCTTTGCTTCGTTCGCCAGCTCGGCGACTTGCTTCATCAACTTGGCGGCGGCAAAGGCCAGAGCGCCAAGTGCAATTGCTTCAACCAGGATGGCGAAAGCCACCACGCCGGTGTAGACAAGCAGATAAGTGGATTGATGTTCCGTCATGGGAAGAAGCCTCTTGGTGGGACGTCTGGTACGTGAAGAAGCCCGCGATAGCAGTCGCGGGCTCCTCTCTGTTTCGGTTCAGAAACTAGGAAGGCTGGCCTTCGGTCTTTTCCTGGTAAACCTGCTTGCCTGCGTCAACGGCAGCTGTGACCTTACCCTGCTGCTCCTGCACAAACTCCTTGCCCTTATCGACGTACTGGCTCCACTGGGTGCGGCCCTGGTCGTAGTAGTCGCGACCCTTGTCCACGTAATCGTTGATCTGCGTCTTGCTCTGCTCAACGTACTGGTTGGCCTTTTCTTTTGCGTCACGAGCCTGTACCGCTAGATCCTCGCGAGTTTCCTGGCCGCTCTTCGGCGCGTACAGAACGCCCGCAAGTGCACCAATACCCAAACCTGCAATGAACCATCCCAGACCGCTGCTTGAATTGTCGTCTGCCATTTTCTTCTCCTTGGGAACCGTTAAGGTTCGCATTGAATGTGTTCGCTGCTGAGGACCGGAAGCGCCACGTTGTTCTTCTGCTGAAGCCGATGCCCAGAACAAAGATCTCCGGAATCTTTCAAACGGATGCATGCAACAACCGTCTGGTTGCCGCAATGGTTGAGTACGTCGGGCGCAGCACGAAGCACGCCTCTTGGTAACCGACTCATAGCAGAGACGTTTTATGATTCAGGTGATGATCGACGGCTGCGTTGCAGCAGACAGGTGGCAGACGATGCACGAAGCAAGCAGGAAACTTGGAACACGGGTGAACGCGATTGTTATGGCAGGCGTGTTTGCCACGTGCATTGCGGGCTGCAAAACGACGCATCCTGTCGACGACCCAACACTGACCGCACAGGTTCAGCAGCGGCTTGCCGCTGACTCCGCGCTGACGAGTGAACCGGTGCAGGTGATTGCGCAGGCCGGCGTGGTGACGCTGAGCGGGTCTGTCAGCAACAATGCCGCGCGCAGTCTTGCGGCTAGTGACGCAGCAGGGATTACAGGCGTACAGAAAGTGATCAATGACCTCACCGTTAATGCGGCGACAGCTCCTGTGACATCCACAGTGACGACACCGCTGCCCCAGGCACAGTCGTTGCCATCGCCTGCACCGCGCGAACGGATCCGTGCAGTACCTTTACGGGATGTCACTCCGGCCCCTGCGCCCATCACTCGCGCTTCCGCAGCCCCGTCTGCTCCTGCTTACACGGCGCCACCGGCACCGGTTCGCCCGGCTACCCCACCGCCACCAGTGGCACGGGTAGTCACCCTGCCTGCCGGCAGCACACTGCCGGTGCGCGTCACCCAGACGTTGGATAGCGCCACTTCGCAGCCCGGCGACAGCTTTTCCGGCGCCGTGGCGACGGACATCATTTCAGACGGCATGGTCCTGATTCCCCGAGGCGCGACAGTTACCGGCCGGGTCAGCGAGGTGCATGAAGCTGGCCATTTCAAGGGCTCCTCACTGCTGACAGTGGAACTGACGGGCGTCAATGCGCGCGGCGAACGCGTTTCGGTATCCACGCAGCCCTATAGTGTGGAAGGAAAGGGCCGCGGTAAAAACACGGCGGTTAAAACAGGTGTTGGGGCAGCAGCAGGTGCAGTTCTGGGCGGCATCTTTGGGGGCGGCAAGGGCGCGGCCATCGGAGCAGCCGCAGGTGGCGGTACAGGTGCAGCCATCAACGGCGTGACGCGGGGCGACCAGGTACAGATCCCGAGTGAAACCGTTGTTCGTTTTGTGCTGACAAATTCCGTCGCTGTTCGCACTTCCGTTCACGCCGGCGAAAACCAGGGCGATCCGACCCTTCAGAATCGGCAGTGAGCAACGCAAGCTAAACACGGGTCATAAGTTCGCAAGCCTGTCCGCAGATCACTGTCAGAGGCACGAAGTTGCACGTAAGAACAACCAGCATGTTCGATCAGCACTCGCGCGGGAGATTGAGATGAAGCCAAGAACGGGATACCTGAGCTTTGTGCTTCACGCACACCAGCCATACGTCCTGCATCACGGCACCTGGCCGCATGGGCTGGAGTGGCTGCTGGAGGCTGCCGCAGAAACCTACCTGCCGCTGTTGGGCATGGTGAAGCGGCTGCAGGCTGACAGTGTTCCGTTCACAGCCAATGTCAGCCTTTCGCCGATTCTTCTAGAGCAGCTTGGGCATCCTGACTTCCAGGCAGAACTGCCGCAGTACCTCCAGCGCAAAGTTGCAGCCGCACGTGAAGACGCTGCGTTTTTCGATCAGGCGGGCGAGCAGCACCTGCTGTACCTTGCGCGACACTGGGAACAGATTTTCCAGGGAGCGCTGGACATTCTGAACTCCCTCGGCGACGACCTGATCGCGGGCTTCCGAGAGGCGGAAGCAAGTGGTGCGCTGCACCTGCTGACGTCTGCCGCAACGCACGGCTATGCACCGCTGCTTGGCACGGATGAAAGCCTGCGTGCACAATTTGCGACAGCTGTAAGGGCACACAAGCTGCACCTGGGACAACAGCCGCGCGGGGTCTGGCTGCCGGAGTGTGGTTACAGGCCCGCAGGCCCATGGAAGTTTCCGGTGCAGCCAGACGGCGGTACACAGGCAGACCCTGTAGACCGTATTGGCGTGGAAGACGCTCTTGCAGAGGCGGGCCTGCTCTTTACGTTCGTCGATTCCCACCTCGTCGCAGACGGGCAACCAGTCGACGCACCCAGCGGCATGGCGCAGCCGAATGCAGCACGCGGTGCGCACCCGTCGCTATATTACCCGCACAGGATTGGCCGCAGCAGTGTGACGGCGTTTGCCCGGGATCCACGATCTGCGTTTCAGGTCTGGAGCGCACAGTTCGGTTATCCGGGCGACTTCGCCTATCTTGACTTCCACAAGAAGCGTTGGCCTGGTGGCCATCGTTACTGGCGCGTAACGGGCGAAGCCCTGGGCATGGACCAGAAGCAGGCCTACGATCCAGCGTCGGCCAGGGAGCGCAGCCTGATTCATGCTGCGCACTTTGTGGCGCTGGTCGAAGATACGCTGCAGACAAATATGGGTGACGGTGACGTGCTGCCCATCTTGTGCGCGCCGTTCGACCTGGAACTGTTTGGCCACTGGTGGCATGAGGGCCTGCACTTCCTTGAGAATGTCGCTCGTGCACTTGCCTCGGGCAACCACCCAGTGGCCATGATCGGCTGTCTCGACTACCTGGAAGCACACGGGCCGTTGACCGCCATCGACATGCAGGAGGGGTCCTGGGGTACGGGCGGGGATAGCAGCGTCTGGCTGAACGCTGAAACAGGTGCGCTGGTCAGCCGGGTGTACGCAGCGGAGCTTGCCGTGCAGGAAGCCTCACAGCATCCCCAGTGGGGCGACGGCACGACTGGCGAGCGGATTGCCCGCCAGATGTGTCGCGAGCTCCTGTTAATGGAAGCCAGCGACTGGCCCACGCTGATCACCACAGGTGCGGCCCGCGACTATGCTGAACGCCGTTTCGACGGCCATGCTCACGTCTTCGCAGATCTGCTGGATTTGTGGCAGCAGTTCCTGCGCGGTGAGGTCGATGCAGCGAGTGCAGATGGCATTCTTGCGCCGTTGGAGACCAGGGACGGTATCTTTCCAGACTTGGACCCGGCAGACTGGTGTGCTTCCGGGTCCAAGGCAGGTTGATAATTTCAGAGTATCCAGCAGCTTCACGGCGCAATGAAGCGCGCCGCGTTCGCCCGCAAGGCGCTTAGACTGAACATGTGGCAACCGCCGTTACAACGCCGGCACAACCGCTGCACGGACGTTCGCCGCTGGTGCTTTGGCACCTATTGAGCCTGGATGCGCCGTGCGTGGCTGCTCTGTGGACCGGCTTTCTCGCGCATCAGCTTGAGGTCCGACAGTCTGCCGCGGTTCCGTTTGCGTTGGGGCTTGCGGTCTGGATGCTGTACGCCGCCGATCGCATCCACGACGGCATGCGCGGCAGCGCCATGGAAGAGCGGCATCATTTTCATCTCCGGCACCGTTTCAGCTTTGCTGCAGGAGCGGCGGGTGCCGCATTTTTGCTCTTCCTGCTGCTGTTTGCGCTCCCTGGGCATCTGCGCATGGCCTGGTTTCTGCTGGCACCTCCGCTTGCCATTTACCTTGCCTCTGTCCACCTGCTGCGGCTGCCTCACCTGCCAAAGGAACCACTGGTAGCGGTCTTCTTCAGCCTCGCGGTATGTATGCCGCTGGTTGTCAGCCGGGGTGTGACAAGGGAGCCGTTGATCCTGGTTTTGGCAGCGTTTGGCGGACTTTGCTGGCTGAACTGCATTGCAATCGCCCGGTGGGAGCAGGCCCTGACCACTACGGACAGCTACACAGCGTGGCTTGGGAGGCACTTCCCAGCGGGCGTGTGCTTCACCCTGCTGCTGATCCTCCCTCTGCTGCATGCCGCTACCAGGGGTATCGCCATGGCCGTTGCCATGGGTGCCGGATGCCTGTTCCTGCTGGATCGCATGCGCCACCGGCTGGACCGAACCCAGCTGCGTGCGCTGGCTGACGCGGCAATGCTTTCTCCACTTGTCGTGTGGCTTGTCCCGGCCTTGTTCAAGGGCCGATGAGCAACGGCTTCGACCGCCTGGCACGACCGTACCGGTGGATGGAATACCTGTCTTTCGGGCGCGCCCTGGAACATTGCCGCTTCCACTTTCTTCCGGACCTGATCGGAACGCGCAACGCGCTTCTGCTGGGTGACGGCGATGGCCGGTTCGCCGCTCGGCTGCTCCGTTCTGCGCCCTTGGCACAGGTCCATGCGGTAGATAGCAGCGCGAAAATGCTGGCCGCATTGAAACAGAGGTGTATTGCGGCAGGTCCCGGGGACCGCGTGTCCGTTTACGTCGCCGATCTGTCCCGAGAATTTCCAGGCACCCTGCAACAGCAACGCTTCGACCTAGTGACGACTCACTTTTTTCTGGATTGTCTTCAGGAGCAGCAGATCGAGGCCATGGTGCTGCGGCTGCAGCCCCTGCTAAGCCACGACGCGCGTTGGATTGTCTCCGAATTCAACGTTCCAGACAGTGCCATGCGGGGCCCGGCGAAGCTGCTGGTCGGAAGTTTGTACCTGGCGTTCCGGATCCTCACAGGCCTGCGTGTCAGGCGCTTGCCGGACTACCAGTCCACCTTCGAGAAACTCGGTTTCCAGCGGCAATGTCGCGCGTTCTACCTGGGCGGAATGCTGGTTTCAGAGGTCTGGAGGCTTGCTGATCCATCAGGCAGTCATCTGCGCAGCTTAGAATCACGGAACGATGAACCTGTACATCATGAGGCACGGATCGGCGGGTACACGGCGGAGCAATCCGCTGCTGGACCTGAGACGTCCACTGGACAAGGCAGGCAAACGCGATTGCCTGCTGCTGGGCAATACGCTCACGTCCATGAATGTGAGCTTTGACCTGATCGTCTCAAGCCCGCTGAAGCGCAGCCTGCAGACCGCATCGCTGGTTGGAACAGAGACCGGCTACGAGCAGAAGATCCTGCTTTCGGACGCGCTTGCACCTTCGGCCAACTTTACTCAGTTTGAGAAGCTGCTGGTGGAGTGCGCGGGTCACGAATCGCTGCTGGTAGTTGGCCACAGCCCCAACCTGGTGCAGTTTCTGGGCATGCTGATGCAGCCCGCGCAGGCGACCAAGGCCAGCCGTCCGCCTGCCGCGGTACGCATGCGTAAAGGCGCGATCGCCCGGCTAAACTTTGAGCGCGGCGCTGCCACGCTGCAATGGATGCTGGACCCGCGCGTGGTGCGGACGCTTTATGCCACTTCCACAACCAGGTCGCGACGAAAAATCTCCCGGAAGTAAGCGGCTTCCTTGTTCAAGGACCAGCGCTCCAGGTCTACGCCGCCACGGCCCGCCTGCAGTTCCAGCACCACACGTTTCGGGTAAATACGCGCCGCGACCTGCACCACGTCGTTGGCGCGGTTCTGATTCAGCGCTACCGCAAGGCGCAGCAGCACGATGGAGCGGATGACGTTTCCCTGCTGTTCCACCGGTATGCTGCGCAGCGGGCGATCCATGGCATCCGGACGACTTTTACCCAGGTAACGTGCAATGGCGCTGATTGCGGTCCGCTCGGAAGGGGAAAAGCCGAAAATTTCGGAATTCTCGATGATGTATTGCGTGTGCCGGTGATGACCCTGATGGTTCATAAACTTGCCCACGTCGTTCATCATGGCGGCAGCCGCCAGCCACTCGCGAAACTGCGGTGGCAACCCATGGACCCGCTCCAGCAAGTCGAACAGCTTGGTCGCCTGCGCCCGCACCGGCTCCACCCGTTTCAGATCGATCGCATAGCGCTGACACACCTCGAGCACGCCGTTCCAGCGCTCCTGCTCGACAGCCTTGTGTACCGAGGCACGTTCGTCGCTGTCTGAAAGCATCTGCGCAAGGATGCCGTCGCGCAGACCCAGGGGCGAGTAACGGAAGCCCTTCAGCTGCAGGCGTTCCAGAATCTCCGCATAGACAAACGCCCCGCCAATGATGATCTCGCTACGCTTGGGACCAATGCCGGGTACCAGCAGGCGTTCGCTGTTGGTCATCTTTACAAGCCGTTTTGCCAGCACGCGAACGGACGCCGTGTCGGTTTTGAGCGGTGCAGTTCCACTGGCCCGCTTGACCGCAGCAGCTTTTTTCAAGGCGGTTCGCAAGGTCTTTCTGGCAGGCAAGGGAATGTGGCTGGCCTCGGCGACGGCTGCCGCCGCGCCTGACGTAGCAATGACCAGCGAAACTGCCGGCTTACCCATGGCGCGTTCCAGCTTGCGCATCTCGCGGTCGATGTAGGTGTGCAGCTGCCGCTGCTGGTCTTCTGTGGGTGGATCGCTATGTAGAAATTCCTGCTGCAGCCGGACAGAGCCAAGCGGCAGTGAGACCATCTCGCGGATGCGGCCCTCCTCCGAGAGGGTGATCTCGCACGATCCCCCGCCCAGATCGATCAGGATGCAGCGGCCACGCGCACCGGCTTCGTGGGTCACAACACCCAGGTGGATCAGGCGGCCTTCCTCCAGGCCAGAGATCACTTCCACGGTCCATCCGGTTGCAGATTTGACCCAGGCAATGAAAGCCGCTGCATTGCGCGCATCGCGCATGGCAGACGTGGCGACCACGCGCACACTGTCCACCACCTGCGATTGCACGGCTTTTTGGAAGCGCTTCAGGGCACGGATGGTACTCGCCATGGCATCCGGCGAAATGTCGCCCGTCTGAAAGACGCTTTCACCCAGGCGCACCACTTCGCGGTCCTCATGCAGAACTTTCAGCTTGTGCTGCTGCACGGACGCAATGGCAAGCCTGCACGAGTTGGAGCCAATATCGATGGCGGCAAAGGTAGGCATGGAGGTCTCCTGAGGTTTGCTAGAGGGTAAAGTCCGCCAGCCCAGCAACATCTGCACTCTACACGACGCCGACGCGAACAGCCCGATGCAAGCGGCGCCTGATCGTTCTGGCTCTGCACTCAGCGGGAGCCTGCAAGTCTGAATCTGGAATGCACCTACAATCAATTGGGAGGAATGGCCGCAGCATGATGGAAGAACGAATGGCTGTTCGCAGGCATCCCCTGTGGTTGATTGCCCTCTGGATCATCATCTACGGGACGGCCCTGTTCTCTCCGCCGCTGCTGGACGACGCCGACGCGACGCACGCGAGCGCAGCCCGCAACATGCTGCTGACCCATGACTTTGTTACCCTGCACGTCAATGGCATCCGGTACCTGGAGAAAGCTCCCCTGCCCTACTGGCTGGCTGCTGCGTCCATGCAGCTGTTTGGCGTCAATACTTTTGCGGTACACCTGCCGCAGGCGCTAGCCGTGCTTGGCCTGGCGCTGCTTGCGTATGCCTGGGGGCAACGCGGCTGGAACAGCCGAACGGGCCTGTATGCGGGCCTGACCGTGCTGACTTCCATTGGCGTGTTTCTCTTCACGCGCATCTTCATTCCGGAAGTTCTGCTGTCGCTTCTGCTGGCAGGCTCGTTGTTCGCGCTGCAGCGTGCTCTGGAGTCTCGCAGATCGGTCTTCATCTACCTTGCCTACGCTCTGGTCGCGCTGGCCGTGCTGACCAAGGGGCTGATTGCGATTGTCTTCTTCGTTGGAACAGCAATGCTGTACCTACTGCTTACAGGTCAGTGGAGACGCTGGCGCGAGCTAAGGCTTGTGAGCGGCACGCTCCTGTTCCTGCTGATCGCAGCACCCTGGCACGTACTCGCCGGGCTCAGAAATACGGGAGCCTACCAGGGCCATGGGTTCTTCTGGTTCTACTTCGTCAACGAACATTTTTTGCGCTTTCTGGGCAGGCGCATTCCGCACGATTACAACAAGCTGCCGGGCTCATTGTTCTGGGTTCTGCATCTGGCCTGGCTGTTCCCGTGGAGCCTGTTTCTGCCTGCAGCAGCGGCAGTGGCATGGGCGAAGAGGCAGCCGGTTAAGGTGCTGCGTGAGACAGAGCAGGGCCGCACGGTTCTTCTGCTGAGCGTATTTGCCGGTCTTATACTTGTCTTCTTTTCCATCTCGACAAACCAGGAGTACTACACCTTTCCGGCGTACCTGCCCCTGGCCGTGCTGCTTGCGGCGGGCCTGGCCACGGCGGAACAAGACAGCCGTTTCCGCAGGTGGATTACAGGCGCGCACGCCGCGTTCTCCCTGCTGGGTGCCGCGATCGCAATCGCCCTAGGGATAGGGCTTTGGAGTGCGCGCAACCTGCCCTATGTCAGCGACATTGGTGAGCTTCTGGCGCACCGTGGCGTGGGCGATTACACCCTGTCCATGTCGCACTTCTTCGACCTGACGGGTCCGTCGTTTGCAGCGCTTCGCCTGCCGGCGGGGCTGGCAGCGGTTGCGTTTGCCGTGGGACCTGCGCTCGCATGGATGCTGCGGCGAAGCGGTACGGCCCTACGCAGCACCGCCACCGTCGCGCTAACCTCTGCGGTGTTTCTGATCGCCGCCCACATCGCGCTCATCCGCTTCTCGCCCATGCTGTCGTCTGCAGCACTTGCTGACAGCTTTCTGCAGGCAGAGAGCAGCGGCAGCATCGAGCCAGGCACCCAGCTGATGCTGTACAGCGACCAGGCTTTTGGGTCGTCACTCCCCTTCTACACGGCACGCGTTCTGCCGCTGGTAGAGGGCCGCACCACGTCCATGTGGTTTGGATCGACTTTCCCGGATGCTCCGCCAATCTTCTTGTCCAACGAGGACCTATTGGGAAGCTGGGGCAAGGGAGAGCGCAAGGTTCTTTTCGTTCCTGAAGAAAAGCGTGATGTGGTCGATCATCTGCTGGGTTTGCGGCAGGTGGTTCTGGCACATGTCTCAGGCAAGGCGCTCATCACTGACCGTGCCCTTCTTCGGTAACGCACACATCGCCATGCACGCCTGCTTGCACTTAACGATGCGTCTCCCGTACAGATGGAAGTGCGCATGAATGTCGCTTTTCCAGCCATGGCACCTACTCAGACCTCTACAGCAATTCCAGAGGTGACGGCTGCGCGCAAGCGCCGCTCGGTTGGCGTGCTTGTGCTTGTGCTGGTCTGGTGCGTTTTGCACCTGGGGTGCCTGTTTGCGCCGGGCCTGCTGGACGATGTGGACTCGGTCTACATCGAGGTGGCCCGCGAGATGCTGCAGCGCCATGACTATGTGACGCCGTACGTGGACGGCATCCGCTTTTTCGACAAGCCGCCGCTGATGTACTGGATGGCTGCGGGGGGCATGAAGGTCTTCGGCGAGTATGACTGGGCCGCCCGGCTGCCGCTATCACTCTGTGTGCTTGCCTTGTTTCTGGCCGTGTATGCGCTCGGTACGCGGCTGTTCAGCGAGCGCGGCGGCTTCTACGCAGCCCTCGTTTTCGCCACCAGCCTGGGCCCATACCTGTTCACACGTTTCTACATCCCCGACATTCTGAACGCGCTTTGGATGACGGTGGGCGTCCACCTTTTTCTTGTCGCCGTGGACCGCGTACGCGATGGGGAGTCAGCACGCAGACCCGCGTGGGGCTTTGCCGTGGTCATGGGGCTGAACCTGCTGACCAAGGGCCTGATCGGTGTGGTGTTCCCGGTGGGCTTCGTCCTGCTGTACGCCCTGCTTACAAAGCAGGTGTCAAAGCTGCTGCGCATGCACCTGCTTTCGAGCCTTGCCGTCTTCACGGCAGTCGCCCTGCCCTGGCATCTGCTTGCGGCGCTTCGCAACCCGGCCATCGCAATGCCCGCGGGTGTGGGTCTACCCGCGCGCGCAGGCTGGTTCTGGTTCTACATCATCAACGAACACTTCCTGCGCTTCCGCGGCCTGCGCATCCCGCACGACTACGGCCAGGTCCCCATACCCTTGTTCTGGGCCATGTTCTTCCTTTGGCTTACGCCGTGGCTCGCCTTCCTGCCTGCGGCATGGACGCAGTACGCACGCGTCTGGCGGAACCGATCGCTGGAGAACTCGCGCCGCAAACAGGCCGCGCTGACGGTGCTGCTGTGGAGCGGCATGGTGCTTGGCTTCTTCACGCTTTCGTCGCGGCAGGAGTACTACTCACTGCCTGCGCTGCCCGCGCTTGCCTTGATGGCTGGCGGCGTGATGGCCGGGGCGGAGCACGGCGACGCTGCGCTGCGGCGCAGCATCCTGTTTGCAAGCACATGGTTCCTGATGCCCGTCGCACTGGCTATCGCGGTGGTATGTGGCGCCTTGGGTATCCTCTCGCCCTCTGCACCAGCGACGGCGGACATCTCGCAACTGCTGACCAGCAATCCGGATCAGTACAACCTGGCGCTTGGCCATCTGCACGATCTGACAGCGGGAGCCATGGGCTTCTTTCGCGGGCCGCTGCTTGGCATGTCCGTCTCCATGCTGGGCGTGGGGCCAATTGCCTGGATGCTTCGCCGACGGCAGACTGGGCGTCCGGCGAACCGTGAACGTGCAGCGAACGCAGTGCTGGCCGTCAGCATGTGCGGCGTTCTGCTGTGCGTACACGCGGGGCTGGCGCGGTTCTATCCGATCCTGGGGTCCAAGGGCTTGGCAACCATCCTGGCTGAGGTCGTGCAACCGGAAGATGCCGTCCTGCTGGATGGCGAGTTAACCAGCGGATCGACCCTGCTGTTCTACACGCGACACCCGCTGCAGTTGGTCAACGGGCGTGTCAACGGGCCATGGTTCGGTGCGTTCTGGCCCGATGCACCACCTGTGTTTGAGGATGAGAGCAGCCTCCACCGCGCATGGGCCGGACCGCGCCGCGTCTATCTGCTTACCTATCAGCCGTCTCGCGTTGCCGATCTGGAAAGGGTCGCTCCGGTTCGCGTCTTTGCGACCGCTGGCGGCAAGATGATCCTGACGAATCGCTAGGCAGTCTGCTTATCACTCGGGGTTGGCAGCAGCCTACCATCCGCCATAATGCGAAAACTCGTGCCGTGGTAACGCGTGTCCGCTGGCAGGTAGCTGCAGCACCACACGACAAATCCGAGCAGGTCGCGCAGCGGGTAGATGAGCGTGTAGAACAGGGGGCGCGGCTCGCCCAGTACACGCAGCACCACACACGCCTGCACCAGCCGATTTGCCAGAGCGACTGCCAGGAATGCGCCTGCACTGAACCATGAGCCGCGGGCGGCCTCCACGGCAAAGCCAAGCAATCCAAACGGCATGGCAAACGTCAGACCGGTTCCAAGATGACCCCAGGGACGCGACCGACGCGTGCTCTGCATCCATCGCAACTGGTCGCGAAACGAACGCCCGACACCCACATCGGACAGCACCATGCGGATGACGTGGGTCGAAATCTCGACACCTCGCCCCGCACCGGCAAGCCTGTTGCCAAGCACAAAATCTTCAGCCCAGTAATGCCCCAGGTCCTCGCATCCACCAGCGTCATCGAAGGTCTGCTTCCGCAGGATCATGGTCACGCCAAGCGCAAAGTCGGTGCCGCTAAGCATGTCAGCAATCAGCACGCCGGAGCCCATTTCGACACTTTTGCCCATAGCGTCCAGGTGCGTGAACAGGCTGCCTCGATCCACATGGCCGCGGTACAGACAGAACGCAAGTTCGACCGGCTTGCCGTCGACTGTGTGCGACGGTGCCACCGATTGCACGCACCGCAACAGGTAGTCAGACTCCACGCGACAGTCGGCGTCGCTGGTCACCAGGTAGTCGTAGGCGGCAGCGTCTTTCAGCACGCCCAGCGAAAACATCTTGGGATTGGGATACAGAGGTTCGCCGCAGGCAAGAAACCGGACCGGCTGCCTCGGGTACCGCGAGGCGATCTCTCGTGCAACCTGCAGCCCAGCGTCGTCGGCATGCCGCGCGCAAAACAGGATCTCGTAGGGTGCGGGATAACTCTGTTGAAAGAAGCTTTCGAGGTTGCTGGACAGGGCGGGTTCTGTGCCGTGCAACGGCTTCAGGATGCTGATCGGCGGCGCGAACGCTGGCGCTGATTCTACTGATCGCCGCCTGCGCCGGTGGAAGCGATACGCAGCGGTAAGGGCGAGGCCGCAAAAGATCGCCGACGTAACCGTGCCAACGGCAGCCGTCCAGCGAACTACGCGTGCAGGCGAAGCGTTCAACGTTTTTTGGCCGGTTTGCCTACCAGAACGGTACGGCGCATGGGCACCAGGCCGGATTCTTCACGCGGCGGCTGCTGCATTCTGCTCAGCATTTCGTTGCGAACATAGCTGACAAAGTTCTGCATGTCGGCGTTCATCTGCTCCATGCGCTCCCGCATCTGCAGGATGATGGCGATGCCCGCAATGTTGACGCCAAGGTCGCGGGCCAGGTTCAGGATGAACTCCAGCCGCTCCAGGTCCTCGTCTGTGTACAGGCGGGTGTTGCCGTCAGACCGGGATGGACGCAGCAGGCCTTCGCGCTCGTACAAACGCAGCGTCTGCGGATGAATGGCATACATCTCCGCGACAGAGGAGATCATGTATGCGCCCTTGGATCGTCGTTTGGTCGCCATAGGAAGTCCTGCTCTATCTTACCGTTCCACGCAAGCGCCATCATCGCACGCAGCCGCGACGCAACGGGCGTGCCCCGTGCAGGCGTCAGACGGAGCATGATCGGCAACCTTATGGAACGTGGCGCAAACACAGCGTGGACCAGCATCAGCCGCAGGTTCAAGCAGTACCCTACTGAGAGCAGCATTGCCATGGGCCTGCTTGGCGCGGCTGTAACCGCGAGCGCCGCTTACCGCGCACAACAGCGCGCCACCGCCATGCGCGGCAAGATTGTTGTGATTGCCGGAGGCAGCCGCGGCCTTGGACTTGAAATCGCGCGGCAGTTCGGGCTGCAGGGCGCACACCTGGTATTGGCATCGCGTCATGAGGAGGAGCTTCGCAACGCGCTTGGCAAACTGCACGAAGAAGGTGCCATCCCGAATGGCAATGCCGCGCACATCGTGGTTGCAGACGTCAGCAAACAGGCTGACTGCGAGCGCCTCATCGCGAGCGCAACGGAGCGCTTTGGACGCGTGGATGTACTTGTGAACTGCGCAGCCGTGATGCAGGTGGCGCCCATTGAAGACCAGACCACCGAGGCCTTTGAAGAGGCCATGCGGATCAACTTTTTCGGCCAGCTCTATGCGATCCAGGCTGTTCTGCCGCAGATGCTTAAGCGCGGATCTGGAAACATCGTCAACATTGCCTCAGTCGGCGGCAAGATTGCCGTGCCGCACATGCTGCCGTACGTCGCCAGCAAATTTGCGCTGGTTGGCTTCAGCGAAGGCCTACACGCTGAACTGCGCGGCAAGGGCATCCGTGTGACCACCGTCTGCCCCGGCCTGATGCGCACCGGAGCGCATGTGCAGGTGAAGTTTGCGGGCGATGTTGAGAAGGAATATCGCTGGTTTGCCTTCGGAGCCATGATGCCGGGAGTGTCCATCGCAGCCCGCTCTGCTGCACGCAAGATCTACGCTGCGACCGTGGCAGGAAAGGCGGAGATCACCATTACGCCGCAGGCCTGGCTGGGCGCACGCGTCGTCGGTCTGGCACCGAACTTCTCACAGGCCGTTGCGGCCGTGGCAAATCAGTTGATCTTGCCTGCTTCGAACGGCAACAAGGAAATCACCAGTGGCCTGGAACTGGAAGCCCGGCATCGCTGCCCATGGGGCGAAGACATCCAGGCTGAGAACAACCAGCCAACGACTTAGATAAGTGACCGTCATCCTGAGCAAAGCGAAGGATCCCGAGGGAGCTGACCCGCCACAACCCCTGAGAGTCCTCGCGAGAGCTTGATCCTAGATGCCTGCCAGAGCGCATCGGAATCCTTCGCTACGTTCAGATGACGGGCGCTGGCAGCATGACAAGCATAGCCGGGGTCACGACTGCGGCATGACGGGCTGGGCAGCACAACGGCTACCGCAGCACCATACGAATGTGACCACTTACACCTTTGAGAACATCTCCTCGCGGGGATCCACCGGGTTCAACTTCGCCAACTCACGCAGGATTTCCTTCGAGCGCTCATCCTGAATCTTCGGTACCACAATCTGCACTTCCACGATCTGGTCGCCGCGAACGCTCTCACTTGCCGCTGAGGGAACGCCCTTTTCGCGCAGGCGCAGCTTCTGGCCGGTCTGCGTTCCTGGTGGAATCTTGAGCTGCGTGCGGCCATCGATCGTCGGCACGTCAATCTTGGTTCCCAGCGCGGCTTCAAACGCCATGACCGGAACCGTGACCCGAATGTCGTCAGCCGATCGCGTGAACACCGGGTGCGTTCCCGCCTTGATAATCAGGTACAGGTCTCCAGCAGGTGCACCCTGAGTTCCTGCATTGCCCTTGCCTGCCAGGCGAATCCGCTGCCCATCGCGCGTGCCCGCCTTGATGCGGAACTCCAGCGACTCGCGTTTTGAAATCGCACCTTCACCATGGCAGGTGGGGCATGCCTGCTGAATCTTGCCGCTGCCGCCGCAACGTGGGCACTGCACATTGAACTTCATACGGCCATTCATCTGCGTTACCTGGCCGCTGCCGCTGCACTCCGGGCAGGATTGCGCTGTGCCGACGCTGCCCTGGCCCTTGCAGGTCCCACACTGCTCCTGCCGGGTAATCTCAATGCGCGTAGTGCCGCCGCGGATCGCGGTCCAGAAGTCCACCTCTACCTGGTATTCAAGATCGGTGCCAGGTTTCGGCCCACGCGCAGCCGACTGTGGGCTACGTCCGGCGCCACCGTTGAACATGCCGCCAAAGATGTCTCGGAACGACGATCCAAAACCGCCCGCTCCACCCGGCTGCTGACCCGCTCCCGAACCGCCAGAAAAGTCGAATCCGCCGAAGTCAAACGGCACGCCCTGCCCGGCACCCGGCTGGCTACCTGCGCTGCTATAGCCGCCGCCTGCATTGCCATACCCGCCGCGTGCCGCTGCCGCTGCTTGCGCGGGATCAATCGAGTCGGAATAGAAGCCCACCTGGTCATAGACCTTCCGCTTCTTCTCGTCCGACAGAACGTCGTTGGCTTCGGAGATTTCCTTGAACTTCTCCTCTGCCTTCTTGTCGCCCGGATTTACGTCAGGGTGGTGCTTGCGCGCCAGCTTGCGGAATGCCTTGCGGATCTCGTCTGAGGTGGCGGTCTTCTTCACGCCAAGCGTGCCGTAGTAGTCCTTGTTCTGGGTGGGTGCCATAGGGTCTTTCTAAAGATTAGATGGAAAACACGTGCCCCGGTTGCGCTTCCATGTTCGCCTGTAATTGAAGTCTGTCGCAGATCGGAACAGAAGGTGAGAAATCATCTTCCAAGGCGGCTCCGGTGCGGAGGAGCAAGCTTCATTCATTTGTCGCCTGGGTCCTTCGGTACACGTCGAAACCCACAATTGACTTCTCAAGCTGGTACCCGCGCCATACCTCTGCAAATCGGCTGTCCTTTGAAAACCATTGCACCGCATCGAAGGGGCTGCGGTAACTCTCGCAGGCATGGGTTGCATCGCAGCGCTCCACAAAGATGACTGCCGGTCGTGTTCTTTGAAGATCCTCTGCGGTTTCGCTGCGCTGCAGCGCCCCGAGTTCCGCAATACGCGCTGGATCCAGATGGTGATAGTCGCGCCCCGTCTCGCCAGGTGCCTCATTGGCGCGAATGGCGGGGACCATCCACAGGTGGGCAAAGCGGCTGCCCCAAACTAGGTGGCGCTCCAAAACGACCGGAAACGCGTTCATGCCGACGGAAAAGGCGTACACGGTGGTTCCAGGTGGAACGCGCTCCATTTCCGCCGTCATGTCGTCTGGCACGGGTAGCGCGTGCCGCTTATGGACCAGCACGGTTGCGAACGCAACGAGCGCGCAAATCGGCAGCCCGATCCAGGCTGCGGCTCGCAAGCGAGGCCGAACTGCAGCAACGCGTATCCGTGTGCAGCCAAGGTCAGCAGCAATCCACACGGTGCTGATCTCGAGCAGCGCCACCGCAGGAAACCGTTGGTGGTACCAGCCTGTGTGCTGGACGAAGTAGGCCAGCACGGCACCCGCGGCACCGGCGAACAGGCACCCGCTAAGTTGCGGCACACGCAGCCGTTTTCGCAACGCAAACCACGCGATACCAAGCACCAGGGTAAGCAGCGTCAGCCAACGCCCTACCTGCAGCAGCATCTCCCCATAGCTGTATTCGCCCAGCGCCCAGTACGTGCTCTGCAGCAAAGGCGTGATCTCAGTGAAATAGGCTGGCGTGAACATCCATACGGCAGCGACATATAACAGGCCAGTTGCGACCGCGGCAAGCACTTCAGGTGAACGCAGGCGGCGCAGCGAACGGGCATACCCCGCCAAGAAAAGTTCCACGCAGATGAATGTGATCAGGTGCTGCGGCTTGAAGCACACGGCCAGCCCCGCACACAGGCCCAGGGCCACACGCTCACCGGCCTGCAGCCGCTGTACCGCCCCTGTGCCGACTGCCAGAAGGTAAGGCAGCAACAATGCCAGCAGCAACTGCTCCCGCTGCCCGAATTCCGCAGGCTGGGTCACCACAATCAGCAGAAACGTAGCAGCCCAAAGCACACGCGCACCGCGTTTGCCGAACATCTCCTGTTGCGGTGCAAGCTGCAGTAGCCGCCTGCCCCATGCGGCGCTGCTGGCCAGCATGGCCAGAACTACCAGCCGAAGGCAAAGCACCACATCCACATGGAGCCACTGTGCCAGTGCCGCTGGCAGAATCGAAAACCATACGACAAGCGGTGGATTCGTTTCGATCAGTCGTGGACCATCCAGCTGCACGCCGTGCAGCATCTGCTGCGCAGCGTAAAGAAGATAGGCCTGGTCGCCCTCAACATGGCTCAGAAGAAATTCGTAAAGCAGGTACAGGATCAACACTGCCAGCATGGCTGGTTCGGCGAGAGAGAGCAGAAGTCCCTCGCTTCCTCTAGC